>NZ_JARKPQ010000210.1 GCF_029975155.1 Propionicimonas sp. | reverse complement strand
CTGGTGCCCGAGGACCGGCAGCGTGACGGCCTCGTCCAGATCCTGAGCGTCGGCCGGAACCTGTCCCTGTCCAGCCTGGGCCGGATCTCCCGCAACTTCATGCTGCTGCGCGGCAAGGAGCGGCAGCTGGTCAAGGAGAAGATCCTGCAGGTGCGGGTGAAGGCGTACGGCCCCGAAGCCCCGATCACCTCCCTGTCCGGCGGCAACCAGCAGAAGGTGGTCATCGGCCGCGTGCTGATGACCCGCCCCGACGTGATCCTGCTGGACGAGCCGACCCGCGGCATCGACGTGGGCGCGAAGGGCGAGATCTTCGCCCTGCTGTTCGAGCAGGCGAAGCAGGGGCTCGGCGTGCTGTACGTCACCTCAGAGGTGGGCGAGGCGCTGACCGCGTCCCACCGGATCATCGTGATGCGCAAGGGCCGCATCGTGCGCGAGTTCGATCCCCGCACCGCCACCCGCGAGGAGGTCATGGCCGCCTCCGGCGAGGCCGTCGAAGACCCCGACCACACCGAAGGGAACCCGTCGTGAACACCAGAGGCTCCACCGCCGTCCCCCTCGGCTTCACCCGCCGGATCGACTGGGGCGTCGTCCTCGTCGAGGGCCGGGCCCTGATCGGCCTGCTGCTGATCATGGCGATCTTCACGATCCTCAGCCCCAACTTCCTGCAGCCGGAGAGCCTGATCCTGATGACCCGGCACGTGGCGATGAACGCCCTGCTGGCCCTCGGCATGCTGCTCGTGGTGCTCAACGGCGGCATCGACCTCTCGGTCGGCTCCACCGTCGGGCTCACCGGTGTGGTCGCCGGCCTGATGCTGCGGGGCGTGTCCATCCCGGGGACGGGCATCACCGCTTACGCCCCGATCTGGGTGATCGTCATCGTCGCCATGGCCGTCGGCGCGCTGATCGGCTGGGTCAACGGCGTGGTGATCACCCGCTGGCGGGTCGCGCCGTTCATCGCCACCCTCGGCATGCTGAACGTCGCCCGCGGCATCGCGCTGCTGGGCACCAACGGCGTCCCGATCACGGACGAGCTGAAGGGCAACCCGAACCTCGGCAACACCGGCTTCATCCCGCTGCTCGCCGGCGCACCGCTGGGCATCCCGATGCCGGTGTGGGTGATGGTCGTGTTCGCGATCATCTTCTCCCTGCTGGTGAACCGGACCCCGTTCGGCCGCTGGCTGTACGCGATGGGCGGCAACGCCCGCGCCGCCGGACTGTCCGGCGTCCCCACCCGGCGCACCGAGACCTGGATCTACGTGATCTCGGGCCTGTGCGCGGCGGCGGTCGGCCTCCTGCTCACCGCCGACCTGCCGGCCGCGACCCCCCGCGCCGGCGATTCCTACGAGCTGAACGCGATCGCCGCCGTCGTCATCGGCGGCGCGTCCCTCGCCGGCGGACGCGGCACCGTGCGCGGCACGGTGATCGGCGCGTTCCTCGTCGGCTTCCTGGTCGACGGCCTCGTCCTGATCGGGCTGTCGGTCTTCTGGCAGCAGATCATCAAGGGCGCCGTGATCATCCTTGCGGTCGCTCTCGACCAGCTGCAGCAGTCCCTCCAGGCCCGCTCCGCGATGAAGCGCGCGGCCCAGGCCTCCCTCGCGGGCCGGGAAACCCCGGCACCCGCCAAGTGAAAGCGGCCGCACGGCCGACCGTCGAGTGACAGAAAGGAACTCGAATGTTGAAGAAACTGGGCGCACTGATCATCGCTGGGATGACCGCCCTCGCCCTGTCGGCGTGCAGCAGCGCCGCCCCGACCCCGTCAGGCAGCTCGGGTGCTGCCGAGGGCAAGGGCGGCGGCACGATCGCCATCATCACCGTCGACATCGCCAACCCGTTCTGGAAGGCCGAGGTCGAGGCCGCGCAGTCGAAGGCGAAGGAACTCGGCTACGAGACCACCGTCGACGCGCACCAGAACGATCCCGACAAGCAGCAGCAGTACATCGACGGCGCCATCGCCAAGAAGGTGAACGCGATCCTGCTCGACCCGGCCGGCGCGAAGGAGTCGGTGGGTGCCGTGCAGAAGGCGACGGACGCCGGCATCCCGGTGTTCCTGATCAACGCCGAGATCACCGAGCAGGGCATCGCCAAGAGCCAGATCGTCTCGAACAACGCCCAGGGCGCGACCCTCGGCGCCGAGTACTGGGTGAAGCAGATGGGCGGCAAGGGCAAGTACGTCGAGCTGTTCGGCCAGCCGACCGACAACAACGCCCACGTGCGGTCCGAGGGCTACAAGGCCGTGATCAGCCAGTACCCCGACCTGAAGCTCGTCCAGACCGAGACGGCGAACTGGGACCGGGCGCAGGGCAAGCAGAAGATGGAGATCATGCTGCAGGCGCACCCCGACATCACCGGCGTGATCTCGGGCAATGACGAGATGGCCCTCGGCGCGATCTCCGCGCTGAAAGACGCGGGCAAGCTCGACAAGGTCAAGGTGCTGGGCTTCGACGGCTCCGGCGACGCGGTCGCGGCCGTCAAGGACGGATCGCTCGTCGCCACCGTGCTGCAGCCGATCGTGGAGGCCACCAAGCTGGCCGTCACCCAGATCGACAGCTTCCTGCGCACCGGCAAGACCGGCTCCGACACCGAGAAGCAGGCGCTGGACTGCGTGCTGATCACCAAGGACAACGCCGACCAGTTCAAGGACTTCGTCCCGCTCGGCTGATCCTGGACAAGGTGGGTACTGGGTTCAGTGGCGGGGAGCCGGGAATGACCCATCGGCTCCCCGCCATCCCGGGCTTGCAGACACGGAGAGAGTCGTGGCCGTCCATCGTCCGGGCAACCGGTCGTCGAGCTTGTCGAGACGCGGTGGTGGTCTCGACAAGCTCGACCAGCGGTCGGGGACTCGACCAGCGGTCGGGGGCTCGACCCGGGAGCCGCTCCGGAGCGGGGCCAACCGCTCCCTGAGGAGGCTCGCGCGGAACGAGCGAGCCGTCACGAAGGGCCCCCCGACCTCCCCAACCGCTCCCCGGGACGGCGTCACGAAGGGCCCACCCCGGCCCGCGCCGTCCCGGGATCTCGATGGTCCACCGGCCCCGTTCGGCGGACCAGAGTTGAATAGGAAGAAGAGAGTCGTG
This sequence comes from Propionicimonas sp., assembly GCF_029975155.1. Classification (GTDB taxonomy): domain Bacteria; phylum Actinomycetota; class Actinomycetes; order Propionibacteriales; family Propionibacteriaceae; genus Propionicimonas. Next base: position 62,251 of record NZ_JARKPQ010000210.1, on the reverse strand, counting down.
ACGGTTCGGCAGGTACGCCCGTTGCCTGCCGGACCGTCCAGCACTGGAGGTGACCAAATGGGAATGCGGATCGCGATCGGCTGCGACGACGCCGGACTGGAGTACAAGAAGGTCCTCAAGGCCGACCTGGCGGCCGACCCACGCGTCGACGAGGTGATCGACGTGGGCGTCGGCGAGGACGAGCACACCTACTACACCCACATCGGGGTGGCCGGCGCGCGTGAGGTCGCGGCGGGCCGCGCCGACCGGGCGCTGCTGATCTGCGGCACCGGCATGGGCGTGGCGATGGCGGCGAACAAGGTCCCGGGGATCCGGGCGTCGGTCGCGCACGACTCGTTCTCGGTGGAGCGGCTGGTGCTGTCGAACGACGCGCAGGTGCTGACCCTCGGCGCCCGCGTGATCGGGATCGAGCTCGCCCGCCGGCTCGCGAAGGAGTGGCTGGGCTACACGTTCGACCCGTCGTCCGCCTCCGCGCCGAAGGTGGCGGCGTTCGCCCAGTACGAGCCGGGCAGCGTGGCCGAGGCCGATTCCGTCCCGGGATGTGAGTGACCATGAACGGCCGACTCGCAGCGCTGGCGCAGGCCGGGGTCTCGATCTGGCTGGACGACCTGTCCCGCGACCGGATCGACAGCGGCAACCTCGCCGAACTGATCGACGGGTACTCGGTGGTCGGGGTGACCACGAACCCGACGATCTTCGCCGCCGCGCTGGCCAAGGGGGACGCGTACACCGCCCAGCTGAGGGAGCTCGGGGACGCGTCGACGTCCGACGCCATCACCGCGCTGTGCACGACGGACGTCCGCAACGCCTGTGACCTGTTCGCCGACACCTACCGCGCCACCCACGGCTTCGACGGCCGGGTGTCGATCGAGGTCGAGCCCGGACTGGCCAACGACACCGAGGCGACCATCGCGCAGGCCGCCGAGCTGCACGACCTGGTCGGACGGGAGAACGTGCTGATCAAGATCCCCGCGACCCGCGAGGGGCTGCCGGCGATCACGGCGTCCATCGCCGCCGGGATCTCGGTGAACGTCACGCTGATCTTCTCCGTCGAGCGCTACCGCGAGGTGATGGACGCCTACCTCAGCGGACTGGAACAGGCTGCGGCCGCGGGCCGTGACCTGTCGGCCATCCACTCGGTGGCGTCGTTCTTCGTCTCGCGGGTGGACACCGAGATCGACAAGCGGCTCGCCGCGCTGGGCCGGCACGACCTGGCCGGCAAGGCCGGAGTGGCGAACGCACTGGTCGCGTTCGGCGCCTACCAGGAGGTGTTCGGCGGTGGGCGATTCCGTGCTCTGGCCGCCCAGGGGGCAAACCCGCAGCGTCCGCTGTGGGCGTCCACGGGGACCAAGGACCCGGCCTACCCCGACACCCTGTACGTGTCCGGACTGGTTGCCCGCGGCGTGGTGAACACCATGCCGGAGAAGACGATGATGGCCTTCGCAGACCACGGCGAGGTGGAGACCTCGATCGAGGGACGGGCCGCGGAAGGGCAGTCGGTCCTCGACCAGCTCACCGCGGCCGGGATCGACCTTCCGGACGTGTTCGACACCCTCGAGGCCGAGGGCGTCGCGAAGTTCGTCACATCCTGGAACGAACTCGTGGCGACCGTCGACGCGGCCCTGGTATCCGCCAGGCAGGGCTGAGCACGGTGGTTGCGCTCGCGCTCCTAGGATGAGGCGAGCGCAACCGCCTGCTGAGGAGCACCCAATGATCGTCGCCACTCCGGTCACTCCGGACGGACAGTCGGCCGCCGCCTGGGGACGCGCCCACTGGATCGGCGTCGCCGACGTCACGGCTGGCGAGGTGCGCGCCTGGCAGATCCACGAGGTCGCCTGGGACGCCTCCCACGATGAAGGCACGCACGGCTCCCACCACGCGCGCATCGTCCGCTTCCTGAAGGAGCAGGGCATCGAGGCCGTCGTCGTGGACCACATGGGCGAGGGCATGCAGCGAGTGATGGCAACGATGGGCATTCCGCTGCTCCCGGCGACCCCCGGCGACGCCCAGGCGTCCGTGCTGGCCGCGGTGGCCGCCCACAGCGCCCCACCCGCTCCCTGACGAGTCGGCCGGCGAGGAACGAGCCGGACGACGTCACGAAGGGCCCCGCCCTATCGTCATCCCGGGCTCGACCCGGGATCCCGAGAGTCACCTCTCCAAGCCCCTACCGGGATCCCGGCGTCCGCCGGGATGACGAACGGTCACCTGCGAGCGCCGCTCGTCCCTCGCCGCGGCCGCTCCTCTGGGACCGCTGCACTGCCCCCCACCGCTCCCTGAGGAGCCGGCTGGCGAGGAACGAGCCGGACGGCGTCACGAGGGGCCCGCGCGGAAAGCGGTGGGGTCACCAGTGCGGCCAGCGGAGGACCAGGTCGGCTCGAGGGGCGTGGGCGGCGACGAGGGAGGCGTTGCGCTCGTCGGAACCGAGGACGTGGCCGCGGGCGTGATCGGGGGCCTTGCCGAACCGCTCGTGCCGCTCGATGAGGTGAGCCACCCGCAGGTCCTCGTCGGGCGCCCGGAGGAACCAGACCTCGTCGAGCTGGGCGCGGACCCGCTGCCACTCCGGGTCCGGGTGCAGCAGGTAGTTGCCCTCGGTGACCACGACTCGGCAGGTCCGCGGGACGGTGATCGCGCCGGCGACCGGGTCCTCGATCTCCCGCCGATACTCCGGCGCGTACACCACGTCGTCGACGAGCGCGCGGAGCCGGCCGAGCAGCGCCGCGTAGCCGTCGGGGTCGAAGGTGTCGGGCGCGCCGCGGCGCGTGGCCCGGTCGTCGACCGCGATCACGGACGCGGCCAGGTGGAAGCCGTCCATCGGGACGACCACCGCCGTGCCGGGCGCGTCCCGGTTCAGTTCGGCGACCAGCAGGGCGGCCAGCGTCGACTTCCCGGCTCCCGGCGCCCCGCACACGCCCACCAGCACGCGGGACGCCGCGGCCGCCCGGCCGAGCAGCCGGGCGGCGAGCGCCGGCACGTCGACCGGCAGCGGCTCCGGGGTCACCCCGCCAGCACCTCCTCGTGCCCGACCGCGTACTGCATCACGAGTTCCTCGGACGCCTCTTCGCGGCTGAGTTCCTTCACGATCCGACCCTCCCGCATCACCATCACCCGATCGCTCATCCCGAGCACCTCGGGCAGTTCGGACGAGATCATCACGATCGCCACGCCCTGCTCGGCGAGGTCCGACATGATCTGGTAGATCTCCGCCTTGGAACCTACATCAATGCCACGGGTCGGCTCATCCATGATGAACACCTTGATGCCGAGGCTCAACCACCGGGCCAGCACGACCTTCTGCTGGTTGCCGCCGGACATGTTCACCACCAGGAACTGCGGCGACGGCGTCTTGATCCGCAGGTTCTGGATCCACGTCCGCACGAGCGACTGCTCCCGCTTCAGCTGCAGCACCCCGAACCGGGTCAGCCGGTCCAGCCCGGAGATCGTCGTGTTGAAGTACACCTGCAGCTTCAGCAGCAGACCCTGGCGCTTGCGGTCCTCGGTGACGAGGGCCACGCCGTGGTTGATCGCGTCCCGCGGCGAGCGCGGGCTGTACGGCCTGCCGAACAGGGTCATCTCCCCCGCGGTCGCCCGGTCGGCACCGAAGACCACGCGGGCCACCTCGGTGCGCCCCGAGCCCGTGATGCCCGCGAAGCCGACGATCTCCCCCGCCCTCAGGTCGAAGCTGACATCCCTGGCCAGGTGGTGCTGGGCGAGGTGCGAGACGGTGAGCACGACCTCGCCGGGCGGGTTGCTGCGCTTCGGGTAGACGTCGGCCAGGTCGCGGCCGATCATCAGCCTGACCAGGTCGTCCATGTCGACGTCGGCGACCGCCCTGGTGTCGACGTAGCGGCCGTCCTTGAGGACGGTGACCTCGTCGGCCAACTCGAAGATCTCCTTCAGCCGGTGGGAGATGTAGACGATCCCGATCCCGGTCGCCTGCAGCCGCCGGACGACGGCGAACAGGTTCTCGATGTCCTTCTCGCTGAGCACGGCGGACGGCTCGTCCATCACCAGGATCCGGGTGTTCCGGTTCAGTGCCTTGGCGATCTCCACCATCTGCTGCTGGGCGACCGACAGGGTGCCGGTCATGGCGTCGACGGGCAGGTCGACGTCGAGGCTGTCGAGCAGTTCGCGGGAGCGCGTCCGGACGGTCTGCCAGTCGACGCGCCCGGCCTTCCTCGGCAGGTGGCCGAGGAAGATGTTCTCGGCGATCGTCATGTTGGGGGTGAGGTTGAACTCCTGGTAGATCGTGGAGATGCCGAGCCGCTCGGCGTCCGCGGGAGTGCGGATGTCGGCGGCCTTCCCGTCCATCAGGATCTCGCCCTCGTCCCTGGTGTAGGCGCCGGACAGGATCTTGATCAGCGTCGACTTGCCGGCGCCGTTCTCCCCGAGCAGGGCGTGCACCTGCCCCTCGCGGACGGCGAGGCTGACGCCCTCCAGTGCCTTCACCCCTGGGAACGTCTTGCCGATCCCCTTCATCTCGAGCAGCACCCGTCCGGGCGCTCCGGTGGTCATCGCGGCCACTTCACTTGCGGTGCGTGAGCTGGTCGACGGACACCGCGGCGATCACGAGGATGCCGGTGATCAGCACCTGGTAGGTCGACTCGACGCCCATCAGCTGCAGGCCGTTGCGGAACACGCCGACGATCAGCGCGCCGATCAGTGTGCCGACGATGCTGCCCCGGCCGCCGAACAGGCTGGTACCGCCGAGCACGACCGCGGTGATGCTGTCCAGGTTGGAGGTCTGGCCGGCCTGGGGATCGCCGACTCCGGTGCGCGCGACCTGCAGCAACGCCGCGATGCCGTACGCGAGTCCGGCGAAGGTGTACACGCCGAGCAGCACCCGCCGGGTGTTGATGCCGGCCAGCCGCGCGGCCTCGATGTTGTCGCCGACGGCGAAGACCGACCGTCCGGCCGCGGTGTACTTCAGCATGTACCAGGTCAGGGCGTACAGCACGAGCATCAGGATCGTGCCCCACGCGATCGCCGTGCCGCCGAGGGTGAAGGTGTCGCCGAGGAAGGTGAGCTCCTTCGGCAGGCCGGTGATCGTGGACGTGGTGTAGATCCGGGTCAGGGCGTAGGCGATGTTCATCGTGCCGAGCGTGACGATGAACGCCGGCAACCCCACCCCGGTGACCAGGCTGCCGTTCAGCAGACCGAACGCCATCGCCACCAGCAGGCCGATGACGATCGCCAGCCACGGGTTGAGTCCCTTCTGGGCGGCGAAGCTGGCGATCAGGACGCCGGCCAGCGCCATCACCATGCCGTTGGACAGGTCGATGCCGGTGGTGATGATCACCAGCGTCTGGCCGATCGCCAGCACGCCGACCACCATCACCTGCTGCAGGATCAGCGAGAAGTTGGGGCCGGTGAGGAAGCGCGGGCTCATCACGGCGAAGAAGATGCTGGCCAGCAGCAGGGCCGCGACCGGGCCGAGGATCGGCGAGGAGAGCAGCACCTTGGCGAAGGCCGGACGCGCGTCGACGGCCGGGCTCTGCACTGAGCTCATGGGTTCAACTGCCTTTCTGGTGCGGGTCCGGGTGGCGGCGGGACGTGCCCACCGCCACCCGTGCCGATCGGTTACTTGTTGCCCCAGCAGTTGGCCGTGCCGTAGGCGGAGTCCTTGCTGTCGACGCCCTCCTGCGCCTTGTCGGTGATCAGGGTCACGCCGGTGTCGGTGTAGCCGGACGGCTTGGTGCCGTCCTTGGCGTAGGTCACGATCGCCTCGACGCCGAGGGACGCCATCTTCAGCGGGTACTGCTGCGACGTCGCCGCGATCTTGCCGTCCACGACGCCCTGGACGCCCTGGCAGCCGCCGTCGACGGAGACGATGGTGACGTCCTTGTCCTTGCCGGCGTTCTTCAGCGCGGTCCAGGCGCCGAACGCGGCCGGTTCGTTGATCGTGTAGACGAGGTTGATGTCGGCGTTCTTGCTCAGGCAGTTCTCCATGGCGGTCTGGCCCTCGGTCTGGTCACCGTGGGTGTCCTGCGCGCAGACGACCTCCTTGCTGGTCGCCAGGTCGGTGGACGTGGACGCGATCCCGGAGACCAGGCCCATGCCCTGCAGGAAGCCGTTGTGGCGCTGGGCGCCGACGGTGATGCCGGGCTGCAGGTCGAGGGTGGCGATCACCGGGGTCTTCCCTGCCATGGCCTTGGCCGCCCACTGGCCGATCAGCTCGCCGGCCTTGAAGTTGTCGGTGGCGAACAGGGCGTCGGACGCGTCCTGCGGGTCGGTGGCGGTGTCGAGGGCGATCACGACGACGCCCTTCTCCCTGGCCTTCTGGATCGACGGCACGATGGCCTTGGTGTCGGACGGGGTGATCAGGATGCCCTTGGCACCCGCGTTGATCATGTTCTCCATGGCGGTGACCTGGCCCTCGTTGTCGCCGTCCTTGGCGCCGGCGCCGGTGAGCAGCTTCGCCCCCAGCTCCTGTGCCTTGGCCTGGGCGCCCTCCTTCATCTTCACGAAGAACGGGTTGGTCTCGGTCTTGGTGATCAGGCCGACGACGATCTCGCCGGAGCCTGCGGCCGAACTGCCGGCCGGAGCCGGTGCGCCCGAACTGCAGGCGGTGAGGACGAGGGGAAGGGTGATCGCGACTGCCGCTGCGATTTTGCGGAACATCTGCTGCCTTTCTTCTTTGGAAGGAAACTGGGTACCCGAGCGGAAATGTAGCCCATGCCACACGAACAAAGAAGCGGTTGCGAAAAGGTCACAAAACAACCATCGGCGGGATATTTCTGTGGCATTCAACATCGGTCCCGGGATTCCTGTTCGATTCCCCTTTGTCCGGACCCCGAGCGCCTGGGCCGCCGCGCGGGGCGAAGCCACACGGCAGGCTCGCCGGTCCTGTGGGTCGGCTGTTAGCGAGGGACCCGCAAGATCGGGAATGCAACAGGTTGTCCCGAATTCCTGTGGGATCGGCGCAGGCCCGTCAAAGAATCATCGGGAACCGGCCAGATGTGGGCTTTTCACGCCGCCGGCCGTCGCGGCCCGTCCACCTGTTTCGAAATTCGTTCGAGATTGGTCACCGAACCCCGTCCGCAGCCGGGTCGAGGACCACACAACCGGTGGTGTCGAGCCGGACGGACAGACTCGCGGGCGGACGTCCGTGGGCGGGGATGTCCGGCGTCCGGACCCTGCCCTCCGCACCTCCGGGAAGCCGGACGGTGACCTCGCTGCCGCCCCTTCGGGTCCGGACCTGCAGCACCGGCACCTCCACGCCGCCGGGGTCGAGGGCGAGCCCGTCCGGCCCCACGGCGACCAGGCCGGCCGGGCCGGTCCAGCCGAGCGCCGCGGCCGCGGCGGCACCCAGGAAGGGCGCGTAGCCGAGGAATGCGGCCACCTCCCGGTTCGCCGGTTGCCGCCAGAGGGTGGCCGGATCGGCCAACTGGAGCAGCCGGCCGGCGGACAGGACCGCCACCCGGTCGGCGAGGGCGAAGGCCTCGTCCTGATCGTGGGTCACGTACAGCGCGGGGACACCGGTCGCCTGCAGGGTCTCGTCCAGCACCCCGACCAGCCGCTCACGCAGTCCGCGGTCCAGCGCGGACAACGGTTCGTCCAGCAGCAGCAACCGTGGCTGGGCCGCCAGTGAGCGGGCCAGCGCGACCCGCTGGGCCTCGCCACCCGACAGCGCGGTGATCGGGCGTCCGCCGTAGCCGGCGAGGCCGACCAGGTCGAGCAGGCTGGTGACCCGCTGGTCGCGCTCCGGCCGCGGCCGGCGATGCAGGGCGTAGCCGACGTTGCCCGCCACGGACAGGTGCGGGAACAGCTGGCCGTCCTGGAACATCACCGCGAAGCCGCGCCGGTGCACCGGGACGCCGGCGAGGTCCTCGCCGTCCCAGGCGACCGTCCCACCGGCCAGCGGTTCGAGCCCGGCCACCGCCCGCAGCAGCGACGACTTGCCGGAGCCGGACGGTCCGAGGACCGCCACCACCTCGCCGGGGCCGACCGCCAGCGACACCTGGTCGACGGCGACGACCGTTCGGGACGCTCGCTCCTCACGGGAGCCCGGGCCGTAGCGCACGACGGCGTCCCGGACGTCGAGTCCGGTCGCGACGGCGGCGTCGGCTACCACGGGGTCACCTCCCTCGGCCCGACCCACTCGGCCAACCCCATCACGATCGCGGTCAGCACGGCCAGGACGACCGACGCGGCCATGGCCATGCCGAAGTTCTCTGCCCCCGGACGTCCGATCAGCTGGAAGATCACCACCGGCAGCGTGGGCCGGTCGGGCCGGGCGAGGAAGGACGTGGCGCCGAACTCGCCGAGGCTGGTGGCGAAGGCGAACCCGAGGGCGAGTCCGAGGCCGCGCAGGGCGAACGGCACGTCGATGGTGGCCACGATCCGCGCCGGGCCGGCCCCGAGGGTCGCCGCCGCCTCGTGCAGCCGTGGGTCGATGGCCCGCAGGGTGGGCAGCAACGTCCGGACGACAAGGGGCAACGCGACCATGGCCTGGGCGATCGGGATCAGCAGCCAGCTGGAGCGCAGGTCGAGCGGCGGCCGGTTCAGGGTGATCAGGAAGCCGAAGCCGACGGTGACGGCGGAGACACCGAGCGGCAGCATGAACACGGCGTCGACCGTCCGCATGGCGCGGCGGCCCCGCGCCGATGCCGGGCGTCGCGACAACACGTAGCTGACCAGCAGCCCCAGCCCGACGGCCAGCGCGGTGGCGGCCAGCGCCGTCCACACCGAGTTGACCAGGGCCTGCCACACGCTGGTGGTGATGTGCCCGGCGTTGCCAGCCAGGGCCGCGTAGTTGCCGAGGCCCGGGCCGTCCGCGGTGACGAAGGAGCGGGCCGCCAGCGAGCCCATGGGAAGCAGCAGCAGACCCGCCACCACCGCGGCGGTGAGCAGCGCGGCCGGCGCGTCTGCCGGACGCGGACGCGCATCGCGGGGGCTGCCGGACAGGCGCAGGGCCCGCTCGTTGCGGGCGCGGGTGGCGCCGGCCACCATCAGGGACGCGCTGACGACCAGCAGCTGCAGGACGGACAGCGCCGCGGCGGCGGGCAGGTCGAGCAGCTGGGTGGTCTGGTACCAGATCTCGGTCTCGATCGTGCCGTAGCTCTCGCCGCCGAGCACGAGCACCACCCCGAACGCCGATGCACAGAACAGGAAGACCAGGGCTGCGGCCGACGCGATCGCCGGGGCCAGCGCCGGCAGGGTCACGGTGGCGAGGACGCGCAGTCGCCCGGCACCGAGGCTGCGGGCCGCGTCTTCCGCGCGCGGATCGAGCCGCGACCACAGGACGCCGACCGTGCGCACCACGATCGAGTAGTTGAAGAAGACCAGCGCGGCGACGATGGCGGTCATGGACTCCTGCAGGTGCAGGCCGCCGAGCAGGCCCGTCGGGGCCAGCAGCGACTGGAACGCCACCCCGACCACCACTGTCGGCAGCACGAACGGGACGCTCACCACCGCCCGCGCCAGCCGCCGTCCGGGGAAGCGGAGCCGGTAGAGCACGTAGGCGCCGGGCACCCCGAGCAGGACCGCGAAGGCCGTACCCAGCACGGCCTGGGAGAACGTCTGGCCGAGGATCCGCCAGGTGCGGGGCGCGGCCAGCACTTCCTGGACGCCGGCGAGCGAGAGGCTGCCGTCCACCACGAAGCCGCGGGCGACGAGTGCCGCCACGGGCCAGGCGAAGAAGACGGCCAGGAAGGCCACCGGCAGCACCGCAGCCGCGGCCCACGTCCAGGGGCTGCCGCCGACGCCCGGCTGCCGTCCCCAGGTCCGCGGGCCCCGCCCCCGGCCCGCCACCCCGCCGAAAGCCACCCTTTGCGTCATTCGCCCCACCCTGGGGTGGAGCGTTTGACCGAAAGGGTGGCGTTCGGCGAGGGGGACGTGGCCGGGCGGGGTGCAGGGCCGGCGGGGCGCGGGGGCTGGGTCACCCGATGACCGCCGCCGTCCATGCCTTGATCCACTCCTCACGCTTGGCGCTGAGGTCGGTCAGCGGCACCTGGATGGGCTCGTCGACCACCGCGGCGTAGGTCTTCCAGTCGGCGGGCAGCTCGATGCTCGCGTCCACGGGGTTCATGTACATCTGCTCGGGGATCTGCGCCTGCACGTCCTTCGACAGCATGAAGTCGACGAACTTCCGGGCGCCGACCTCGTTCTGCGCACCGGCCAGCACGCCGGCGTACTCGACCTGCCGGAAGCAGGTGCGGGTGAGGGCCTGGGTGCCGTGCTCGTAGGCCGGCGAGCTCGCGTACGACACGACGAGCGGACGCTCCCCCTTGCCGGAGGAGCCGGAGAACTCGACGGTGTACGCCTCCGTCCAGCCCTTGGCCACCTTCACGCCGTTCGCCTTCAGTGCCTTCCAGTAGTCGAGGTAGCCGGGGTCGCCCTTCGCCCCGACGGTCGCGGCGAGGAACGCCATGCCCGGTGACGAGGACGCCGGGTTCTCCACCACCAGCAGCTTCGCGTACTCAGGCTTGACCAGGTCGTCCAGGGTCTCGGGGACGGCGAGGTCATGCGCGGCGAACCAGCCGGTGTCGGCGTTCAGGCAGACGTCGCCGAAGTCGACAGGGGTGAGCGATCCCGCACTGTCCGCGGCGTAGGCGTCCGCGCCCTTGGGCAGGGCCGGAGAGGTGTACGGGCTGAGGATGCCGGCGGAGATCGCCCGTCCGGCGAAGGTGTTGTCGATGCCGTAGACCACGTCGCCCAGCGGGGCGTCCTTGGTCAGGATCAGCTGGTTCAGCACCGTCCCCGCGTCGCCGGGAGCGACGTAGGTGACGTCGTAGCCCGTCTCTGTCTTGAACGCGGCCAGGGTCTTCTCGTCCAGCGCGAACGAGTCGTGGGTGATCACGGTGAGCGTGCGGCTCTCCGTCAGCGCGGACGGGCTGGCCGGCCCCGTCGACCCGGCCGGCGCGGCCGGACCGGCACAACCGGCGAGCAGGACGGTCGCGGCCGCGGCGACCAGCAGCTTTCGAACGGACATGTTCGACTCCTCCAATGTCTCGGAGGGCCCGGGAACCAGCCCCGGGGAGAATCCCGACTCCCTACGCCGGTGCTAGCCGGATCAGGTTCGAGGGTCTGCGGCTACCCGCACTCTCAGCGCCCTGCGGCGCTCCCCTGTCTGCCGGCAAGGATACCACCGGAGGTAGAATGCGACATCACCTGGTAGTTGACATTGCCTAATACTGGGCGCTACCGTCAACCCATGCCGGAGAACCACGACTCCCAGTTGCTGAAGGGCGTCCTGCCGATGCTCGTGCTGGCCGCGCTGAGCGGGGGCGAGTCGTACGGCTACGAGCTCGTCGTCCGGTTGCAGTCCGCCGGCCTTCCCGACCTCGGCGCCGGCACCGTCTATCCCGTCCTGACCCGGCTGGAGCGCGAGGGCGAGATCACGTCGCGGCTGGTCCCGTCCCGATCCGGACCGGCCCGCAAGTACTACACCCCCACCCCGTCCGGTCGGCGGGGCCTGGCGGACTCCGCCCGCGCCTGGCACGCGCTGACCGCGACCGTCGAACCGCTGCTGGCCGAGGCCGGCCTGACCGAGGAGGCATGATGAACCTGCTGGATCTGCTCCGTCGCGAGTACTTCCTCAACCGCTTCAGCTGGCACGCCCAGGACTACCCGGGCTACGTGAAGCTCAAGCGGGAGCTGCGCCGTGAGGTCACTCTCACCGCCGGCGAGACCGGCATGGCGCCCGCGCTGGCCTCACTCGGCCGGCCGCGCGACCTGGCCGGCGAGTACCTCGCGACCCTCGGACGACCAATCCCGCGCTGGTCCAGCGGACTGTGGTGGGCGGCGGCCGGGCTGTACGTGCTGGTCGGACTGGCGATCGCCTACGCCCTCGGGGTGATGGACGCGGTCGCCGGCACCGGCGGCGGCAGCGTGGACCTCACTGTGTTCGGCACGCCGGCGACCTTCACGTTCACCGCGGCGGAGATCTCCTCGCAGTTCCGCTTCACCTGGGCGTCCCTGGCCTGGTTCCTGGTCGCGACCGTCCTGCCCTTCGCGCTCGGCGCCCGCGTCTGGCGGGCCTGGTCGCCCGCCTGAACGAAAAGGGGACGGGTCCATTACCGTTCACGTTGCCCACAGACCCGGCTGGACGTGGGGTGGCCGAAGCCAGTCTTGGTCAGTGGCGAGGGTCGCGGACGGCGGCGAGGAACAGCGGCCACGACGTCTCGGTCGCCGCGATCTGCATCAGGAACGGACGGTCCAGGTGCAGCACGCGCGCCGGCTCGGCGGGGGCCGCCCCTGCCGCGGCGCCGATCTCGGTGACGGCGGCGGCGATCGTGCCCTCCTCGTCCACAGCGAGGACGGCCTGCTGCACGGCCTGCGACACGCACAGGTCCTCGGGGCCGATGCCGGTGAGATCGGCACCCGCACCGCACCACAGGCTGGTGGCACCGGCGGACGCGAGCACGTCCTTCAGGTCGAGCGGGCCGGACTTCAGGTCGAGCGTCGGCAGGGTCAGTTCCACCTCGACCGATTCGGCCCGGTCGAGTGCGGCGGAGATCTTCGCCAGCAACTCGGGGGTCGCCGACGCCGGGTCGGTGCCGTCAGGCGGCAGCAGCAGGTCGGCGTGCAGTTGGCCGTCCACATAAGGCAGCCGGACCGCTCGCCAGCCGTCCGCCTCCGCGTAGGCGACCTGGCGCAACGACGCCATCGTCTCCACGTCGGCGCGGGTGCCGTCCGGGAGTGTGAACGGCCGGGGCGCCGTCCCGTGCGGCGAGAACGGCTGCTCCCACCGGGCCGCGAGCAGGATCGCGTCCTGCAGCACCACCCTCAGATCGGGCGAGGGCTCGATCGCCGACTTCTTCACCAGCCCGCCGGTGTGGTGGTCGACCCAGGCGTCGAGCACCCGCTTGCCGTCGGCGGACGCGAGGTCGGCGCGCTGCATGCCGGCGCCGAAGTCCTCGGCGAGCGCGGTGAGGTAGTCGGGCGAGACCTGATAGGCGTCGTCCACCACGACCTCGTCCGCGAGGTGGACGACAGGTCGCTCGGGCAGTTCCTTCGCCCGGGCCACCGCCGGGTCGCCGTCCATCCGCAGCAGGGTGCCGCGCAGCGCGGCGAACGCGTCCTTGCGCTGGTCGCCGCCGGCGCCGAGGAGGGCTTCGAGCTCGGTGAGCGTCCGGCCGCGGGCACCCTCCGCCAGCATGCCCAGCGCGATCTCAAGGCTGGCCGGTGAGGTGACCACGTTCGCGCCGGCCGGTGTCTTCGCCAGCATCGTGATGCCCAGCCGGCGGGTGGCACTGACCACGGCCGGCAGGGCGTCGGCGGCGGCCGGGGCCACCGTCCGCAGGGTCACGCCGGCGGCGGACTCGAAGCCGGCCTGCGGGTCGGCGCTGGCGCACGCGGCGAGCGGCATCAGGAGGGCCAGCGCGACGGTGCGCCGGCAGGTGCGCGACATGTTCACACCGTAAGCCACGCGGCAGCGGCCGCAGGCGTTGCGGGACCGTGACGTGATCCGGCCACGCAACGTGCCGGATGTGACGGGTGTGGCCGCTGATCTGCGGGGAGTGGCCGAATCGCGTCATCGCCCCGCGGAGGCGTGGGTTGTGGGAGTCTTTTCCGCATGACTGCGCAGGCCATCGAGAAGATCAAGAGCGGCTACACCTTCTCCACGCCGTCCATCGACCTGGGGGTGCTGATGGTGGACGGACAGCCGCAGCCGGACATCCGGATCAGGCTCTCCCTCTCCATGCTGAACCGGCACGGCCTGGTCGCGGGCGCCACCGGCACCGGCAAGACCCGCACGCTGCAACTGCTGGCCGAGCAGATCTCGGCGGCCGGCGTGAGCGTGTTCGCCGCCGACATCAAGGGCGACCTGTCCGGGATCGCGATCCCCGGCGAGCCCAGCGAGAAGCTGCTGGCCCGCACGCAGAAGATCGGCCAGGACTGGCAGCCCGCCGGGTGCCCGACCGAGTTCTACGCACTCGGCGGCCAGGGGTCCGGTGTGCCGCTGCGGGCGACGGTGTCGTCGTTCGGGCCGATCCTGCTGAGCAAGGTGCTGGGCCTGAACGAGACCCAGGAGTCGAGCCTTGGCCTGGTGTTCCACTACGCCGACACCGCCGGGCTGCCGCTGCTCGACCTGGCCGACCTCCGTCAGGTGCTGATCTACCTGACCTCCGACGAGGGGAAGTCCGAGCTGAAGAACATCGGCGGGCTGTCCGCGGCCACGGCCGGAGTGATCCTGCGCAGCCTGGTCACCCTGCAGACCCAGGGTGCGGACGAGTTCTTCGGCGAGCCCGAGTTCGACACCCGCGACCTGATCCGCACAGTGGACGGCAAAGGGGTCATCTCGCTGCTCGAGCTGCCGAACCTGACCGACCGTCCGGCGATCTTCTCCACCTTCCTGATGTGGCTGCTGGCCGACCTGTTCCACGATCTGCCCGAGATCGGCGACGTGGACGTGCCCAAGCTGGTGTTCTTCTTCGACGAGGCGCACCTGCTGTTCAACGGCGCGTCCAAGGCGTTCCTGGACGCGATCGCGCAGACCGTCCGGCTGATCCGGTCCAAGGGTGTCGGCATCTTCTTCGTCACCCAGTCGCCCACCGACGTCCCGGACAACGTGCTCGCCCAGCTGGGCTCGCGCGTGCAGCACCAGCTGCGCGCCCACACGCCGAAGGACGCGAAGGCCCTGAAGGCGACCGTCGAGACCTACCCGACCAGCTCCTACGACCTGGCCGAGACCCTGCAGGCGCTGGGCATCGGCGAGGCGATCGTCACCGTGCTGAACCCGGACGGCGCCCCCACCCCGGTGGCGTGGACGCGGATGATGGCGCCGCGCGCGTCCATGGAGCCGATGCCGGAGGAGTGGCTGACGAAGGGGGTCGCGTCCTCGGCGATGCAGGGGAAGTACGGCCAGGACATCAACCGCGACTCGGCCTACGAGATGCTCGCGCGCCGGCTCGAAGAGGGCGCGGCCAAGGCGGCAGCCGAGAAGGAGGCCGCCGAGCAGGCCAAGGCGCAGGCCGCCGAGGAGAAGTCCGCGGCCCGTCCGACGCGATCGTCGGGCTCGTCCCGTCCGGCGCCGAAGTCGGGCGTGGAGAAGGTGCTCGGCTCACCGACGTTCTGGAACCAGGTCATCCGCGTCGGCGGCCAGGTCGTCCGCACGATGTGGGGCACCGCCCGCCGCTAGAGCCGCCGCCGCTCCGTTCCCTCTCGCCACAGAAGCTGCCGAAGACTGCCGAGGCTGCCGAAGGTTCGGCAGCTTCGGCGACTTTCGGCAGCCTTTGCGGCAGGTGGAGGCCGCGACGGCCTCAGACGTAGCGGCCCGAGTGCAGGACGGACTGGTACTGCGCACGCTCGTAGGCGGACGAGTCGGCCACCGCCGCGGCGCTCATCGAGCCCCGCAGCTGGTTGACGCTGGTGTACTCGTGCGCGGTGAGCCAGGCCTCCACCTCGCCGAGCATCGGCGTGATCGCCTCCGGGCCGCGGCGGAGCACGGCCGACGACGTGCACGCCACGTCCGCACCGACCAGCAGCGCCTTGATGATCTCCGCACCGGAGTGGACGCCGGACGTGCACGCCAGGCTCACGTCCGGCAGCTGGCCGCGCAGGATGCCCAGCCAGCGCAGCGCGAGGTGCTGGTCGACCGGCTCGGACAGCTGCGCCCGGGCGAGCAGGGACAGCCGGTCCAGGTCGATGTCGGGGGCGTAGAACCGGTTGAACAGCACCAGGCCGTCGGCACCGGCGTCCACGGCGAGGGCGGCGAACTTCGACATCGCCGAGTAGTAGGGCGACAGCTTCACCGCCAGCGGGATGTCCACGACGATCTTCACGGCCTCGATGGCGGCGAGGTGGGCCAGCTCGACCTCGGTCGCACCGACCGTCGGGTCGGCTGCCATCGTGTACAGGTTCAGTTCCAGGGCGTCCGCGCCGGCGTCCGCGAGTTCCTCCGCGTAGCGCTGCCACGAGCCCGGACGGGTCGCGTTGAGGCTGGCGATAACCGGGATCTTCAGCTGTTCCTTGGCCAACTGGACGAGCCGCATGAACCGGCCGGCGCCCAGGTCGGGCTGGACGAGGTCGGGCAGGACCGGGCCGGAATACTCGACGAAGTCGTTGCCGGCGTCCATCACGTCCGCCAGCCGCGCCTCCTCCGCCAGGACGTCCTCCTCGAACAGCGACGGCAGCACGACGGCTGAAGCACCCGCCGCCTCCAACTCCAGCAGCGACTCGAGGCGCCCGGTGAGGGGTGACGCCGATGCGATCAGCGGACCCGACAGCTCCAGCCCGAGGTAGGTGGTGGCCAGTTCCGGCCTCATGGTTCCTCCTTGACCACCGGCAGCGTGCGTTCGACACCGGCCAGTTGCGAGTAATAGTGCCAGCGAACGTCCACATCTGCCTGGGCAAGTTCTGCCAATTCCGCTGCGCGTTTCGGATTCGCCCTCGCCAGCATCGCAAACCGGGCCTCGTTCATCATGAACTCCTGCACGCCGATCGTGGGCGCCTTGCTGTCCAGGTGGAGCGGGTGCCCGTCCGTTCCGGGACGGAAGCGGTACAGCGGCCAGTACCCGCTGGCCACGGCGTCGGCCTGGTGGCTCATCGAGGTGGCCATGTCGATGCCGTGGGCGATGCAGGTCGAGTAGGCGATCAGCAGGGACGGTCCCGGCCAGGCCTGCGCCTCCAGCATCGCCCGGACGGCCTGTTGCTGGTTCGCCCCGATCGCCAGCTGGGCCACGTAGACGTCGCCGTACGCCTGGGCGAGCATGCCGAGGTCCTTCTTCTGGGTGCCCTTGCCCGCGGTGGCGAACTTCGCGGTCGCCCCGCGCGGACTGGCCTTGGACGCCTGCCCGCCGGTGTTCGAGTACACCTCCGTGTCGAGGACGAGGATGTTCACGTTCCGCCCCGACCCCAGGACGTGGTCGAGTCCGCCGTAGCCGATGTCGTACGCCCAGCCGTCGCCGCCGACGATCCAGACCGACTTCTCCACCAGCTCGTCGGCCAGCGAGAGCAGGCGTCCGGCAGCCTCGGAGAGCCCCACCACGTCATCCCGGGCTCGACCGGGGATCCCCGACTCCCGACTCGGGTGTACGTCATCCCGGCGTTCGCCGGGATGACGTGGTGGCCGGGAATCGCGAGAACTGGCATCGGCGTGACGCGCGAGAGTCCGCTTCAGCTCGGCGACCCTCTGCCGCTGGGCGGCGAGGCCGGCCTCGTCGCTCTGGTCGGCGGTCAGGATCGCGTCTGCCAGGTCAGGGCCGACCTCGTTGCGCAGTTCCCCCAGCAGGCGGACGGCTTCGGCGTGCTGCTGCTCCCAGGCGATCCGCATGCCGAGGCCGAACTCGGCGTTGTCCTCGAACAGAGAGTTCGACCAGGCCGGGCCGCGGCCGTCCGCGTTGGTGGTGTACGGGGTGGTGGGCAGGTTGCCGCCGAAGATGGACGAGCACCCGGTCGCGTTGGCGATGATCATCCGGTCGCCGAACAGCTGGGTCAGCGTCTTGATGTAGGGGGTCTCGCCGCAGCCGGAGCAGGCCAGCGAGAACTCGAACAGCGGCTGCAGCTGGGCGACGCCCTTCACCTGGTCGCGGCGCACCTGCGTCCGGTCGATCTCGGGCAGGCCGAGGAAGAAGTCGAAGTTGGCCCGCTCGCGGTCGCGGTGCTCGCGCGCCGGCAGCATGTCCAGCGACTTGTGCTTGAACTCGCTCTTCGAGCGCGCCGGGCAGATGTCGGAGCAGATGCCGCAACCCGTGCAGTCGTCCGGCGCGACCTGGACGATCAGCCGGCGGCCGGGGTTCGCGCGGTCCTTGTACTCCTTGTGCAGGAAGCCCTCGGGCGCGGCGTCCAGGTCGGCCGGGTCGGCCAGCTTGATCCGGATCGCCGTGTGCGGGCAGACCACAGCGCACTTGCCGCAGTCGATGCACAGGGACGGGTCCCAGATCGGCAGCTCCTGTGCCAGCCCGCGCTTCTCCCAGGTCGACGTGCCCGTCGGCCAGGCACCGTCCACCGGCAGGGCGCTGACCGGCAGCAGGTCGCCCTGGCCGTGCAGCATCGCCCCGGTGACCTGACGGACGAAGTCGCCGGCGGCCTCGGGCAGGGGCGGCAGCCGGTGCTCGTGGCTGGACGGACGCAGTCCCGCCGGCAGCGGCCGCAGTGCCGCCACAGCGGCGTCGATCGCGGCGAAGTTGCGCTCCACCACCGTGCGGCCGCGACGGCCGTAGGTCTGTTCCACGGCGGCCTTGATGGCGGCGATGGCCTCGTCGGCGGGCAGCACCCCGGACAGGTAGAAGAAGCACGGCTGCATCACGGTGTTGATCCGGCGCCCCAGGCCGGCGGCCTTCGCCACCGCCTCCGCGTCGATCACCCAGGTGCGCAGCCGCTTGGCGGCGATCTCGGCCTGCACCTCCACCGGCAGGTGGTCCCAGGTGTCCTCGCCGTAGGGCGAGTTCAGCAGCAGCGTGGCACCGGGCTTGGCCACGTCGACGGTCTTCATCGACCGCAGCAGCTCGAACTGGTGGACGGCGACGAAGTCCGCGGCGTCCACCAGGTAGGTCGCCCGGATCGGCGTCCGCCCGAACCGCAGGTGCGAGACCGTGGTCGCGCCGGACTTGCGCGAGTCGTAGACGAAGTAGCCCTGCGCATGCGCGTCCGGACGGTCGCCGATGATCTTCACCGAGTTCTTCGCCGCGCCCACCGTGCCGTCCGAGCCCAGGCCGTAGAACACCGCGGACAGGTGGTCGTCGGGGACGCGGAACGTCGCGTCCGGGGTGAGCGAGAGGTTCGTGACGTCGTCGACGATGCCGACCGTGAACCGCGGCTTCGGGTGCTCCTTCGCGAGCTCGTCGAAGACCGCCTTCGCCATCTGCGGCGTGAACTCCTTGGACGAGAGTCCGTAACGCCCGCCGATGACCATAGGTGGCACCATCCCTGTGTCATCCCGGCGAACGCCGGGACCTCGATGACGACTGACGAGGTGCGGTCGCGACGCCAGCGCGACCAGGACGTCGGCGTGCAGGGGCTCGGCGGGGGCGCCGACCTCCTTCGTGCGGTCGAGCACGGCGATCGAGCGGACGGCCGGGGGCAGCGCGGCGAGGAACGCCTCCACGGGGAACGGGCGGAACAGCCGGATGGTGAGCAGGCCCACCTTCTCGCCCCTGCGGACAAGCTCTTCCACGGTCTCGGCCAGGCAGCCGGCGGCGGAGCCCATCACCACGGCGACGCGCTCGGCATCCGGGGCGCCGGTGTAGTCGACCAGCGAGTACCGCCGGCCGGTCCGGGCGGCGAGTTCGTCGAAGACCTCGGTGACGACCTCCGGCACCGCGAAGTGGAATGGATTGGCGGCCTCCGCGGCCTGGAAGAAGGTGTCGGGGTTCTCGGCGACACCGCGGACCACCGGTGCGTCCGGGGTGAGACCGCGGAGGCGATGCGCGAGCACGTCGGCCTCCCGCACCAGGGCGCGCAGGTCGGCGTCCGCGAGCAGTTCGACGGTGTTCTCCTCGTGGCTGGTCCGGAAGCCGTCGAAGAAGTGCACGAACGGCACCCGGGTGCGCAGGGTCGCGGCGTGCGCGACCAGGGCGAAGTCGTGCGCCTCCTGCACGCTGGACGCGCACAGCATCGCCCAGCCGGTGGTCCGGGCAGCCATCACATCGGAGTGGTCGCCGAAGATGCTCAGCGCGTGGGTGGCGATCGTCCGGGCCGCGACGTGGATCACCGCCGGCGTCAGCTCGCCGGCGATCTTGTACATGTTCGGCAGCATCAGCAGCAGGCCCTGGGACGCGGTGAACGTCGTACCCAGCACGCCCTTCGTCAGTGCGCCGTGCAGCGTTCCGGCCGCCCCGGCCTCGGACTGCAGCTCGACCACCTCGGGCACCGCGCCCCACAGGTTCGGCCGGCCGGCCGCGGACCAGGCGTCCGCCGACTCGCCCATCGGCGAGGACGGCGTGATCGGATAGATCGCGATCACCTCGGAGAGCGCGTGCGCCACCCGGGCGGCGGCCTCGTTGCCGTCGAGGACGGCGCGGGTCGGCGAGCCCTTCGTGGCGTCAGGGGCGCTGCCCACAAGCGGCCCCTGAGGAGCGGCGCGAGACACCAGCGGCGCGTCACGAATGGCGTCCCTCGCCGCTTGACCCTCGTCATCCCGGGCCTGACCCTCGTCATCCCGGGCTTGACCCTCGTCATCCCGGGCCTGACCCTCGTCATCCCGGGCTTGACCCTCGTCATCCCGGGCCTGACCCTCGTCATCCCGGGCTTGACCCGGGATCCCGGAAGCGTCCTCAGGTCGGCTGCGGGGATCCCGGCGTTCGCCGGGATGACGGTTGGCCGGGTTGCTCACCTCGTCATCCCGGGCTTGACCCTCGTCATCCCGGGCTTGACCCGGGATCCCGGAAGCGTCCTCAGGTCGGCTGCGGGGATCCCGACGTTCGCCGGGATGACGGTTGGCCTGACTGCTCACCTCGTCATTGTCGCCGGTCACAGGGGTTGGCGGCCGACCGTCCCGATGATGCCGGCGCGGTACTCGGGGCTGCTGAACTTGGCGTACTCGGCCTGGGCCGCCTCGATCCGTCCGGGCACGTCGAGGCGCTCGGACGGCTCCTCGTTGCCCGGCGTGGAGATGAACTTCTCCAGCGCCTTCAGTCCGGCGTCCGCGCGTCCGGCGGCGGCGGCCTGCTTGGCGTCGAGCCGCGCGGCGTACCAGTCGGACGCGAGGATCGACTCCCGCGAGAACAGCGCCCGGAACTCCGGCGACTCCAGCGTCCAGCCCTCGGCGGACGCACCGTGCGCCATGATCTCCAGCAGCGCCTTCAGCGGCGGGATCGCCAGCTCGATCGTGCCGTCGTCGACGTACGCCTGCGCGACCCGCTGGTGAGTGGCCACGATGGTCGCCACCGACTCGGCGAACACCGCGGGGTCCTGCTCCTCGGGCCGCAGCATCGCGGAAGTGAACACGACGTGCGGGTGCAGGAAGATCCGGCCGAAGTACTTGCGGGCGAACTGCTGCGTCATCCGGTAGCCCAGCCGGCTGGCCAGCACGCGCCCACCGTCCCGCTCGAAGTCCTCGATCCGCTCCAGGGCGCCCTCGGCGATCAGGTTCGCGGCCGTCCGCTCGGCCGGCGTCATCCGGGAGAACACCTCCGGCACCAGCATCGAGATGTCGTGGTCCACCCGGACGTGCGGGCCGACATAGCCCGCGCACGACACCCAGCCGTCGTCCCCGGTCAGCGCGAAGGAGAGCAGTGCGGCGTTCAGGTCCAGCACCGCGGGCATCGCGTTGAACGGGCCCTTGGTCATCGCTCCCTCGGAGCCCGCGCCGGTGGTGGAGGGCGACTTGCCGGTCATCGAGGAGATGAACTCCGCGAACAGTTCCGGCAGCTCCATGTAGTGCAGTGGGTTGTAGGAGCACAGCGGCGGGACCGGACCGTCCGGAGGGTTGTTGCGGCGGCCCGCCGCCACCACGTCCACCGGCAGCGGCAGCGGCGCGTGCGAGGGCAGCCGGCGCACCAGGTGGGACGCGAGGTCGGCCGTGGCCGTCGCCTTCGCGTTGGTGCGGTCGGGACGCTTCTGCAGGTACCGCGGGTTCTTGCTCGGCTTCCCGTCCACCAGCCGCGGATTCGCAGACGACACGAAGTAGTCGGGCACCGAGCCCGGCTCGGCGTCGGCGAAGTCGCTGATCAGCCTCTGCATCGGCTCGGTGAACTGGCTGAAGGCGACGGCGTCGTCCCGCATCCCCACCGCGTCGGCGCGGGTGAGCGGCTGGAAGTTCGACAGGAACGTGTCCGGGGACTCGATGTCGGCCTCGGCCTGCTTGTCGTAGCCGCGGTGGATGGCGTCGTCGGGGCGCTGGAACAGCAACTCCTCGCAGTTCTCCACCAGCTTGTACGACCGGCCCGGATCGAGGCCCAGCATGTGCCCGCCGATCACGACGGACGCGGTGATGTCGTCCTCGGTCTGCACCTTCACCGCCGGACTGAAGTCGTGCCGCAGCCCGAACAACCGCCACGAGCCGTCGGTCCCGAAGCCGACCCGCAGCATGTTCACCATGATCTTGTCGCCGTCCAGGCGCAGCTGGACACCGCGGCGGCCGTTGATGATGCCCACCGTGAAGTGGCTGCGCCAGTCGCCGCCCCACTCGGGACGGTAGAAGCGCTTCACCACGAAGACCAGTTCCTTGACGTGCTGCGGAATCGACTCCAGCCAGTCGTTGTACTCGGCCGTGTAGTCGGTCGCCGACGGCGTGAGCAGCTTGATCACGCTGCCGATCGAACGGTCGTCGGAGAGGAGGGGTCGCTGGTCCCGGCCACGCTCCTCGGGGTCGAGGAACCGGCCGGAGAAGTCCCGGCCGAGGATCGCGGCGACCGCGTCCATGTCGGCGTCGAAGTCGGGGGTGTAGGCGTTGCCGAAGATGAAGGCGTCGGTGATCGCCTTGGAGATCTCCGACTTGCCGCCGCCGGAGACGGTGGCCGGCTTGTGGCAGCTGGTCGCGGTCGGCGAGGTGCCGACGAGGCTCCACTGGGTGCGGTCGGCGACCTGCTGCACCATCTGGACGCGGTAGCCGTCGGGGCTGACGTAGGTCTTGTCCGCACGCAGCCGGATCCGGCCCTCGCTGCCGTCGGAGTTGGGCCAGGTGACGGTGAGGGTGCGCAGCGAGTAGGTCGGGCCACAGGGCACCAGCACGATGTGCGGCTGCTCGAGGTCGAGCGCGTGGCCCTCGGGCTGCAGCGCGAACCGGTCGGGGTCGCGTTCCAGCACGGCGGCGAGGGAGTAGTCCGGGCCGGCGTCGGGGACGGTGTACTCCTGGCCGAGGTTGTAGCTGGGGAAGACCAGGGCGCCACCGGCGTGCTCCTCCTCCGCGTTGCCGAAGAGGTTCGCCGAGTAGCTGATCTGGGTCTTCACCTCCTTCTTGCAGTAGCCGAAGTAGTTGTCGGCGATCACCGTGACGATCACGCCGCGCTCGTCCCGCGCGCACACCTTGAACGCCTGGCCGCCGTTGTACCGCTCGTCCTCGGACTCCCAGCACATGCCGTCGCGGCGCTGCCGGTCGGTGGCCTCACTGATGTGTGGCAAGCCGAGCTCCCTCTTGGTGACCCCGGTCAGGTGCGGGGCGAGGATCACCGCGCCGGTGTGCCCCGTCCACGTCTCCGGGGCCAGCGACGCGTCGTGCTCGGGCAGGTACGGGTCGCCGCCGTTGCCGAAGATGCTCTCCACGAAGTCGAGGTTGGCCACCAGCCCGCCCGGCACGATGAACCGGGTCTCCATGCGCTTCTCCCGCACCCACCCGGGCACGGCCGGCGCGACCAGCGGACGCAGCTGCAGCGATACGAAGCAGGCGGCCGGCGTGGGCTCGTCCGCGGTGTAGGGCAGCACGAGGTCCTGCGCGGGGGGCCGGAACGCCAGCTCCAGAAGGCGGGCGAACACGGCCTTGGGGACGGCGATCTTGTCGTCCGGGATCGGCAGCCCGCCCTCGGCGATGTGGAACACCCCCGCGGTCGTCCGGCGGTCGTTGGCCGGGTTGTGCAGCACCCCGTTGGCGAGCCGGTAGGAAGTCAGCAGCGGCGAGGTGAACTCGTCCGAGCCGTGGGGAAGCGACAGCTCGCGGGCGAGGCCGGCCTCGTCCAGCACGAGGGTGCGGCGCGGCAGCTTCGGGTACACCCCGGTGTCGGCGAGGTAGTCGTCCAGGAAGGCCTGGATGCGGCCGTCCGCCGCGCACAGCCGGTCGGCGAGCCGTCGGCTCAGTTCGCGTTGCCGGGCGAGGATCGGCGCCACCAGCTTCGCCGTCAGCGAGTCCTGCACGTCGGCCGGCACGGGCAGGCCGAGCTGGGCGAGGCGGAGACAGATGGCTGCGGGTTCGATACGGGCCATGCGTCCATTCTTGCCGCTCCCGGCGGTCCGTCCGAACCGGTTCTGGCTCGCGGGATCGGGATTGACGTCCGGACGGTCTCGACCGAGAGGCTCGACGTGCGTGGTCCCGGAACGCGGATTGTGCACATTTTCCGCGCTTTCCGGTCACCGGCGGGTACTCTCCCACCATGTTCGAGGGGTTGGATCCGGTCTGGGTGGGGGTGGCCGAGGTCGGCCTGGGCCTGGTCTTCTGTTTCATCGGCCACACGGCTGCCCGGGCGGTCCTTGCACTGTGGGGTGCGCTGGTGGGTCTCATCGGCGGCGGCGTGCTGTACGTGATCCTGGCCAACTGGCTGCAGGAACCGTTCATCACCTGGGTGCCGTGGTGGGCGGTCAGCATCGCGTGCGCGCTCCTGCTGGCCTGGTTGTCGTTCGCCTTCTACGCCTTCGGGGTGCTGGTCTCGATGGGGGCGATCGGTTGGGGGCTCGGTCAGTTCGCCTCCACGGTCATGCATCTGCCGGACTGGATCTCGTTCGGCATGGGGCTCATCGCCGCGGCCGGCCTCGTGATGGTCGGCTGGACGCTGAACCTGCCGAAGCTCCTGCTGGTCGTGATCACCGCCCTGGTCGGCGCCGGGGCGATCGTCGACGGCCTCCAGGTGGTGATCGGTCAGCGACTCGACTGGTTCGACCAGGCCGGGTGGCGGACGGACATGGTCACGAACACGGCATGGACGGCCGCGTTCGTCGTGCTGGCCGGGGCCGGCATGGTGGTCCAGTTCCGGCAGAACTCCGAGGACACACTGCGCGAGGCGTACAAGCGCGTCTGATCGCCGGTGACGCCGCCTGCCGGGGGCGCCCGTCCCTACGATGGGCGCATGCTGATTGTCACCACGAATGATGTTCCCGGCTACCGCATCGAGGCGGTGCTCGGCGAGGTCATGGGCATGACGGTGCGCGCGGCCAACATCGGCGCGAACATCGTCGCCAGCTTCCGCGCGATCGGCGGGGGCGAGGTCGACGAGTACACCCGCCTGGTCTACGACAGCCGCCAGCAGGTCATGCAGCGGATGTGGCAGGACGCGGTCGGGCGCGGCGCGAACGCCATCGTCGCGATGCGCTTCGACACCGGCGAGATCGGCCAGGCCTACTCCGAGGTGTGCGCCTACGGCACGGCCGTCGTCGTGGAGCCGATCCCCGAGGGAGAGCCGGGCGCGACCAGGCAGTCGGTCGGCATCGCCGCCCAGCAGGGTCAGCAGTTGCGCTGACGGCCCCTCGTTCGAGGAAAGGTGACCCCTTTCGGGGGACTGCGGACCGGCGCCGGATCCCGCTAGCCTGCGGGCGAGATGATCGCCCCGACGCTGCCGCGCACCGAGCGGCCCCAGACGCCGGCCAGGTTGGCCCTGTTCGTCCTGAGCCTCACGCTCGTCGTGCTCACCTTCGCCGCTATCGTGGTGATCGGGTCGTCCGGGGTCTCGGTGGCCAGGGCCCTGCCCTGAGGCCGGCGGCCGCTCGGCTCGCTACGGCTTTTCGTCGTCCTTGTCGCGCGAGGACCCGGGCTTCGTGATCGTCTTCCTGGTCGGGGTGCCGTTGCCCCGCCGGAGGTCGAGGAACATCCGGACGCCGCGGGCCACCGCGACGATGCCCATGCCGAGGATCACCCAGTCGAAGATGCCGAAGCTGCCCGATCCCATGCCGTCGACGGACAGGAAGTAGATGGCGGCGATCACCGCGATCCCGCCGACGATGACGTACATCCAGGCCTGACGCTTCGGGTCCTCCACGATCGGCAGCCTACCGGCTCGGCCCTGGGTTACCATTGCCGGGTCCGGACGGCCGCCGTCATCCCCCGGTGACAACGGCCGATACCTCGAGTCGCCACTCTCGACGACCGGACCACACGTACCGCCATACGTCGCCCGCGAGGTCCTGCTCATGCCCATGCCCGAATGCCGGCCGCCCGGTCCGGCTCCGCACGTTCTCCACGGCGACTCCGCCAACGCCGCCTGGGCGCAGGACGCCCTCGACGGGGCGGGCCTCGAAGCGATCTGGCTGAGCAGCTCCCCCGCCACGCTGATGCGGGACGAGCAGGTCCGCCATGCCTTCCGCGGCGTTCCGGCGGACCAGCGGGCCCTCCGTCCGACCCTGAGCTACACCGCGGCGCTCGCCGCCGCCTACGACCCCGTCGCCGATCTGGTCGACCTCGATCAGATGGCGATCGCACTGGTCCGGGACGGACGCACGCTGCACGCGAGCTGGTCGCTGCACCCGGCCGGTGAGGCCGCCGTCGTGGGCGGGACGCTGTGGATGCTCGCGGAGGCGACCGTCCCGGCTGTCGCGAGCGCCCATCAGCCGGACGGGTACCCGACCGCCTACGACCGGGTCAGCGCCGTCATCGGGGAAGCCGCCCGCTCCGGTGTGGTGGTGAGTGCCTGGGCGATCAGCTTCTTCCACGCCACCGCGGCTCTGATGTCGCTGCCGCGCGCGGACTGGCGCACCGCCCGCCACAACGCCGACCTCGCGATGCTGCTCAGCGAGAACTGCGGCCTGCCCGGCTTCCTCGCCGCCGTGGTGATGGCGACCGTCGCCGTCGCGTCCGGCGACAGCCAGCACCATGGGCCGGTGGAGCGGTTCCTGGCCCGTCACGCCGAGCACGACTGCCGCGCCGCCGCCTGGCTGGAGCCGGGCATGCACCTCGTCCGGGCGGCGACCGCGGCACGGCGCCTCGACCAGGCGGAGGCGGAGCGGCACCTCGCGCTGCACGACGACCACCGTCCGATCGCGGCGTGGTTCGACTTCCAGCCCATGCACGCCCTGGTCAGGAGCACCGTCGGCGTCCTGTGGCGCGATGCGGAGAGCGCGCTCGCCCAGTTCGACGCGATCGCCTCCACCTACGCCACCGGCGTCGACGGCCCCTGGAGCGGGCTGCTGCTCCGCGCCCGCGCGGAACTCCTGCTCGCCACCGGGGCGTCCAATCGGGCCGGACAACTCATCGAGGCACTCCTCGAGCACGCGGACGACGCCGTCTCGGCCGTGCCCGCCGCCCTGCTGTACCTGCGCACTGGCGACGCGGAGAGCGCGATCGCCGCCGCGGAGGACGGCATCTACTCGCTGCACACGTCGCTGGACGACCGCGCTCAGCTCCACGCCGTCCGGGCCGCTGCGCTCTGGCTCGCCGGCGACGACGGGGCTGCGCACGCCGCCGCAGCGGCCTGCGTGGTCTGCGAGGAGGCACACACCCTCGTGCCGTTCGCCGTCCTGCCGCCCACCGCACGGTCCGCACTGCTCGCCCAGCACGAGGACCAGCACGGGACCGACTGCTTCCTCGCCCGCGCGGTGCGCGGCGGCGCCTTCGCGGGCCTGCGCGCGGAGGCGGCGGCCACCCAGGACCTGGTCCGGCTGACCCCGCGGGAGAAGGTCCTGCTGCCATTGCTGGCCGGCCCGGCCACCGCGAAGGAGATCGCGGACCAGCTGTACGTCTCGGTGAACACCGTCCGCAAGCAGGTGGTGTCGTTGCGCGGCAAACTCGGCGCGTCCTCCCGCGTCGAACTGGTCCGCAAGGCCCACGAGCTGGGCCTGGTACCACGCTCCTGACACCCCGCCGAGCGCCGGCGTTTTGGTCGGCCACCCACGGTCCCCGAGGAGCGAGAGCCAGCGTCGGCCCTGTGGACGGACGGAGGAGGCGGGCCGCACTCCAAGCGGTCCCCGGGGAGCGAGCGTCAGCGAGCGTCACGAAGGGCCCGCGCACCGGGGATCCCGGGGCGGGGCCCGGGATGACAGTAGGCGGGGTCGGGTCGCGCACCCCACCACACCCCCTGAGGAGCGAGCGCCAACGAGCGTCACGAAGGGCCACCGACCGACGCGAGGACAACCTCCAGTGTCGTCCCGGGTGGATGTCCGGGATCCCCTCACGCAGGCGTCGCGGCCAGCCCCGCCGCGGGGTTAGGCGGCGTGGGTTGGTCGGGCTTGTGGTCGCCCGGGTGGGTGTCGGTGTCGGGTGTGCCGGACAGGTTTACGGTGCGGGTCGAGCCTGGCGGGTGGGATGAACTCGGGGAGCCCGTCGTCAGCGGTCCGGATCTGCCATTGGTCGCGGATGCTGTGCCGGGCCGGTTCACACACCGGATGGTGGCAGTGGCACAACAACACCAGGTTGGCCAGGCAGGTCCGGCCGCCTTGGTGCCAGGGCAGGATGTGGTGGGCTTCGCAGCGTGAGGGTGGGGCGTCACAGCCGGGGAACACACAGCCTCTGTCGCGGACGGAGAGCGCGTCCCGCAGCTGCGGGGTGACGAGCCGTTCGGCCCGGCCCACATCCAGCACCTGCGACGGCCCGCCCAGCACGACCGGAACCAGCTCGGCGTCACAACACAACCGGCGCAACTCGCCAGCCGACAGCCCCTGCCCATCGGGCAGCACCCCGGCTGCGGCGGCACCGGCGGCCAGCTTGGCGTAGTCGAGCATGACCAACACCCGCGCCGAGGGACTACCAGGACCGCTATTGCCTTGCCGGCTGATCTGGGCGATCAGCGCATCAGCCCGACGCTGTTCAAGGGTCACTGTGCTGGCGAGCGGGTCGCGGCGCTCCACGGCGGTCCGGCGAGCCTGCTCGGCGTGGGCGTCGAGTTGGGCGATCCAGGCCTCGGCGGCCGGGCGGGGCAAGGAACCATCGAACCGGACCGACGCCCCCTCCACAAAGAACCGCGGACTCCGCTGCCGGTACGCCGCCTCCGCCTGCCGCTGCAAATGCTGCTCCAGGGCCTCCTCGGCCCGGTCCGGCACCACCGTCTTCAACACCTGCCCGGCAGCCTTGGCGAGTTGGTCGGCGTCCAGATGGCCAGCCAGGTCGACCATCACCCGCTCAGCCCGCTGCTGCTGGGCCTCATCCAGCTGCGGAGCAAGGCCGTCCAGCACTCCGGTGATCGCCCGGGCCTGGCCGGTGCCCAGCCTGCCGGCGATCGCCGCCTCACCCACCAACCGGTGCTGAGCCAACTTACGGGCCTGCCGCAGCGTCCCGGCAGCCTCCCGGCGGGACAGGTTCTCGCCCATGCCCAGCCACGACGCCAACGGCGTCCCCACCGCCTCCTCCGC
Source organism: Propionicimonas sp. (assembly GCF_029975155.1). Classification (GTDB taxonomy): domain Bacteria; phylum Actinomycetota; class Actinomycetes; order Propionibacteriales; family Propionibacteriaceae; genus Propionicimonas. Next base: position 33,448 of record NZ_JARKPQ010000210.1, on the reverse strand, counting down.
CGCTTTGGCCTGGTCGGCCTCACCAGTCAGCTGTGCAGTCAGCGCGGTGACCCGGGCCTGCACCGTCGGGGCGGTACGCAGCCACGCCAGGCGGGTCGCCGGATCCACGTTGCTGCGGTCGGGATCGAGCCGGTCCAACAACGCACCCATCCCGGCCAGGACCTCACCGGCCGGAACAAGCGTGCTGCTCAACGTCATGAACCCATCCGAACAGGTGGGTCTGACGATCCCGACCGGTCTCGACAGGCTCGACCAACGGCTGGGTGGGGTAGGCGGCGTCCGCCCTTAGGGCCCTTCGTGACGCTCGCTCCTCACGGAACGGTGGGTGGGGTCGGCTGGCGGTCCGGGCGACGTTCGTCCCGAGGCCCTTCGTGACGCTCGCTGGCGCTCGCTCCTCAGCGACCGGTCGTGTCCGTCACGAAGGCGTTGGCTGTACCAATCGGCTGACCAAATCGGCATCCAAACCCGCCGCTTCGTCCGGAGCAGCCCTGTCTTTCTGCCAGAATTCCTCAGAGAGGAAACTCCCGCTCCCCGGGGGTTCCTCGACACCGTGGGTCACGGGTGAGTCCCCCTCAACCTGCCCACCCTGCACTCCAGGGAATCGGTGACGCACGATCGGGCGAGCAAGGGATAGGCAGTCCGAGACGGCGTGGCCGGAGCCATCCCGACCCCTCGTGGCTCCGGCCCAGACCGGTCCTGAACGGGCAGGCACGCTGCCCGTCACATGGTCAGGGAGCGCTCCCAGCTGTGCGAGACTCATCTGGTGCGCTCGTACCGTGACATCCTCTCCATCCCGGGCGCGCTCGCCTTCTCCGCAGCGGGCATGCTGGCCCGCTCCGGCGGCGCGATGATGGGCCTCGGCATCGTGCTGATGGTCTCCTCGCTCTACGGCAGCTATGCCCTGGCCGGCGCGCTGGCCGCCGCGAACGCGGTGGCCTGGGCGGTCGGGACGGCCCTGCTGTCGAACCTCGTCGACCAGTACGGGCAGCGCCGGGTGATGTACCCGGCCGCGGTCGCGTCCGCCCTGTCGCTGGCCGTCGTGGTCGTGCTCGCCGTGCTCGGGCTCCCGGCATGGACGCTCTTCCTGCCAGCAGTGGTCAGCGGATTCACCGGCGGCTCGCCCGGTGCCCTCGTCCGCGCCCGCTGGAACCACGTCACCAGCGAGCCGCACCAACTGCACGCCGCGTTCTCCCTCGAATCCACCCTCGACGAGGTGACGTTCGTGATCGGGCCGGTGGTGGCCACCGCCCTCTCCACCGGCGTGCACCCCGCGGCGGGCCTGGTCGCACCGGTGGTGCTCTCGCTGGCGGGTGCCCAGCTGTTCTACTCGCAGCGGGCCACGGAGCCGCCACCGTCGCCGCGTCCCGGGGGCGTCGGCAGGGCATGGCGCCAGTTCATCCTGTTCACGCCGGGCGTCGCCGTCGTGGTCGCGGTGAACCTGCTGATCGGCTGCGTCTTCGGCAGCATCGACGTCAGCGTGGTCGCCGCGGCCAGCACGTGGGACGTCCGGGCGGCGTCCGGCATCGTGCTGGCGGTGTTCTCCGCGGCGTCCGGCCTCGCGGGCCTGCTCTACGGGGCACGCACCTGGCACTCGCCCCTGCCCGGCCGGTTCGCCGTCGGGGTGGTGGCCCTGTTCGTGTGCACGCTCGGCCTGTTCGCGGCCAACTCGGTGCTGCTGCTGTCCGGCGTCGGCCTGCTGGTCGGGGCCACCGTCGCCCCGACGCTGATCAACGGCAACACCCTGATCGGACGGCTGGTGCCCCGCGAACGGCTCACCGAGGGCCTGGCCTGGATGGGCACCGGCATCGGCATCGGCGCCGCGGCCGGATCGAGTGTCTCCGGAGCGCTGATCGACGCCGACGGCTACCACTCCGGCTTCCTCAGCGTCGGGGCCTTCGCCGCCGCGGCAGCCCTGATCGCCGTCACCTTCCTGCGCACCCTCCGCCGTGCCGAACGGCGGGTCGCCGAGGCGGACGCGCCGGACAGCGACCGCGACACCGTCTTCGAATAATCCGGTTCATGCCCCCAGGGGTTTGAACGGAGAGAGAATGCAGGCATCGCGAGCCGGGACTTCCGTCCCTGGCAAGGACGGACTCCCGGACCGAACCCGACTCGAGGAAGAGTGCGCATGTCCGTGCCCGACGTGAAGTTCCCTGGCATTCCTGACGTGATCAACGGCAACGGTGCCGTCGCCCACGTGATGAAGCACGTCTGCGGAGGCGTGATCGGCTACCCGATCACCCCGTCCACGGAACTGTCCGAGATCTTCGAGGCGGCCCGGGCCGACGGCCAGCTGAACGTGTGGGGACGGCACCCGTTCTTCGTCGAGACCGAGGGCGAGCACTCCGCCCAGAGCGGGGCGCTCGGCGCGGCGCTCGTCGGCGGCAACTACATCTCCAACGCCTCCTCCAGCCAGGGCATCCTCTACGGCCTGGAGTCGCACTACGTGAGCGTCGGCCGCAAGATCGGCGGCTTCGTGCTGCAGGTGGCGGCCCGCGTGGTCACCCGGCACTCGCTGAACGTGATGGCCGGCCACGACGACGTCTACGCGCTGCTGCCGACCGGCTACACGATCCTGTTCGGCTCGAACCCGCAGGAGGCCGCCGACCTCGCCGCGATCGCCTACCGCGCGTCCGCCCTGTCGCTGATCCCGGTCGCCAACGCCATGGACGGCTTCGCCACCAGCCACGTGATGAGTGAGCTGCTGCTGCCCGAGCCCGAGCTGCTTCACACCTACCTCGGCGACCCGGCCGGACGGATCCCGTGCCCGACGGTCGCCCAGGAACTGCTGTTCGGCGCGAAGGGCCGCGTCTTCCAGCTGCAGCGCTACCTCGACCGGCACGCGGACGACTTCTCCGCCGGCGACCTGGCCGCGCTGCGCAGCTGGCTGGACGCCCGCGTCCCGCGGATCGAGGCGGACGACGAGGGCGACCTGGTCGAGGAGACCCTCGTCCGGGTCCCGCCGCAGCTGCACGCGCAGTGGCGGCGGCAGTGGCTGAACGCCTGGCCGGCCGGCACCCGGCAGCTCGTCCCCGCCCTGGTCGACCCGCACAACCCCGGCCTCACCGGCCCCGTCCAGAACCAGCCCGACTTCCAGGCCGGGTCCGCCGACCACCGCACCCATTTCGCCAGCGCCGTGCCCGCCCTGGTCCGGCAGGCGATGGCCGAGTACTCCGGCCTGACCGGACGGGAGTACGCGCCCGTGCTGAGCTACGGCTGCGAGGACGCCGACTACGTGATGGTCGGCATGGGCTCGATCACCGACGACGTCCGCGCGGTGCTGCCGTACCTGCGCGCCCAGGGCCTGAAAGTCGGTGTGGTCTCGGTGAAGCTGCTGCAGCCGTTCGGCGAGGCCGAGCTGGTCGCGGCCCTGCGCACGGCGAAGGCGGTCACCGTGCTGGAGCGCTCGGACGACACCGCCCTCACCCGGCTGGTGACCCAGGCGCTGTTCCGCGCGCGGGCGAACGCCGAGGCCCCCTCGACAGGCTCGGGGAGCGATGGCGTGGCGGGGAGCGATGGGGTGGCGCCGTACCCCGGCGTGCCCGCGCTGCCGGCGATCCCGCGCCTGACCACCGCGATCTTCGGCCTCGGCGGGCACGACATCCAGCCGCGGTACCTCGTGGCCGCGTTCGAGAACATGGCGAAGGAGGTGCCCGCACCCCTGGTCTACCTGGGCTCGCAGTTCTTCTCCCCGAACCCGACGCCCGCCGTGGCGGCCATCCAAGACCGGCTCCGCGAGGCGTACCCCGAGACCGAGCTGATGGCGCTGGAGGCCCGGCCCAACCCCCCGATCCTGCCGGAGGGCACGCTGCGGATCCGGTTCCACTCCGTCGGCGGCTACGGGACGGTGGCGACCGGCAAGCTGCTCACCGACGTGCTGTCATCGCTGCTGGGCATGCACTCGAAGTCGGCGCCCAAGTACGGCTCGGAGAAGTCCGGCGCGGCGACGAACTACTACATCACCCTCTCCCCCGAACCGGTGCTGCTCACCAACGCCGAACTGGAGGACGTCGAGCTCGTGGTCTGCCCCGACCACCAGGTGTTCTCCCACACCAACCCGCTGAAGGGCCTGATCGCCGGCGGCACGCTGATCATGCAGTCCGACCGGCAGCCCCTGGAGGTCTGGCGGGAACTCCCCGCGTTCGCCCGCCGCGCGATCCGCGAGCGGGGGATCCGGTTCCTGGTGCTGGACGCGTTCGCGATCGCTCGCGCGCACGCCCCCAACCCCGAGCTGGAGACCCGGATGATGGGCATCGCGTTCATCGGCGCCATCCTGGGCCAGGTCGGGGTGCAGGGCGGCCCGGCCGAGATCGAGGCCGAGGTGCGCGCGGAGCTCGCCCGCAAGTTCGGCCGCCGCGGCGAGACCGTGATCGAGGCCAACCTCGCGGTGATCCGGGACGGGATGCAGGCGGTCGTTGTCGACTACGCCGACCCCGCCTTCGCCGCCGTCGAGGCCGACCCGATCCTCGCCGGGGTGCGCGACTCGCTGTCGGTGGCGATGACGCCGTCCGTCGTCCGGGAGCGCACCAGTGGCCTGTTCGACCCCGGCTACTACGAGGAGATGCTGGCCCGGCCGTTCCGGGAGGGCACGATCGACGAGGCACCCGTCCTGCCGGGGACCGGACTGTTCATCCCGGTGGGAACGGGCGCGGCGAAGAACAAGGGCATCTTCCGGCGCACGGTCCCGGTCTTCGACCCGGCCGCCTGCACGGCCTGCCTGGAGTGCGCGCTGGCCTGCCCCGACAACGCCATCCCGAACACCGGCCACGAGCTCGGCGACCTGCTGGGCGCGGCCGTCGACGCCGCCGGGCTGAGTGAGCCGGAACGCGCCGTCTGGTACGGGCTGGTGCCGGCGTGGGCGGAGGCCGTCCGGCAGGGGTACCGGGCCGATCCGGCCGCCACCGACCTGGCCTCCGTGGCTCGCGCCGCGGCGGGCACGCTGCCCGACGACCAGCTGCCGTCCGGCCAGCTGGAGGCGGTGCTGGCCGCCGTCGCGGCGTTCCCCGTGGCGCGCACCCGGCCGCTGTTCGACGCCGCGGAGAAGTCCGAGCCGGGCAGCGGCGTGCTGTTCTCGGCGGTGATCGACCCGTGGAAGTGCACGGGCTGTCTGCAGTGCATCGAGGTGTGCGGCCCGGACGCGCTGTCGTCCGCCGAGCAGGACGACGTGCTGCTGGAGATGCTGGCGACCCGGTTCGAGCGGCTGACGAAGCTGCCCGACTCGCCGTCCCGGCTGGCCGCGGACGCCACCGCGCCCGGCGGCGACATCAAGCGCATCCTGCTGAGCCGCGCGGACTACTACTCGATGACCGGCGGCCACGGCGCCTGCCGCGGCTGCGGCGAGGTGACCGCGATCCATCTGCTGAACGCGCTCAGCCACCGGATCGGCGAGGACCGCCGGCAGGCGCACCTGCGCGAGCTGGACACCACGCTGGACGCCCTCGCCGAGCTCGTCGCCAAACTCCCGGACGGCGTCCGCCGCGGCCGGGTGGCCGACACGATCGCCGAGCTCGAACGGCGGCTGTACCTCTACGAGTCCGGACCGACCGGCGACGGCCCGTCCCCGACGGTGATGGCGAACTCGACCGGGTGCTCGAGCGTGTACGCGTCCACCGTGCCGTTCTCGCCGTACCTCGACCCGTGGGTGAACGGCCTGTTCCAGGACGCGCAGCCGCTGGCGATGGGCATCTACGAGGGCCTGGTCTCCGGCCTCGTCGGCGAGGTGCGCGCGCTGCGGGTCGCGCGGCTGGAGCTGGCCGGAGCGTATGACGCTGAACTACACGATGCCGCCCTGGCCACGCTGTCCTGGCGCGACTTCACGCCCGAGGAGCGTGCCATGGTGCCGGTCGTGCTGACGATCAGCGGCGATGGCGCGGCGTTCGACATCGGCTTCGGCGCGATGTCCCGCGTGCTCGCCGGCGGCACCCCGATCAAGTCGCTCGTGCTGGACACCGGCGGCTACTCCAACACCGGCGGGCAGGCGTCCACGGCCAGCTTCGCCGGCCAGGACGCCGACCTCGCCCGGTACGGCAGCGCCCACGGCGGCAAGCAGGAGTCGCGCAAGGAGCTGGGCCTGCTGGCCGCGTTCCATCCGCACGTGTTCGTCTGCTCGACCGCGACGGCCTTCCACGGCCACTTCCTGCGCGCCTCGGCCGACCTGATCGGGTACTCCGAGGGCGCGGCGCTGATGATCGCCTACGCGCCCTGCGACACCGAGAACGGCATGGCGGAGGACCTCGCCAACGCCCGTTCGCGGCTCGCCGTGGAGAGCCGGATGCACCCGCTGTTCGTCCACGACCCGCGCAGGGGCGCCACGCTGTCAGAGCGGTTCAGCCTCGACGGCAACCCCGAGCCCGACGGCCTGTGGACGGAGACCTCGCTGACCTATCGCGACGAGCGTGGCCAGCTGCAGCTGCTGACGATCCCGCTGACCCCCGCCGACTTCGCCCTCGGTGAGGTGCGGTTCGCCAAGCAGTTCCGCTGGCTCGCGACCCACGAGGAGGCCGGCGCGGTGCCGATCGCCGAGTACGTCGACCTGCCCGCCCACCAGCGCACCGGCCGGACGCCGTTCGTCTACACCACCGACCGCCGGCGGCGGCTGGTGAAGATGGCGTGCTCGCCGAGCATCGTCGCCCTGGTCGAGGACCGGAGGCACAACTGGCAGACGCTGCAGTTCCTCGCGGGGCAGTCGGAGACCGTCCTCACCGCCCGGCACCGGGTGGAGGTGAACGAGTGGACGGCCCGCTACGGCGAGGCGATCGACGCTCGGGAGTCGGCGCTCGACGTGATCGCCAAGGCCATGGCCGACCTCGCCACGGCCAGCGGCGCGCCGGCCGGAGGGCCGCTGCACCTGGGCCTGTTCGGTGCGCCGATGGCCGCGCCCGTCGAGGAGCCGGCCCCGGTGGCGACGGCCGTGGCCGACCGGCCCATCTGGCTCGACCCCGAGGATCTGCCCACCTGCAACGACTGCGCGACCTGCTACCAGGAGCTGCCGGCGCTGTTCGAGAAGGCCACGATCGTGGTGGACGGCAACCCGCAGACCGTCGGCAGGATGCGTCCCGACGCGCTGGACGGGCTGGAACTGACCGCGGAGCTGCAGGCCCGGATCACCCGGGTCAAGGCCACCTGCGACGCGGAGATCATCCAGTGACCACGCCGTCGTTCTCCAACCAGCTCGGCCTGCTCGAGCGGCGCTTGGTCGCCGACCCCCGGGCGTTCCGGGAGCTGTTCACCGCAGACGGCATGGAGGCGGTCGCCTGGGAGTTCCGGCAGCCGGAGCTCGGCGCGAAGTTCACCCGCCAGTTGTGGGAGGTACTGAGCCGCGACGACGACTCCAGCAAGCTGCTGATGCGGTTCCTGTGGCAGCTGCCGCTGGGCAAGAAGCGGATGTTCATGCGCGCGCTGGACGAGCATCTGTCCGGGCGCTACCCGATGTTCGCGGGGCTGAGCGAGAACTGGCCCGCCGGCAACGCGATCCCGCCGTACGTCCGCAAGCCGGCCGAGCGCTCCGACGACTTCGAGCTGGTCAACAAGGGGTTCCTCGGCTACATGGACCTCGGCTACACCCGCCGCGACGTCGAGCTGTTCGTCTGGCTGGAGGCGCTGCGCGACAAGCAGTGCGCGGAGGCGCCGTGCGAGCTGGGCGTGCTGCTGGCCGGGCACAAGGAGCCGCAGGGCGGCTGCCCCGTCCAGATCCACATCCCGAAGATGTTCGAGCTGATCGGCACCGGGCACTTCCGCGAGGCGCTGGAGATGCTCGAGTCGTGCAACCCGCTGCCGAACGTCACCGGACGGGTATGCCCGCAGGAACTGCAGTGCCAGGGCATGTGCATCCACAAGCAGTCGATGACCATCGGCCAGCTGGAGTGGTTCCTGCCGGAGTGGGAGAAGCTCGTCGATCCCGAGGGTGCCCGCTCGCGCCACACCGGCGTCCGGGACCCCTGGGCGGTGGCCCTGCGGCCGCCGATCGCGGTGGTGGGCTCCGGCCCGTCCGGGCTGATCACGGCGTACCTGCTGGCCGCCGAGGGCTTCCCGGTGACGGTGTTCGAGGCGTTCCACGAGCTGGGCGGCGTGCTGCGCTACGGCATCCCGGAGTTCCGGCTGCCGAACGAGCTGATCGACGACGTGGTGGCGAAGATCCGCCAGCTCGGTGGCCGCTTCGTGACCAACTTCGTCGTGGGCCGCTCGGCGACGCTCGAACAGCTGCGGGACGCCGGGTTCGCCCGGGTCTTCGTCGGCAGCGGCGCCGGCCTGCCGCGGTTCCTGAACGTGCCGGGCGAGCACCTGCTGAACGTGATGAGCGCGAACGAGTTCCTGACCAGGGTCAACCTGATGCGCGCGCACCGCGGCGACCACGAGACCCCGCTGCCGCTGGTCGCCGGCAGGCAGGTGCTGGTCGTCGGCGGCGGCAACACCGCGATGGACGCCGCCCGTACCGCCCGCCGGCTGGGCGGGCTGGTGACGATCGTCTACCGGCGCACCCGCGCGGAGATGCCGGCCCGGGTCGAGGAGCTCGAACACGCCCTCGAGGAGGGCATCGAGCTGGCGGTGCTGCGTTCCCCGGTCGAGTTCGCCGGCGACGAGACGGGTTTCGTCACCTCCGCGACCGTCGAGGTGATGGGCCTCGGCGAGCCGGACGCGTCCGGACGGCGCCGTCCGGTGGCCACCGGACGGACCACCGAGATCCCCGCCGATCTGGTGATCATGGCGCTGGGCAACTCGGCCAACCCGATCATCAAAGACTCCGAGCCGAGGCTGTCGGTGTCGTCCGCCGGCACGATCGAGCAGGTCGGCGACGGGTCGAAGGAGACGACGCTGCCCGGGGTGTACACCGGCGGTGACGCCGCCCGCGGCGGCTCGACCGCGATCCGCGCCGCCGGGGACGGGCAGTCGGCCGCCCGGGAGATCATCCGCACGCTGAACCACGCGGAGCCGGAGGAGGTGACCGCGGCGGTGGCCAGGGCGCTGGCGTACACCGAGCTGGCCGGCGAGCAGCCGGTGATCGTGGCCAAGCAGCACCTGAGCGTCGGGATCGAGGAGTTCACCGTCCGCGCGCCGGTGGTGGCGCGGTCCGCGCAGGCCGGACAGTTCGTCCGCGTGCTGCCCACTCCGGACGGGGAGCTGATCCCGCTCACCCTCGCCGACTGGGACGCGAAGGCCGGCACGATCACGATCGTCGTGCAGAGCATGGGCACGTCCACGATCACGATCAACGGCATGCGGGTGGGCCAGGCGCTGGCCGGGGTGGCCGGGCCGCTGGGCCGGCCGAGCGATCTCGAACGGCACCCGGATGGCCACACCGTGGTGTTCACCGCCGGTGGACTGGGCCTGCCGCCGGTGTACCCGATCATGCGCGAGCACCTGCGGCTGGGGAACCACGTGACGCTGATCTCGGGCTTCCGCAGCGCCGACCTGATGTTCTGGGACGGCCCGGACGAGCGGATCGGCGCGCTCAAGGCCGAGTTCGGCGCCCTGCTGGACGTGATCTACGCCACCAACGACGGCTCGGTCGGCGTGCAGGGGTTCGTGACGACGCCACTGGAGGCGCTGCTGGACGTCGCCCGGGACGGCCGCGGGCGGAGCGTCGCGGAGGTGATCGCGATCGGCCCGCCGCTGATGATGCGCTCGGTCGCGGACCTGACCCGTCCCTACGGCGTGCACTGCGTGGCCAGCCTGAACTCGATCATGGTCGACGCGACCGGCATGTGCGGCGCCTGCATGGTGCCCGTGGTGGAGGACGGCAAGCCCGTCCGCCGCCACGCCTGCATCGACGGCCCCGAGATCGACGCCCACACCATCGACTGGGACAAGTTCCTCCCCCGCTTCGCCCAGTTCCGCACCCAGGAGCAGGAGAGCCGAGCCCGCCACGGCTTCTGACGCCCGAACGAACGGGGACAGGTCCCATTCCCGTTCACCCCGGCTGAACGGAAAGGGGACGGGTCCATTCCCGTTCACCCCCGAGATCGGCCCGGCTGTCGGGGATTCCGGGTCGAGCCGGGATGACGCGAGGCCTGAACGGTAAAGGACCCGTCCCCTTTCCGTTCACGCCCCACGCCATCCACCAGAGGAGACACCCGGGCGCGGGCGGCGCGGGGGTAGGCTGCGGCGAGCACATCGCGCGGGGTCTCGTCGACGAGGAGGTGACGGCGTGGCGACCAGGGACGACGTGGCGCGCCTTGCCGGCGTGTCCTCCAGCACGGTCTCGTACGCGATCAGCGGCCGGCGGCGGATCTCCGACGAGACCCGCGAGCGCGTGTATGCCGCCATGCGCGAACTCGACTACACGCCCAACGCGTTCGCCCGCGGCCTCGCCGGCGCCCGCAAGGGGATCCTCGCGCTGAACTACCCGCTGAAGGACGAGGGCTGGTCGCCGATGGAGGTGAGCTACTTCGAGACCGCGACCGCGGCGGCCCGGGAGTACGGCTTCCACCTGCTGCTGTGGCCCAACGCAGCCGACGACGTGAGCACTCTCACCGACCTGCTCTCGTCACAGCTCGTCGACGGCGTGATCGTCATGGAGGTCGAGTGGGACGATCCCCGGATCGAGCTCTTCCGCCAACGCGACGTGAAGTTCGTCCTCCTCGGCCGGAACTCGGACCCGGCCGGACTCGCGTACGTCGACACCGACTTCCGCGCGTCCGCACGGACGGCGCTGGAGTACCTCGTCGACCGTGGTCACCGCGACGTCCTGTTCGTCGGCGAGGACCGGGTCGAGCAGGGCCACGGCCCCATGGTGCGGACGGTCGGCGAGCTCCAGGACAGCTCCCGCCGCTTCGGGGTCTCGTTCGCCATCTCCACCGGTCCGCGGACCTACGGCACCGGCAGGGACGCCTACCGACGGCTCCGCGCGTCCGGAACCCCCACGACCGGCGTGATCACCTTCAACGACCAGGCCACCGTCGGCTTCGTGCACGCCGCGCAGCTGGACGGACGCTCGATCCCCGGCGACCTGTCGGTGCTCTCGATCGGCATGGGCGATGAAGCCGGCGAACTCGATCCGCCGATCACCACGATCACGCCGCCGGTCACCGAGCTGACCGACGCGGCCGTCCGACTGCTCGTGGACGAGGTCGAGGGGCATCCGGGCACCCACCGGGAGGTGCTGCTCAACGGCCGGCTGATCGAGCGCGGGAGCGTGCGCGAGGTTCCCTGAGCGCGGCCCCTTGCGAGCGGAGCATCGTCGTGTCACCATATATCGACGCGATTAGTCGACGCGCGTCGATCACCAGCGGCGAAGCTTGCGGGAGAACAGTCAATGACGACGATCACCACGGTTCGGGCGGCCCTTCAGGCCATCACACGGCAGGGCATGTGTCATCGCAGCCTGTACCAGCTCGGTGCGGCGATGGGCCCCGCCAGTCTCTACGTGCCCGGCGTGACCACGTCCACGAGATTCGAGCCCCTCGTCCGCACCGATGTGACCGGCCGGACGTGGCTGCAGGCCTTCACGGCGCCACGAGCGCACCGCGCAGCCGTGGCACCGGGCGACCGGGCTCCGGAGTACCAAGCGTTCACGGGTGCGTCCCTGCTACGGCTGGCCGGCGCGATGGGCAGCGGGATCGTCCTCGACGGCGGCACCCCCCTGGAGTGCCGCGTGCCCGCCCGGGCCGCGCAGTCGCTGCAGGTCGCGGCCGGCTACACCGAGGCCCTGGTCTCGGGCGCGCCGGCTCCGCGTCCGGTGGCCCCACGGACGGCCGCCCCGCGCCCGACCCGCGCCGAAGCAGCCCTGGCCTCCTAGGTCCGCGCGGTTTCGGGGACCCCGCGCCCCCACGACCCACAGAGTGGCCAGAATTGGCCGTCTTCGACCAATTCTGGCCACTCTGCGCGCGGGACGGGCAGGGGGCGGCGCGAGGGGCCGCGCGGGGGGTCCTGCCAGTGCCTCCCTCCATCCGCTCGGGTGTGATGGCATGGACGCATGTTCGGAGCTGTCATCCATGCACCTGGCGACGTCCGCTACGAGGAACGTCCCGATCCCACCATCGTCGAACCGACGGACGCCGTCGTCCGCACCGTTGCCGCCTGCGTCTGCGGCTCTGACCTGTGGCGCTACCGCGGCATCTCGCCTGTCCCGCGGCCGACGCCGATCGGCCACGAGTTCTGCGGCGTCGTGGAGGCCGTGGGCGACGCCGTCACCACCGTGACGGTGGGCGACTTCGTGGTCGGCGGCTTCAACCCGTCCGACGGCACGTGCCCGGTCTGTCGCAAGGGCGCCCACGCCAACTGCCTGAACGGCGCGCACTACGACGGGGCGCAGGCAGAGCGCATCCGCATCCCGTGGGCGGACGGCACGCTGGTCGCCACGCCGGAGCACCCGGCCGAGGACCAGGTCCCCAGCATCCTCGCCCTCTCCGACGTGATGTGCACCGGCTGGCACGCCGCGGTCAGCGCCGGCGTCGGCCCCGGCAGGAGCGTCGCGGTGGTCGGGGACGGCGCGGTCGGCCTGTGCGCGGTGCTCGCGTCCGCCCAGCTGGGCGCGGACGCCGTGATCGCGATGAGCCGGCACGAGCCCCGCCAGCGGGTGGCCCGAGAGTTCGGCGCCACCCACGTGATCGCCGAGCGCGGCGAGGACGGCGCGGCGCGGGTGCGGGAGCTCACCGAGGGCATTGGCGCCGACTGCGTCCTGGAGTGCGTGGGGACGGAGGACGCGCGGCTGCAGGCCGTCGCCTGCGTCCGGGACGGTGGCAACATCGGCCTGGTCGGCGTGCCCCACGGCGAGCTCCCCATGAACGACCTGTTCTGGCGCAACGTCGGCGTCAAGGGCGGACCCGCCCACTGCCGCGCGTACCTGCCGCACCTGCTCGACCTCGTCCTCGCCCGGACGATCAACCCCGGCCTGGTGTTCGACCTGGAGTTGCCGCTGGCCGAGGTCGCCGAGGCCTACGCCGCCATGGACGAGCGCCGCGCGATCAAGTCCCTCCTGCGCCCCCGGTCCGCCTGAACGAAAAGGGGACGGGTCCGTTTCCGTTCAGGTGAACGGGAATGGGACCTGTCCCCTGTCGTTCAGGAGCGGGCGGCGGACGACGGGTCGGCCAGCACGGGGGCGAACGCCTGGCCGGCCGCGCCGATCATCAGCAGGTCGCGGCCGAGTTCTGCCGGTGTGATCCGGACGCCCTCCAGCGACGGCACCAGCACCGACCTCTCCACCTCGCGGGCCAGACCCTCGGGATCGTAGGCCTGCAGGGCGGCGAGGAACCCGCCGAGCGCCACCACCTGAGGATTGAACAGGTTGACCGCGGCGGCGAGCGCGGTGCCGAGATGGCGCAGTTGCCGCTCGACAATGGCCGCGACCGCCTCCGACCGGTTCGCCAGCAGCGCGGCCTCGAACTCGGCGGGGTCGGCACGCCGCAGGCCGAGGGCGTCCATCAGCTCGGCTCTGGTGACCTCCGCCTCGAGGGTGCCGCGGATGCCGGCCGAGTCGGTCACGTCGGCGCTGGAGACCCGGACGTGGCCCAGCTCGCCCGCGTAGCCGGACGAGCCGCCCATCAGCGTGCCGCCGGTGATCACCCCGCCACCGATGCCGGACGCCCCGCCGTTGAGGTAGATCAGGTGGTTGCACCCGCGTCCGGCGCCGAACTCGTGCTCCGCGAGGGCGCCCAGCGCCGCGTCGTTCGCGACCTGCACCGGGCGCCCGGTCGCCTCCGCCAGCGGCTCGCCGAACGGCTCGTCGTGCCAGTCCAGGTGGGGTGCGTTGCGGATCACCCCGTCGCTCGTCCGCACCTGCCCGGGCACCGCGACGCCGATCCCGAGCACCAGCATCTCCTCCAGTTCCGCCCGCATGCCGGCGAGCACCGTCGAGGTGATGCCGAGTGCCTCCGCCGCGGTCGGAATGCGGTCGTACTCGTGCCGGACGACCCGCCGGACGGCGCCGTCCAGCCCGATCAGGCCGATGGTCAGCGCGTCGATCTCCGGGTTCACCGCGATCGCCGTGACCTCGGGTCGCAGCGCGACCACCGGGCTCGGACGCCCGACCTGACCGAGCGAGCCGGGTTCGCGCTCGACCACCAGGCCGAGGTCGACCAGGTCCGTGACGAGGCTGGCGATCGTCGACCGGTTGCGCCCGGTCAGCCGGCTGAGCGTCGAGCGGGACGCCGGGCCGCCGCGGTAGAGGATGCCGAGCACCGCACCCAGGTTCTGCCGCCGCACGTCCTCCGTGGTTCCTTCGGGCACCCCAGCCCCTTTCGCGTCCGACTGGGTAGCAGACTACCGAAGGCATGCGATATGTTGTGGAACACAACGAATACTCACCGTCGAGAGATTGGACGTCCCGTGACCCTCACTCCGACCCCCGCCGACCAGTTCACCTTCGGTCTGTGGACCGTCGGCTACAACGGCACCGACCCCTTCGGCGGGCCCACTCGCGCGCCGCTGGACGTGGTGCACGTCGTCGAGAAGCTCGCCTCCTACGGCGCCTACGGCCTGACCCTGCACGACGACGACCTGTTCGCGTTCGGCTCCACCGACGCCGAGCGGCGCACCCAGATCGACAAGCTCTTGGGCGCGTGCGAGGCCACCGGGCTGAAGGTGCCGATGATCACCACGAACCTGTTCAGCGCGCCGGTGTTCAAGGACGGCGGGTTCACCTCCAACGACCGGACGGTGCGCCGGTTCGCGCTGCGCAAGGTGCTGCGCAACCTCGACCTCGCCGCCGAGCTGGGCGCGTCCGTGTTCGTGATGTGGGGCGGACGCGAGGGCGCGGAGTACGACGCGGCCAAGGACATCCGGGCCGCGCTGGAGCGCTACCGCGAGGCGGTCAACCTGCTCGGCCAGTACGTGCTCGACCAGGGCTACGAGATCAGGTTCGCGATCGAACCCAAGCCGAACGAGCCGCGCGGCGACATCCTGCTGCCCACCGTCGGCCACGCACTGGCGTTCATCGAGTCCCTCGAGCACCCCGAGCTGGTCGGCCTGAACCCCGAGGTCGGCCACGAGCAGATGGCCGGGCTCAACTTCGCCGCCGGCATCGCCCAGGCGCTGTACGCCGGCAAGCTGTTCCACATCGACCTCAACGGCCAGCGCGGCATCAAGTACGACCAGGACCTGGTCTTCGGCCACGGCGACCTGCACAACGCCTTCGCCTTGGTCGACCTGCTGGAGAACGGCGGGCCGGACGGCGGCCGCGCGTACGAGGGCATGCGGCACTTCGACTACAAGCCGTCGCGGACCGAGGACGAGGCCGGCGTCTGGGACTCCGTCCAGGCCAACATGCGCACCTACCTGCTGCTGAAGGAGCGCGCCAAGGCCTTCCGCGCCGATCCCGAGGTGCAGCAGGCACTGGCCGACGCCAAGGTTCCCGAGCTCTCGGTGCCGACGCTCGGCGACGGCGAGGGCTACACCGAACTGCTGGCCGACCGGTCCGCGTTCGAGGACTTCGACGCCGCCGCCTACTACAACGGGCACGGCTTCGGCTTCGTCCGGTTGCAGCAGTTGGCCACCGAGCACCTCCTCGGCGCCCGCTGAGCCATGGCCAGGGTGATCGGGGTCGACTCCTCGACCCAGAGCTGCAAGGTCGTCGTCCGGGACGCGGGGACGGGTGAGCTGCTCGCCGCCGGACGGGCGCCCCACCCGGCCGGCACGGAGGTCGACCCGGCGCACTGGTGGACGGCGCTGCGGGCGGCGCTCACCGAGGCCGGCGGGCTGGCCGGCGTGGCCGCGGTCAGCATCGCCGGCCAGCAGCACGGCATGGTCGCCCTCGACGCCGACGGCCGGGTGATCCGGCCCGCGCTGCTGTGGAACGACACCCGCTCGGCCGGGGCGGCGGCCGACCTGGTCGCAGAGGTCGGTGCGGGCGCCTATGCCGCCCGCACCGGCGTCGTCCCGGTGGCGTCGTTCACCGCGACCAAGCTGCGCTGGCTGCGCGACCACGAGCCGGGCAATGCCGGTCGCGTGGCCGCCGTGTGCCTC
Organism: Propionicimonas sp.; assembly: GCF_029975155.1. Lineage (GTDB taxonomy): Bacteria > Actinomycetota > Actinomycetes > Propionibacteriales > Propionibacteriaceae > Propionicimonas. The sequence goes on along the minus strand of NZ_JARKPQ010000210.1, from coordinate 17,551 downwards.
CCCCACGACTGGCTGACCTGGCGGCTGCGCGGCTACGGCCCCGCCGGCGAGTCCGAGCTCGGCCCGGCGCTGGACGAGCTGGTCACCGACCGGTCGGACGCGTCCGGCACCGCCTACTGGTCCCCCACGACCGGCGGCTACGACCGCGAGCTGCTGGAGCTGGCGCTCGGCCGGGACGCGGTCCTGCCGCGGGTGCTCGGCCCGACCGAGAGCGCCGGGGGACCGGGCGTCCTGGTCGGGCCGGGCGCCGGCGACAACGCCGCGGCGGCGCTCGGGCTGGACGCCCGTCCCGGCGACGTGGTGGTGTCGCTGGGCACGTCCGGGACGGTGTTCGCCGCCACGACCCGTCCGGTCGCCGACCCGACCGGCATCGTCGCGGGCTTCGCCGACGCCACCGGCGGCTTCCTGCCGCTCGTCTGCACGCTCAACGCGGCCCGGGTGCTGGACGCCGTCGCCGGCCTGCTCGGCGTCGACCACGCCAAGCTCGCCCGGCTCGCCCTCGAGGCTGCGCCGGGAGCGGGCGGGGCCGTCCTCGTGCCCTGGTTCGAGGGCGAACGCACCCCCAACCTCCCGGACGCCACCGCCACCCTCGCCGGGCTCACCCTCGTGAACACCACGCGGCCGGCGGTCGCCCGCGCGGCGGTCGAGGGCATGCTCTGCGGCCTCGCGGCCGGGCTGGGTGCGGTCAGGGACCTCGGGGTCGGCGTCGGCCGCGTCCTGCTGATCGGTGGCGCGGCGGCGAACCCGGCCGTCCAGACCATCGCCGGGCAGGTGTTCGACGTCGCGGTGCACGTGCCCACCCCCGGTGAGTACGTCGCGGACGGGGCCGCCCGCCAGGCAGCCTGGGTGCTCACCGGCCAGCGGCCGGACTGGCCGGTCGCGATCGCGGCCACGCCCGTCCCGGACCACCGTCCGGAGATCACCGCGCAGTACGACCGCGAGGCGGCGAGACACCTGGGCTGAGTCGCTGGCCCAGCGGCGCGAAACCCGGTTGACTTGGGGCGTCGAGCACCACCACTGAACAGGGACGCACGCATGGCCGAGCCGGAGACCGCCGCGGAACGCGCCGGGATCTTCGCTCCGTTCCGGCGGCGGGCGTTCCGCTGGCTGTGGGTGGGCGTCGTGCTGACCAGCGTCGGTGCGTGGGCGCAGACCGTCGGCGCGCAGTGGCTGTTCATCAACGACCCGAACGCCGCGACGATCGTCTCGCTCGTGCAGACCGCCGCGACGCTGCCGATGGTGCTGTTCTCCCTTGCCGCGGGCGTGTTGTCGGACGCGTTCGATCGCCGTCGGCTGCTGCTGTGGGTGCAGCTGTACTTCCTCGTCGTGGCCGGGCTGCTCGCCGCACTGACCGCGGTCGGCCGGATGCCGCCACTGCTGCTGCTCGCGTTCACGTTCGCGATCGGGCTGGGCAACGCGGTGATGGTCTCCACCTGGCAGCCGCTGATCACCGAACTGGTGCCGCGCTCGCAGCTGGCCGCGGCCATCCGGCTGGACATGGTCAGCGTGAACGTCGCCCGGGCGATCGGCCCGGCGATCGCCGGCCTGGTGATCGCCGCGTGGGGCGTGCCGCCGGTGTTCGCGATCAACGCCGCCCTGACCCTGTTCCTGATCGTCGCCCTGATCGGCTGGCGGCGGCCCGCGCCGGCGTCCGCGGTGGCGCGGGAGCGCTTCCTGCCCGCGCTGCGGACGGGCGGACGGTACGTCCGGCACGAGCCGGTGGTGCGGCTGATCCTGCTGCGGTTGGCGATCTTCGTCGCGCCGGCGACGGCCATGTGGGCGCTGCTGCCGCTGATCGCCAACCGGCAGCTGGGCCTCGGCGCGGACGGCTACGGCGTCCTCTTCGGCGCCCTCGGCGTGGGTGCGATCGCGGCCGCGTTCACCGTCGGCCGGCTCAGCACCGCGTTGTCGGCCAACAGGACCCTCAGCGTGATGGGCGTGGTGTACGGCATCGCGTTCGCGCTGACCATGGTCGTGCCGGGCCTGCTGCCGGCGATCCCGCTGCTGGTCGTGCTCGGCTACGGCTGGACGGCGACCGCGGCCACCCTGAACGCCGAGCTGCAGCTGTTCCTGCCGGGCTGGGTGCGGGCGCGGGCGGTCGCGGTGTACATGATGACCTTCACCGGTGCGCAGGCGCTGGCGTCCCCGGTCTGGGGGCTGACCGCCCAGCACGTGAGCCTCGCCGCGGCGGTGTGGATCGCGTCCGGGCTGGTCGTGGTCGGCGGGGTCGCCGGGTTCGCCTGGCACTTCCCCGAGAGCGAGCACCTCGACCGGGCGCCAGTGTCCTACTGGGGCGAGGCGCAGGTGCTGTTCGAGCCCGACCCGGACGCCGGCCCCGTCCAGGTGCAGGTGCGCTACGTCGTCCCGCCGGAGAGGTTCACCGACTGGCGCCAGGCCATGGAGGGGATGCGCCGCTCCCGCCTGCGCAGCGGAGCCAGCCGCTGGGAGGTCTATCGGGTCGGCGAACAGGCCGACACCTACCTCGAGGTGTTCACCGTCCCGTCGTGGGCCGAGCACCTGCACCAGCACCAGACCCGGCTGACCGCCGAGGACCAGGACATCGAGGAGCACGCCTTCTCGTTCATCACCGACCCGCCCCGGACCGTCCATCTGCTGCCGGCCGAGCCACCCCCGGATCCGGACCCGGCCGAGTGAGGAATCAGGCCCGCCAGAAGCCGGAGAAGGTGATCCGGGAGGTGGGCAGGCCGGCCTTCTTCAGGGCACGGCGGCCGCCGGTGGCCAGGCCGGACTCACCCACCACGAAGGCGTAGCCGTCCGGATGCGGGGAGAACTCGGCCAGTGCCGCCAGGGCCAGCTGGCCGGGGGCGTGGTGCCCGTTCTGCCGCGGCAGCCAGCGCACATCGACACCCGCGGGGGCGGCCAGTTCGGTCACGTCCCCGGCATCCGGCACCTCGAGGAAGACGGAGCCGGTGGCCGACTCGGGCAGGTTCCGGAGGATGCCACGCAGACCGGGCAGGCCGGTCTCGTCCGCAGCCAGGCAGAACTCGGACGCGTCCTCAGGCGGGTCGAACATCACGCCCTGGTCGAGGAACCCCACCGGCGTACCCGGGACGGCGCCCACGGCCCAGGTCGCCACGGCGCCGCCGAGTTCGTCGCCGTGCCAGTGCAGCACGACGTCGATGTCCAGCTCGGACGCCTCGCCCGCCGGACGGAAGTCGGCCACCGTGTAGTTGCTGCAGTGCGGCCGCTCCCCCGCCGGGATCATCAGGTAAGACCGCCACCACGCCCTGCCCTTGACCTTCGGCAGCCGCAGCGGCTCGCCGGGGGCCTGCGGCAGGAACAGGCGGAACCAGTGGTCGCGGCCCAGCCACTCGAACGTCGCCAGCTCCGGGCCCGTGATCGTCACCCGCTGGAACGACGGAGAGACCCGCTCGGTGCGGGCGACGGTCGCGGTGAACAGCCGCGGTTCGGTGGGCATGAGGCGCGGGTAGCGGGCCATGATGTGGTCCTTATCTATTTAGGTTAGGCTCACCTTACCTAATTGGGCTACGCTTGCGGGCATGTCCGTGGCGCCCGCGATCCCCCTTGTCCGGCCGCGGAACGTCAGCATCTTCGGCACGCTCGTCGGCGCCGTCCTGGTCGTGATGACGGCCAGCCTCTTCCTCGGCAGCAACCCGATCGCCCCGGCCACCGTGCTGCACGCCCTGCTCGACCCGCTGAGTGACGGGGACGCGATCGTGTGGGGCTCCCGGGTGCCGCGGACCCTGCTCGGCGTGCTGGTCGGGTGCTGCCTCGGCGTCGCCGGCGCGGTGATGCAGGGCCAGACCGGCAACCCGCTCGCCGACCCCGGACTGTTCGGGGTCTCCGCCGGCGCCAGCCTCGCCGTGGTGCTCGGCGTCTACGTGATCGGGGTGAACTCGCCCGTCCTCACGCTCGCGATGGCGCTGCTCGGCGCCGTGGTCGCCAGCGTCATCGTGTTCGGCGTGGCCGCGATGGGACGCGGGCTGTCCAGTCCCGTCCCGCTGGCGATCGCCGGAACGGCCGTGACGGCCCTGCTCGGCGCGATCACCTCGTTCCTGGTGCTCACCGACCAGGAGACGCTCGAGGCCTACCGCATCTGGGTGGTCGGCTCGCTGTCCGGACGGACGCTCGACGGCGTCGGCCCGGTGCTCATCTTCGTGGCCGCCGGGCTGATCTGCGCGGCGGCCAACGTCCGCTCGCTGAACAACCTCGCGCTCGGCACGGAGATGGCCCGCGGCCTCGGCGAGAGCCTGCTGCGCGCCCGGCTGGTCGGGCTCGGGGCGATCACGCTGCTCACCGCCGGCGCGGTCGCGCTGGCCGGGCCGATCGCCTTCGTCGGGCTGACCGCGCCACACGTCGCCCGCGCGCTGGTCGGCGGCAACCACTACCGGCTGCTGCCGGCGTCCGGACTGGTCGGGATCGTGGCGCTGCTGGCCTGCGACGTGCTCGGCCGGCTGATCGGCGGCCAGGCGGAGGTCGCGGTCGGCGTGGTGCTGGCCGCGCTCGGCGGCGTCATGTTCGTGCTGATCGTCCGCCGGACGAAGCTGGCGGCCCTGTGAGCACCTCGACGCTGCCGGCCGAGGTCAGGACGGGCGTCCGGATCGGTCCGCTCGGCCTGCCGTGGCGGGCGCGCGTCCTCACGGTCACGCTGGCGTGCCTGGTCGCGGTGGCGCTCGTGTTCACCGCCGGCATCGCGGCCGGCTCGGCCAACCTGACCATCGTGGACGTCGTCCGCACGCTGACCGGCGGCGGCACGAAGGCCACGGAGTTCATCGTGTTCGAACTGCGCCTGCCCCGGGCGGCAGCGGGTGTCGCCGTCGGGCTGTGCCTCGGCCTCGCCGGCGCCCTCACCCAGACCTTCTCCCGCAACCCGCTGGCCACCCCGGACATCCTGGGCGTCACCTCCGGTGCCTCCGCGGGCGCGGTGGCGGCCATCGTGCTCGGGGGCGGCGGCTACTCCGTGGGCGCGTCGCTGCTGGGCTTCGGCATCCCGGTGGTGGCGACGGTCGGCGGACTCGCGGCCGCCGCGCTGGTCTACGGGCTGTCCTGGCGGGGCGGCGTGGACAGCTACCGGATCGTGCTGATCGGCATCGGCGTCACCGCGAGCCTGGGCGGCCTGACCAGCTACCTGCTCGTCCACGCGCAGCTCACCCAGGCCACCGCCGCAACCCAGTGGCTGGTCGGCAGCCTCTCCGGCGTCTCGTGGGCGAGCGTGTGGCCGATGGCGGTGGCGCTGGCCGTCGTCCTGCCCCTCGCCCTCGCGCAGTCCGCGCCGCTGGGAATCACCCAGCTCGGGGACGAGTTCTCCCGCAGCCTCGGCGTGGCGCTGCAGCGGCACCGGCTCGTGGTGATCGCCGCGGCCGTCGTGCTGACCAGCATGGCCGTCTCCGCCGCCGGCCCGGTGGAGTTCGTCGCCTTCGTCGCCCCCCAGCTGGCCCGCCGGCTGGCCGGCACCGCCCGTCCGCCGCTGCTCGCGTCCGCGCTGGTGGGAGCCGTGGTCGTGCTCGTCGCGGACGTGATCGCCCGGGTGGCGATGCCCGGCGAACTGCCGGTCGGCATCCTCACCGCGATCATCGGCGCCCCGTACCTGATCTGGTTGCTCACCCGCCACAAGGAGGCGATGGCATGACCCTGGCACTCGAGGCGGACGGCCTCACGCTCGGCTACGACCAGGTGACCGTGTTCGAGAACCTCGACCTGGCCGTCGAGGAGGGCACGATCACCACGCTGATCGGCGCCAACGGCTGCGGCAAGTCCACGCTGCTGAAGGCGTTCGGACGGCTGCTGGCGCCCTCGCGGGGCACCGTCCGGCTGGCCGGGACGCCGATCGGCGACCTGTCCGCCCGCGCGGTCGCCCGGCGGCTGGCGGTGCTGCCGCAGCGTCCGCTGACGCCGGCGGCGACCAGCGTCCGCGACCTCGTGATGCGGGGACGGCACCCGCACCAGAGCCTGCTGCGCCCGTGGACCCGTGAGGACGCGGTCGCCGCCGAGGCCGCGATGGCCGCGACCGGCATCGCCGAGGTCGCCGACCGCGACGTGAACTCGCTGTCCGGCGGGCAGTTGCAGCGGGCGTGGATCGCGCTGGTGCTGGCCCAGCAGACGCCGACGATCCTGCTGGACGAGCCGACGACGTTCCTCGACCTGGCCCACCAGCTGGAGGTGCTGCGGCTCGTCCGCTCGATCAACCGCGAGCGCGGCAGCACGATCGTGATGGTGCTGCACGACCTCAGCCTCGCGGCCCGCTACTCCGACCGGCTGGTCGTGGTGCACGAGGGCCGAGTGCTCGCCGACGGGTCCCCGTGGGACGTGCTCACCCCGGACGTGCTCGCGACCGCGTTCGGGCTGCACGCAACCGTGCTGCCCGACCCGGGCTGTGGGACGCCGCTGATCGTGCCGCTGGAACCCGAGGCGGCGGACGACGCGTCCACCTGGGATCTCGCGGACGCCGTGTAGCCCGACCCACGGTCATCCTGGCCCCGATCCACAGATCGAGCGCGTCTCGACAAGCTCGACGACCGGTTTCGGTGGATCCGGGCTTGGCCCCGACCCACCGTCATCCCGGCCCCGACCCGCCGTCATCCCGGGCTCGACCCATCGTCATCCCGGGCTCGACCCGGGATCTCACGCCCCATCGATGGATCCAGATTTTGGTAAGGATAGGCTAACCTAAATCCCATGCCTTTCTCCGAGACACTGAAGCGCGCCTCGCGCGCCGTCCTGCTGCCTGCCGTGGTCCTCCTGCTCGCCCTCGGCGGCTGCTCCAGCGCCGCCCCGGCCCCCGAAGGCAGCGCGGCGTCGAGCGCGTCCGGCTGGACCTACACCGACGACATCGGCAACACCGTGACCCTCGACCATGTGCCGGCCAGGGTGGCCGGCTTCACCGATCAGGTGCTGTCGCTGATGAGCTACGGGGTCAAGCCGGTCGCCGTCTTCGGCCGGACGGACGTGAAGTCCGACACCCGGTTCGCCGACTACGACATGAGCGGCGTGGCGATCACCGGCAACACCTACGGCGAGATCGACCTGGAGGCGCTCGCGTCCGCGCAGCCCGACCTGATCGTCACCGGCATCTATCCGACCGACCGTGAGGGCACGATCGACAAGACCCAGCCCTACTACGGCTTCAAGGACCTCGAGCAGCAGAAGAAGCTGGAGGCGATCGCCCCGATCGTGACCATCAAGGTCGGCGGCGCGGGCCTGGACGTGATCAAGAGCAACACCAAGCTGGCGCTCGCGCTGGGCGCCGATCAGGCGAAGGTGGACGCCGACCAGAAGGCCTTCGAGACCGCCGCAGCCAATCTGACCGCGGTGGCGAAGGAGAAGGGCCTGAAGGTGGCGCCGATGTACGCCGACGCGGACGGCATCTACCTGGTGAAGCCCGCGGACGAGCCCGAGACCCAGCTCTACTCCAGCCTCGGCGTGGACTACCTGAACCTCAATCCGGACGGCGACTACTACTGGGACATCTACAGCTGGGAGAACGCCGGCAAGGTGAAGATCGCCGACGTGATCCTGCTGTCGAACGAGGGCTACCAGAAGGCCGACCTGCTCAAGCAGCCCACCTTCTCCGACGACGCCGCCCTGCAGGCCGGCCAGGTCTACGAGCGCCGCGTCTCCCCCATGGACTACTCCTCGCAGGCGAAGAATCTCGACGTCCTCACCGGCATCCTGCAGAACGCCAAGAAGGTCACCGAGTAGCCACCCCGGGACGGTTCCTACCCACCCCGCTGCCCATCCAGCCCCCACCGCCCATCCAGCCCCCACCGCTCATCGAGCTTGTCGAGATGCCTGGCGAGGTCTCGACAAGCTCGACCAGCGGTTGGACGGTGGGCTGAACCGGAGGACGGTATGTGGCAAGCCACCACCTCACGGCCGGCGCATCCGTGGCTCACGCTTGTCGTGATCCGGCCGCGCAACAGTCCCGGTGTGGCGGTTGGGACAGATGGGACGCACCGAACGGCCAGATCACGACACGGTCATCGATGAGGTCGTCCCCGAGTGGCCCGCATCGGGCACGGGTGCGTCACCCGTTCGCTATGGCCGGCCGCACCCGTGACGTGATCTGGCCACTCATGTCGTCCCAATCGCCTCAACGGTCACATTTCGGGTGTCGAGCGGCCAGATCGCGACAGCACCCCGCGCAGGGCCGCGCGCTCCGGGATCGCGGACCGCACCACGACCCAGCCCGTCGCTGCCGCCACCGCAGCCAGCGCCCCCACCGCCGCGGCCGGGACGGCAGCCCCACTGAGCACCAGCGTGATCAGGATGCTCGCGGCCATCAGGACGGCGAAAACCAGCCACGGGCCCACGAGCACCTGCGCCGCCGCGCTCCCCCGCCGCGCCAGGACGGCGGTGATCAGCATCCCGGGCAGCACGAGCGCGAGGTCGAGCACATGGACGGGGTTCGCGACCAGCCCCGTCTCCACCAGCTCAGACGGCACCGTCCCGGCCAGCAGTGCCGGCACGATCAACCCCAACCAGAGCAGGCAGAACACGGCGGCGATGCCGGCGAGCACGACCGTCTCCGCGGCGAGCGGACGCGGCGCGATCCGGACGCCGCCCTCCCACCAGCGCAGCCCGAAGCCGAGCGCGTAGACCGAGAGACCCAGCACGGCCACGTACGGCAGGAACAACGCACCGAAGTGGACGGCCAGCGCGTAGATCGCGAACGCGTACGCGAGGTAGAGCTGCGCGCCCGACCACACCAGCAGGCCTCGCAGTGAGCCGCGCGCGGCCGTCGTCCCCCCACCGAGCAGGACGACCACGGCGAGAAGGTTGCCCAGATCCTGTCCGCGCGCCTGCAGCTGCCAGTTCGCCGTCTCCGCCGCGTACGGCCACGCGGTGAACAGGCCGAGCAGGCTGGTGGTGAGCACGAGCGCGGCGATCACCAGGGTCGCCGGCAGCATCCAGCGTGGACGGACGCCGCCGCGCACCCTTGCGGTGGACGGACGAGAAGCCAACTGGGTCATCACGACTCCTTTCCCGCCAGTCCGCGCACCGCGGCGATCAGCGACCGCAGCTGGTGGTCGAGGGCCGTGGCGTCGATCGAGAGCCCGGCCAGCAGCCCGCCGAACTCGTGGTTGAGCCGCGCACCCGCGCCGACGACCATCGCCTCGCCCTTGGGCGTGAGCGCCAGCAGCACCCGGCGGCCGTGCGCGGGATCGGCCGACGCCGCGAGCCAGCCCTCCTGCTCCAGCACCGGGACGCGCTTGCTGACCGCGGCCTTCGTCAGGTTCAGCCGCTCCGCCAGCCTGGTCACGTCCAGAGCGCCCTCGCGCAGCGGACTCAGGAAGACGAAGTGGCTGTGGTCGGTACCGAACTCCCTCGTCACGAGTCGATCGGCGTAGGCGTCCATCGCGAACACCAACTCGTGCAGACTCGCCGTCACCTGTGCGCTCATGCCGGAATGTTAACTGGTTGACACCCCAGTTGTCAACCAGTTGACAAACCTTGGGTGCAGTCAGCCCACGTACTCCGCGAGATGCTCGCCGGTCAGCGTCGCCCGGGACGCGACCAGGTCGGCCGGCGTTCCCTCGAAGACGATCCGGCCGCCGTCGTGGCCGGCGCCGGGACCGAGGTCGATGATCCAGTCGGCATGGGCCATCACGGCCTGGTGGTGCTCGATCACGATCACCGACTTGCCCGCCTCGACCAGCCGGTCCAGCAGGCCGAGCAACTGCTCGACGTCGGCCAGGTGCAGGCCGCTGGTGGGCTCGTCCAGCACATAGACACCGCCCTTCTCCGCCATCCGGGTGGCCAGCTTCAGCCGCTGCCGCTCGCCACCGGACAACGTGGTCAGCGGCTGGCCGATGGCCAGGTAGCCCAGCCCGACGTCCGCGAGCCGGGCCAGCACCGCGTGCGCCGCCGGCGTCCGGGCCTCCCCGGAGCCGAAGAACTCCAGCGCCTCGGACACCGACATCGCCAGCACCTCGCTGATGTCCTTGCCGCCGAAGCGGTACTCGAGGACGGACGGCTCGAAGCCCTTGCCCTCGCAGTCCTCGCACGTGGTCCCGACGGTCTCCATGAAGCCCAGCTCGGTGTAGACCACGCCGGCCCCGTTGCAGGTCGGGCACGCGCCCTCCGAGTTCGCGCTGAACAGCGCCGGCTTCACCCCGTTGGCCTTCGCGAACGCCTTCCGGATCGGCTCCAGCAGCCCGGTGTAGGTCGCGGGATTGCTCCGCCGCGAACCCTTGATCGGGCTCTGGTCGACGACAACGACCCCGTCCCGGCCGGCGATCGAGCCGTCAACGAGTGAGCTCTTGCCCGACCCGGCCACGCCGGTGAGCACGACCACGACGCCGAGCGGGATGTCGACGTCCACTCCCTTCAGGTTGTGCAGGTCGGCGCCCCGAACCTCCAGCGCACCGGACGGCTGCCGCACCGACGGCTTCACCGCCGCGCGGTCGCCGAGGTGCACTCCGGTGAGCGTGCCGCTGGCCCGCAGGCCGTCGACCGTGCCCTCGTACACGACCTCGCCGCCGCCCGAACCAGCCCCCGGTCCGAGGTCGACGACGTGGTCGGCGATCGCGACCACCTCCGGCTTGTGCTCGACGACCAGGACGGTGTTGCCCTTGTCGCGCAGCCGCAGCAGCAGGTCGTTCATCCGCTGGATGTCGTGCGGGTGCAGGCCGATGGTCGGCTCGTCGAACACGTAGGTGACATCGGTCAGCGGCGATCCGAGATGCCGCAGCATCTTGATCCGCTGCGCCTCGCCGCCCGACAGCGTCCCGGACGGACGGTCGAGGCTCAGGTAGCCCAGCCCCAGCTCGACGAAGGCGTCCAGGTTCTCCCCCAGCCCGGCCACCAGCGGCGCGAGGGCCGGATCGTCCAGCTCGCGCACCCACGCGGCCAGGTCGGTGATCTGCAGCTCGCACAGGTCGGCGATGCTCCTGCCCTTGATCTTCGAGGACCGGGCGGCGTCGCTCAGCCGGGTGCCCTCGCAGTCGGGGCAGGTGCCGAAGGTCACCGCCCGCTCCACGAACGCCCGGACGTGCGGCTGCAGCGACTCCACGTCCTTGCTCAGCATCGACTTCTGGATCCGCGGCACCAGGCCCTCGTAGGTCAGGTTGATGTTGTCGACCTTGATCCGGCGGGCCTCGCCGTACAGGAACTCCCGCAACTGCGTCTTGGTGAACGTCGCGATCGGCACGTCGCCCGGCACCACCGCGGAGAAGATCCGGCCGTACCAGCCGTCCGCACTGTAGCCGGGGACGGTGATCGCGCCCTCGGCCAGCGACTTCGACTCGTCGTAGAGCTGGGTGAGGTCGATGTCGGAGATCGAGCCGCGGCCCTCGCATCGCGGGCACATGCCACCGTGGTAGATCGCCTCCTTGACGATCGTCTTCTCGCCCGTCGCGGACGTCATCACCCCGCTCGCCTTGCGGGTGGGAATGTTGAACGAGAACGCGGTCGGGGGGCCGACGTGCGGCTCCCCGAAGCGGCTGAACAGCAGCCGCAGCATGGCGTTGGCGTCGGTGACCGTCCCCACGGTCGAGCGGACGTTGGCGCCCATCGGGTCCTGGCCGATCACGATGGCCGTGGTCAGGCCGTCCATCGCGTCCACGTCCGGACGGGCCAGCGACGGCATGAACCCCTGCAGAAACGCGCTGTAGGTCTCGTTGATCAGCCGCTGCGACTCGGCCGCGATGGTGTCGAAGACCAGCGAGCTCTTGCCCGATCCCGAGACCCCGGTGAACACCGTCAGCCGGCGCTTGGGCAGCTCCAGGTCGACGTCCTTGAGGTTGTTCTCGCGCGCGCCCCGGACGCGGATCAGGTCGTGGGCGTCGGCGGGGTGGGCCTGGGTCATGGTGGTCCTCTCGGTCAGGGCGCCGGCGCGGGCCTCGCGCCAGCCCGGTCGGCACATCGGCTCAACGCAGCTGCTGGATGCGGACGAGGTTCCCGGCGGGATCGCGGAACGCGCAGTCTCGCACACCGTAGGGCTGCTCGACCGGCTCCTGCACGACCTCGGCGTCCGCCGCCTGGACCTTCTCGAAGACGGCGTCCAGGTCGGGGGTGGCGAGCATGATCCAGCCGTAGGTGCCCTTGGCCATCATCTCGGTGACGACCCGGCGCTCCTCCTCGGTGATCCCGGGGTCGGCGAACGGCGGCGCGAGCAGGATGCAGGTGTCGGGCTTGCCGACGGGGCCGACGGTGATCCAGCGCATGGCGCCGGTGCCGACGTCGCTGCGCACCTCGAAGCCGATGGTGTCGCGCCAGAACGCCAGCGAGGCCTCGGGATCGGTGTGCGGAAGGGGTGTGGTGTGAATGGTGATGTCCATGGGCCTCACGCTACGTGCGGGGGGAGCGCCGGCGCTTCTTGATTCCTGACCGGTCTGGTCACGGTCTTCGCCACGCAGGCCGGGAGTTCCGCGGACGTGTTGGCCGCCAGGGCGCGGTACCGGCTCGGCGACATGCCGACCAGCTCGGTGAATCGGGTGCTGAACGTGCCCAGCGAGGCGCAGCCCACGGCGAAGCAGGCCTCGGTGACGCTCAGGTCGCCGCGCCGCAGCAGCGCCATGGCCCGCTCGATCCGCCGGGTCATCAGGTAGGAGTAGGGCGACTCTCCGTAGGCCTGCCGGAACTGCCGGCTGAGGTGCCCGGCGGACATGTTCGCGCCGCGCGCGAGCGCCTCCACGTCCAGTGGCTGCGCGTACTCGCGGTCGATCCGGTCCCGGACGCGCCGCAGCCGCGCGAGATCGTCCAGGCGCTGGGCCTCCGCGGATCGGCTGGTCACCCGCGCAATGCTGCCACGGCACCGGCCGGTCGCCCAGACGCCGGAGGGTGTGAGTTCATCCACCGTCATTGGTGGAAGAAGTCACAGTCAGCGGCATCCGGTCGTCCACAGGCGCGACGGTCGGGCGCGCTTGTCCACAGGCAGGCCAGTGGCCTGACCGTCCGGGAGCGCTGTTGCCGATAGTGAGAGGCGTGATCCCACGGATGAAGGTCCCGCCGGGCCTCGTCCGGCTCGCCGAGGCACAGGGTTGGGTGCTCTCCCGGGACCAGGTGCTCGCTGCCGGGTTGACCGACCGCGTGGTCAGCCGGCTCATCCAGGGCGAGTGGCGGCAGCTCGCGTCCGGCATCTACTCGCTGCGATCCGAACCGACCTGGATCGGACGATGCTGGGCAGGGGTGCTGCTGGGCGGGCCTGGCTCCTGCGTGGGGTTGGCGGCCGCGGCGCACCTGCACCGAATGATGCCCGCACCGGACGGCATCGCCGTCTGGGTGCCGCCCGACCGACAGGTGCGCGACCGGGAGCCGTGGGTGTTCCGGCGCGGCGCGCGGCAGCCGTGGGGCCGTCCTCCCCGGACCACCATCGAGCGCACCGTGCTGGATCTGGCCGCCGTCCAGCGGACGGACGCACTGGTCACCCTCCTCGCCGAGGCCGTGGGACGCCGCGGTGTGCACCCGGACAGCCTCCGCTCAGCCCTGGCCGCGCTTCCCCGCCATCCTCGCCGGCGCCTGCTCACCGAACTGCTCGCGGACGTTGGCGACGGCATCCGCTCACCGCTGGAGCGGCACTACCTCCACGACGTCGAGCGGGCGCACGGGCTACCGCGAGCGCTCCGGCAGGAGAGCCCGGCCGGGCCGTACGCGACCGATGCCTGGTACGAGCAGTACTCCACCGTCGTCGAACTCGACGGGCGCACCTGGCACGACGGCCCGGCGCGCTTCCGCGACCACACGAGGGACAACCGCCACACCGAAGCCGGTCTGGCGACGCTCCGGTTCGGCTGGGGCGACACCGTCGAGCGTCCCTGCGCGGTCGCGCGGCGGGTGGCGCCGGTCCTGCGCCGGCAGGGCTGGCGCGGCGCACCTCACGACTGCCCCCAGTGCTCCGGTCGTCCTTGGCCGTGAGTTCGTCCACCGTCATTGGTGGACGAACTCACACCCAAGGTCAGATCAGCGAACGGTGGAACGGGGTGAGCCGGGTGCTCACCGCCGAACCGGCGAGTGTGCCGAGCGCGATCGCGACCATGGTGGACGCCGTGGTCAGCAGGGTGTTCAGGCCGGCCGAGTTGCCGTCGAGGATGGTGGCGACCCCGACCAGGCCCAGCGAGCCGGGAACCAGCAGCCAGAACGCGGGCAGGAAGCTGACGAAGGCCGCCGGCCCCGACCGCTGCCGGGCGACCACCGCGGCCACCGGCGTCATCGCCAGCGCACCGACGAACGCCGAGAGCACTCCTCCGAAGAAGATGTCGCCGAGCACCTGCGCGCCGTAGGCGACGTACAGCACCAGCAGGGTCCAGCCGATCGACGCGGCGCGTCCGCACTGGTGGATCACGATGCCGACGCCGAACACCGCCACCGCCACCCACGGACCCAGCGGCCCGATCGGCTGGTCCGACCCGGTGAGTTCCAGGCTGGGGACGCCCACGAGCGCGGCGGCCGCCACGACCCCGGCCGCGAGCAGCACCAGCTGCATCACCCCGGCGGCGAGCCGTCCCGCGCCGGACATCATGTGCCCGGTGGACAACTCGATCACCCCCGTGGTGAGCAGGCCGCCGGGCAGGAAGATCACCAGCGGTGCGATCAGGGACGGCAGCACGCCGGGGTCGAGCCCGATGGTGGCCACGGTGAACACGACGGTGGCCACGGCGAACGAACAGGTGACGGTCACCAGCGCCCGGTACCGCTGCTCGACCGCGTCGCCGCGAATCTGCGCCCAGCCCACGAACGCCCCCAGCACCGCCGCGATCGCCAGTCCGCCCCAGGAGGCGCCGAGCAGGACGGAGATCCCGGCGGAGGCACCGGCGTACGCGAGGACCCTCTGGCCGAGGCTGTACGGCTCGGGCATCCCGCGGATCTCCTCGATCCGCCGGATGATCGCGGTGGAGGCGATGGGAGCGGTGCGGGCGTCCTCGATCACGTCGTCGAGGGCGTCCGCCTGTGCCAGGAGGAGGTCGCGACGTCCGCTGGAGACCGCGCCGGTCCGCACCTCGCCGAGGCCTCGCGCCGACACGAACAGCGCGGTCGGGAACACGACGACCTCGGTGTCGGGGTAGCCGTTGGTGGCCGCGACCTCCTCCAGCGACTGCCGTACCGCGGTCACGGAGTAGCCGGCGTCGATCATGGCCTCCCCGATCGCTTCCAGCGCCGCCAGTCGTCCGGCCGCCTCCGCGGGGTCGTCGCCGATCGGGGGCCGCGCCGGCGGGACGACGGGCCGATCGGCCTCCTCCCGGATCGTCCTGCGACGCAGCACCAGGCCGGCGGCCAGCCCGGCCAGCAGCACGACGAGCGCGGTCACCCAGGTCAACGGCGCCGTGTAGTCCTGCCCCAGGACGGGCGGTTGGGCGTCCAGCCTGCCGTCCTCCGTGGGCGCCTCCTCGGTGGGCGTCGACGTGGCGGTGGTGGGCGCTTCGGTGGGGACGGGCGTGGTCGCCGGCGCGGTGGCCGTTGGCGGAGCGGGCGCGGAGTCGGTCGGCTCCGGCGGGGTCGTCGCCTCCTCGTCCGTGGGTTCGTCGGTCGGCCCGCCGGGTTCGTCCGTCGGCCCGGCGGTGCTGACGGGAGCCGACCCCTCCGCCGGGGCCGCGGTCTCGCTCGGCGCCGCGGACGCGACCGTGCCCCATCCGGAAGCCGCCACGGGCCCGGCCCAGACCACGAGCACCACGCAGCCCAGCAGAACCCGGCGAAGCGTCAGCCTGTCGGACACATCAGCCTCGCTCAGTCCGCAGCCGCCCACGGTGGCGGCCGCTCCGGGCTCAGGCTAGCCCCCCGCAGGCGGGCGCGGGACGAATCCGCGGGGCCCCGTCCACGGAGGGAGATCTCAGACCATCGAGATCACGAGCCGGCCCGGCGCCGCCGAGGTCCAGGCCTCGGCGACATCGGCGAGCGGCGCGACGCGCACCTCCACGGTGAGCTCGCCGGACGCGGCGGCGTCCAGCAGTTTCGGTAGCTCCGTGAAGAGCAGCGCCCGGTCGATGCTGCCGGCGCCCGATCCGGAGATCGTGATGTCCCGGGCGCGGAGGATCGCCGCGTCGAGGGCAGCCGTCCGTCCGGCCAGTGCCCCGATCTGCACGTACTGGACGGCCGAGCCGCCGTCGACCAGGCTGCGGGAGCGCAGGCCGTCCAGCGCGAGTTCGGCCACCGGTCCCCAGAGGTAGTCGAGCACGATGTCCGGGCCACCGGACGCCGCGATCGCCGCGACGGCCTCCTCCCGCGGCCCGGAGAGCGACACCGCCGAGACCCGCGGATCGGCGGCGAGCCGGGCGAGGACGGCGGCGTTGCGGCCCGCGGCGAGCACCCGTCCGGCTCCGAGGTGGAGAGCCACCTGGACGGCGAGCTGCCCGGCCGTGCCGGTCGCGCCGAGCACCAGCACCGTCCCGCCGGGGCGGAGCCCGCGCGAGACCAGCGGCAGCCACGACGACATCGCCGGGTTGACGACGGCCGCGGCGAGGTCGGTCGGCAGGACGTCCGGCACCGGGACGGCGAAGCCCGCCGGCACCAGGGTGCGTTCCGCGATGGTGCCGAGTGGGTCCGGACAGCCGCCGGTGTAGACCCGCCGTCCCTCGATCAGGCCCACCCCGTCGACCCCGGCGACGAAGGGCAGCTCGTCGCCGGAGGAGTAGTGCGCGCCGGCCGCGATCGACCGCACGACCTGGTGGACGCCCGCGGCGAGCATCTGGACCTGGACGAAGCCGTCCCGCGGGGAGGGCTCCGGGAAGTCGGCGCACCGGGGTGCGGAGGTGACATCGGTGACGACGGCAGCCTTCATCTCAAGACCTTTCTGAACACTGTTCAAACCTACCTCCTGCTATCGTTGTTGAACAGGGTTCAAACTGTCAAGACCTCGCAGGAGCACCGATGCCCAGGGCCGTCCTCAGCCGGGACGCGATCATCGACGCGGCCTTCGACCTCCTGGCGGAGGGCGGTCTCGACGCGATCACCGCCCGCGCGCTCGCCGGTCGCCTGGGCGTGCAGGCCGGTGCGCTGTACTACCACCTGAAGGACATGGCCGCGCTTCGCGACGAGATGGCGACGCGGATCGTCCGGCGCATGGTGGCCGGCGCCGCCGACGCGGCCGGCATGCCATGGAGCACCCTGCTGCGGGAGCTGGCGCACCGGTGGCGCGGCCTGCTGCTGGAGTACCGGGACGGCGCGCGCGTGGTGTCCGGCACCTTCCTCACCGACGACGAGGCGCTGCGCGCGACCGAGGTCCCCCTGGCCGCGCTGGTGGCGGAGGGATTCTCCCCCGTCGACGCCCAGCGCGCCCTGCTCGCCGTGAACGTCCTCGTGAGCGGCTACGTCATCGAGGAACAGCAGCGCCTGGACACCGCCGGACGCTACACCGCCGCCGACCGCCAGGCCCGGCTCGACCCGGACGCCCAGCCGCTGAACTACGCCGTCAGCGCCGAGGTCGTCCAGCTCCCGGAGGCATCCTTCGAGTGGGCCGTCGAGGCGCTGATCGCCGGCATCGCCGCCCGCCTGTCCCTGCCCGCCGCCACCCAGGCCTGACCCGCCCCGCCGCGCCAGCCCCGCCCCGGCCCCCCGGCTCTGGCGTCGCCCGGCCACCGCCCCCGGGCCCCCGGCCCTCGGCTCTGGCGTCGCCCAACAGAAGCTGCCGAAAGTTGCC
>NZ_JARKPQ010000200.1 GCF_029975155.1 Propionicimonas sp. | reverse complement strand
CGACCAGCGGGCGGGCCTCGCCAGCGATACGGTGGAAGCTCACGAAAGAGGTCACTGATGTCGATCCTGGACGCCTACGTTCCCGACTCCAACCGCTACGACGGACGGATGCCCTACCGCACCGTCGGACGCACCGGCCTGAAGCTGCCCGCCGTCTCGCTGGGCATGTGGCACAACTTCGGCGACGACGTGCCGTTCGCGACCCAGCGCGCGACGCTGCGCCGGGCGTTCGAGCTGGGCGTCACCCACTTCGACCTCGCCAACAACTACGGCCCGCCCTACGGCTCGGCGGAGACGAACTTCGGGCGCCACTTCCGCGAGGACTTCAGGCCCTACCGCGACGAGCTGATCATCTCCACCAAGGCCGGCTGGGACATGTGGCCCGGTCCCTACGGCGACCTCGGCTCGCGGAAGTACCTGCTCGCGTCCCTCGACCAGTCACTGACGCGAATGGGACTCGACTACGTCGACCTCTTCTACCACCACCACTACGACCCCTCCACGCCGCTGGAGGAGACCATGCAGGCGCTGGACACCGCCGTCCGGCAGGGCAAGGCGCTGTACGTGGGCATCTCGTCCTACTCCGCCCGCCGGACGCGCGAGGCGGTCGCGATCGCCCGCGACCTCGGGACGCCGCTGGTGATCCACCAGCCGTCCTACTCGATGCTGAACCGCTGGATCGAGGGCGACCTGCTCGACGCCCTGGACGACACCGGCCTCGGCTGCATCGCGTTCTCGCCGCTCGCGCAGGGCATGCTCACCGACAAGTACCTGGAGGGCATCCCCGAGGGCTCCCGGGCGGCCCAGCACAAGTCGTTCTCCACCCACTGGCTGAACGAGGTGAACCTGGAGCACGTCCGCGCGCTGAACGACCTCGCCGGGCGGCGCGAACAGAGCCTTGCCCAGATGGCGATCGCGTGGGTGCTGCGGGACAAGCGGGTCACCTCCGCGCTGATCGGGGCGTCCAGCGTCGAGCAACTGGAGGACAGCCTGCGCGCCCTGGAGAACCCGTCGTTCACGCGCAAGGAACTGGCCGAGATCGACCAGCACGCCACCGACGCCGGCATCAACCTCTGGGAGGCGCCGAGCAACGCCTGAGCGACCACCGCTCCCGGATCGGCGCTGGACGCCCGGCCGCCACCTGAGCCAGGACGTCCAGCCCGTTCCGGATCAGGCGTTCAGGCGTGCGAACTCCGGCCAGATCGCCGCACAGTCCTCACGACCGTCCTCACGATGGATCAGGTCGAAGGTCGAGGTGTCGGTGCCCTTGCTGGAGGCCGGTTTCCTGGTGGTCGCCGGCGGAGGCGGCGGCATCCCGGTGGTGCGGCACGCGGACGGAACCCTGCACGGCGTGGAGGCGGTGGTGGACAAGGACCTGTCCTCGATCCTGCTGGCCGGCCAGATCGACGCCGACGCACTGGTGATCGCCACCAACGTGGACAGCGTCTGGCTCGACTGGGGCTCCGACACGGCCCGTCCGCTGCGCGAGGTACGGCTGGCCGACATGCGCCGCTATCAGGCCGACGGTCAGTTCCCGCCCGGTTCGATGGGCCCCAAGGTGGAGTCGGCCTGCCGGTTCGTCGAGACCACCGGCGCCAAGGCCGTGATCACGTCACTGGAACGGATCACCGACGCGCTGGAGGGCTCCACCGGCACGATCGTCGTCCCCTGACCCGGGAGATCCTCAGGTCTCCGAACGGTTGCCGAAGAGTTGCTGCAGGGCGACCTTCTTGGAGGTCGCGACGTGGCAGATCGCCAGCCGGCGCGCGGCCTCCACGTCCCCGGCGGCAATCGCCTCGACCATGTCGCGATGCTCGACGCAGAGTTCGCGCGGATCGGTGTTCTGGCGCAACAGCCAGTTGAGCCGGTTCTGGAGCGGTTCGAGGGTCTTCGCCAGCACCTCGTTGTGCGCCATCCGCACCAGCACGGCATGGAAGGCCACGTTGGCCTGGTCGGCCGCGCGCCGGTCGCCGACCGCCCAGGCCCGCTCGGACTCCTCCACGCAGGACCTCATCAGGGCGATCTCGTCCGGCTGCGCCTTTCGTGCGGCCAGAACGGCCTCCTGCACTTCCAGGGCCTCGCGCACCTCGTAGATCTCGTCCAGGTCCTCCGGCTCCAGGTGGGCCACCACCGCGCCACGGCGCGGGTTTAGGGTCACGAAGCCCTCCGACGCCAGGATTCGCAGGGCCTCCCGGATCGGCATTCGGGAGATCCCGGTCTCCTCGGCGAGGTCGCGTTCCTTCAACCGGTCACCGGGGGCGAGGACGCCCGCGGTGATCCGTGCGCGCAGGTAGTCCTGCACGACGTCGACCAGAGAGGGGACGGCATCACCCGGACGCTCCTGCTCGGGCGACGCGATCACCATGGCTGTATGGTACTGCGCCTGCTCGATCCCTAGTCAGGCTCACTCAGGCCGTCCCGTCCCGGGCCACGACCGGTGCCCGGTCACGGGCACCAGGGCAGCGCAGTGACCACGAGATCGCGCGCGTACGGGGCGGCCACCCGGGTGAGGAAGGTCGGGAAGTCGACCAGCGCCGTGTGGTCCGCGCGGTCGGAGATCGTGCGCGCGACAGCGAACGGGACGCCTGCGGCGTGACAGACCTGAGCGAGCGCCGCACCCTCCATCTCCACGGCGAGCGCGTCCGGAAGATCGGCCCGCAGCCGCGCGGACTCCTCCGCCGTGGCCACGAAGGCGTCCCCCGACGCGACCAGGCCGAGGTGCCAGTGCGGGCGGTCGAGCCCGAGTTCGGCGAGGTCGGGGCGGTGCCGGCCCACCACCACTTCCGCCGCAGCGGCGAGCGCCCCGGTCAGGCCGGGGTCGGCCGGCACGCGGGCGATGCCGAGCGACGGCACCACCCAGCGTTCCCAGAGCGGCCGGGCGTCCAGGTCGTGCTGCAGCAGCTCCGCCGCGACCACCACGTCGCCGGGCTCCACGCCGAGGCCCAGCCCGCCGGCGGTGCCCACCATGACGACCGCGGACGCGCGCTCGGCCAGCACCGTCGCGGCGGATGCCGCCGCCACCTTGCCGACGCCCGACAGCGCGAGCACGACGTCGCGTCCGCAGAGCCGGCCGGTGCGCAGCCGCTGGCCGGCGACGAGACGCTCCTCCAGCGGCCCCTCGGCCGCCGCGGCCGCCTCGATGGCCGACAGCTCGTCCGGCAGCGCCGCGATGATCGCGATCATCCTCGACCTCCTGTCACAGGGATCTGCGCATCCCATCCTCGTCCCGGCCCGGAACGCCGGACGAGGGCCATCGGCCGAGTCGTCGTTTCCGGGCAACCACACGACCAGAAAGTCTCCGCATCACGCTCCCCGAGCGCGTCGCGAAGGGCGCCGCGAGTCAGAACTCCTCGTGGGTGGCGGGGTCCGCGCCGAACAGCCGACCGTCCGGGCGACCGAGGGCGGTGATCGCCGCCACTTGCGCGTCGTCCAGTTCGAAGTCGAACACCGAGAGGTTCTCGAGCTGCCGGCTGGCAGAGGCGGCCTTCGGCAGCGGGAGCGTGCCGAGCTGGAGGTGCCACCGCAGCACGACCTGAACCGGCGTGCGACCCACGGCGTCCGCGATGCCGGTCACGACCGGATCCCGCATGACCTCCCCGGCCCGGCCCAGCGGGCTCCACGCCTCGGTCACGATGCCGCGCTCGGCGTCCACCTGTCGCTGCTGTTCCTGCGGGAAGTACGGATGCAGCTCGATCTGGTTCACCGCGGGTGTCACACCGGTCTCGGCGATGATCCGGTCCAGGTGCTCGGGCAGGAAGTTGCTGACGCCGATCGACCGCAGCACGCCGTCCCGCTGCAAGTCGATGAGCGCCTGCCACGCCTCGACGTACCGGTCGACGCGCGGCAACGGCCAGTGGATCAGGTACAGGTCGATGTGGTCGAGCTGCATCCGGTACAGCGACTCGTGGACACACGTCACCGCGTCGGCGTAGGCGTGGTGGCGGCCGGGCAGTTTGGAGGTGATCGCGATCTCGTCCCGGGGCACCCCCGAATGCCGGACCGCCTCGCCGACCGCACCCTCGTTCTCGTAGTTCACCGCGGAGTCGATCAGCCGGTAGCCCTGTCGCAGCGCACTGACCATCGCGTCGACCCCCGCCGAGCCACGCAGCGGGAAGGTGCCGAAGCCGATCGCCGGCAGGGAGTGTCCGTCGTTGAGCATCATGCCGTCGACGCTAGCCGTCAACCGGACCCCGCCCCAAGCCTCGTGTCGCGATCCGGCCACTCCCGCCGTCCCACCTGCCCCTGCCGCCACAGCTGGACGCTCGCGTGGCCAGATCGCGTCATGGACAACGGAGACCGCCGCGGAAGGCCCCGGACATCGCCGGTTCGCCGCTTGTCGCGATCCAGCCACCCAAACGCTCAGGTGTGACGCCAGCGACTGGAGTGAAACCTGGAGTGGCCGGATCGCGTCAAGGGCTGCCGGCGCGGGCTAGGTGCGGTTCGTCCGGTAGCGCAGGCTGTTGGGCCGGCACGGGCACTCGGTCGCGATCTTCATGTCCGCGATCCGGCGCTGGTCGCGCAGCGAGAACAGCTGCGGCACGATCCGGTCGCGCAGGGCGTACGGGTCGATCGTGTTCAGGTAGATCTTGGTCGCGCCCTCGAAGCCGGCGATGGTCGAGGTGCGCCACTTCAGCATCACCCGCCACGGCATGGCCAGATCGGTGTCGATGGGACGGTAGTGCCACTCCTCGTTGCAGGGCACGGCCACCCCGGTCGCGGCGTGCATGGCGTGGACGAGGTCGGAGACCGCCCGAAGCTCCTCGGGCGTGTGGTTCCAGGGGTCGCACGACTCCGACTTCGAATAGATCTCGATCGTCGGGTAGCGATGACCGAAGCCGGAGAACGCGATCGCATGGTCGTTCTCGGCGAGCACCAGGTTCCGGTACGACGCATAGTTCACGCCGTACTCGTTGTAGATGTTCGGATTGCTGCGCAGCCGCTCCATCGCCAGCTCGTGCTGGATGCCGCGCTCGTCGATCGCCACCAACTGCTTGTGCAGGTGGTCGAAGGACGCGCCCGCCGGCCGCAGCCAGTTCTGGAACACCGCCACATAGCGGGCGTACCGGTTGAGGTCGAACAGGGCGGCGGTCGACTCCACCGTGAACGCCATGAACCGGTCGTGCTCCTCCGGGGTGAGCGTGCCGGACGCGGACAGCTGGGTGTTGTCGGTCGCCCCGTCGACGTAGTGGCGTCGCGCGACGATGACGTCGTGCCCGCCCCCGAAGAACCCGGACGCGGCCTCCAGCTGGCCCTCCTCGCCGAGCGCATCGATCATCTCGTCGCTGCGTCCGCCGGCGCGCAGCTTGTTGCGGACGACGGCGAGGACGTGTTCCCGTCCGGCGGGCGACGCCAGGTAGGCCGCCTTCCGGTCCCGGACGCGGGGCGGCAGCTCATAGCCGTAGTTCTCGTGCCAGTAGTCGTAGGAGAGGATCTCGAACAGGTTCGGGATCCGCCGGAACTCGGCGACCGTCGCGTCCAGTTCCTCGGCAGGGGTGCGGTACCTGGTCTCCCACGCGCCGTCCGGCAGCCGGATCACCCGGGACTTCTCCGGCGGCGTCTCCGCGTAGCGACCCTCGCAGAACGGGCAGTAGTGGCCGTGACCGGCGGGGTCGAGCGGGACCGGGTCGGGCAGGGTGATGCCCATCGGACGGTTGCCGCGCCCGGCCACCGTCCACACCTCCGTACCGCTGAACGGGTTGAGCTGCTTGACCGTGCCGTCCTTCAGGGACGTGATGAACTCCGGTTCACGCAGGTACGGGTGCACCACGACGACTCCTGTCTCGGCTGACCGATTCAGGGTAGTCGTGTGGGCGCGCACGCCGCAGTCCCCAGCGTGCGGGACACCGACGGCGCAGAGCTCGACGGCTACCGGCCCCATTCCGCCGCGAGCACCGCGTAGAGGTAGGTGTCCTTCCAGACGGGGTTGCCGGCCGCATCGTCGACGAAGCTCGCGTTCTGCAGCAGGTGGCCCTCCCGACGGCAGCCGAGCCGCTCGAGCAGCCGCCAGGAGGCCGCGTTCACCGGATCGCACCGGGCCTCGACCCGATGGGCTCCCTGGTGCTCGAAGCACCAGCTCACCAGTCCGGCCGCGGCCTCGGTGGCGTAACCACGGCCCCAGTGGTCGGGGTGGAACACGTAGCCGAGCTCATAGGTGCGCCAGGCCAGCGGCTCGTGACGGTGCAGGTAGAGGTTCCCGATCAGCTCGTCGCTCCCGCCCAGGCAGACCGCCCAGAAGTCGGGGCTCGCCGCCCGCTCGACCGCCAGCCGATCGCAGTCCGCGGGGGACTGCGGCGGGTAGGGCTCGAACCGGACGGCTTCGGCACGGGACAGGTAGCCGTGCAGACCCGGGCCGTCGGACGCGCGGAAGCGGCGCACCAGCAGCCTGCTGGTGGTCAGTTCCACGGCATCCACGCCCGATCCTTCACTCACCGACGTCTTCGCAACCGACGTGTCAGCGGTGGCATCAGGACGCGAGGACGCTCGGTTCCGGGACGCGGCCGCGCACCCGGTGGCTGGCGAACCAGCGGTCGAGCTCACGTGCCGTCCCGTTCTCGGCGAACGTGGCGGTGACATGGTCGGCCGCCGCGCAGACCTCCGCGCAGGCGTCGCCGATCGCGACGCCGCGTCCTGCCCAGGTGAGCATCTCGATGTCGTTGCGGCCGTCGCCGATCGCCAGCACGTCCGCGGCGGAGTAGCCGAGTTCGGCGACCACCTTCGCGAGCGCCGTGGCCTTGTTCACCCCGGCGGGGGCGATGTCGAGCCAGGCACTCCAGCCGACCGAGTAGCTCACCCCGTGCAGGCCGAGACGCTCGGCCAGTGCGATGAACTCCACATCGGAGGACGCCGGGTCGCGCACCACGATGCGGGTGACGTCGCTGCCGGCCAGGTCCTCGACGCTGACCTCCTCGATGGAGCCCGTCAGGTCGCCGTCGGGGAACTGCCGGGTCACCCGGTAGCCCTGCCCGATCACCTCTGCGGCAATCGCGGCGGTCGGGTGCTCGCGGAGCACCTTGTCGATCACATCGGCCGGGTCGAAGGTGACGACCCGGCGCAGCTCGAACGGCGGGAAGCCGACCGTCACCGCGCCATTGGATGCAACTGCGGGTCCCGAAGGAAGCCCCAGTTGCTCGAAGACCGGACGCGTGGCATGCCAACTGCGCCCCGTCGTGAGGACGACCGGAACCCCGGCCGCCGTGACTCGCCGAACCGATCGGCGTACTTCGGTGGGTAGCACTCCCTCGTGATCGACGAGCGTCCCGTCGATGTCCAGTGCCACCACTCGCGGCCTCCAGGCCGCCAGTTCACTGTTCTTCATGTTGTTGGCAAGGGTAGCTCGCCCCTGTGACAGCCCGGTGAACCCTTGCCGAACGTTGCCTGCCGAACGCCGTCAGCGGTTCTTCTCCGAGCGCGCGTAGAGGTACGTCCCCACCACCAGACAGATCACGGTGAGGGTGATGATCGCCACCAGGCTGACCATCGGGTTGAACATCACGACGGAGTCGAAGTCCGGGCTGCCGGCGTACACCACCGCGCGGCCGAGGTCGACGCAGTAGGTCATCGGCAGGATCCGGCTCAGCACGAACAGGACGCCGCTCGAGCTCCCGATCGGGATGATCACACCGGACAGGAACATCTGCGGCATCGTGATCAGCATCACGGCGATGTTGGCCGCCTTGTTGCTCTTGATCACACCCATCACGATCATCGCCAGAGCCCCGCCGGACAGGCACATCAGCGGCGCGAGCGCGAGCAGCGCCAGCAGTTGCCACCCTGTCAGGGTGATGCCCATCACCAGCCCCACGACCAGCACTCCCAGGCACGACACGATCGCCATGAACGACGACCCGACGATCTTGCCGATCACGATCGAGTACCGCGACACCGGCGAGACCAGCAGTTCGGCGGAGTAGTTGTCGTCGCTGTCGTCGACCAGGGTGACCATGCCCATCGTGGTCATCATGAAGAGCATGTTGACCAGCATCCCGACCAGCATGAACTCACCGAAGTCGAAGCCCAGGCCGCCGGCCATGTTCTGCATCAGGTTGCCGCCGATCATGCCCATCATCAGCAGCGGCATGACCAGGCTCAGCACCACGGTGCCCGGGCTCTTCAGGGTGATGGTGATGTCCCGGGCTGCGACGGCCACCATCGCGTTCAACTCCCGGGCGAAGCGGGATGTCCTGGGGCGGGCCGATCCGGCCGCCAGCGCGATGCTGCTCATGCCGCGGTCCCCCGTCCAAGCTCCAGGGCGTCCAGGTGATCGGCACCGTCGCGGCGCAGGAGGTCGACGTAGGCGTCCTCGAGCGTGTCCGCGCCGAGGCTGCGCTTCATCTGCTCCGGCGGGCAGCACAGGGCGATCTTCCCGCGGTTGATCAGGCAGACCGTGTCCGCGGACTCGGCCTCGTCGATGTAGTGCGTGGTGAGGAAGACCGTCGTCCCCCACTCGCGGCGAACGTGGTCGAGGTAGTCCCACAGATCGTGGCGGGCCACCGCGTCGAGCCCCTGGGTGGGCTCGTCCAGGAACAGGACGTGCGGGGTGTGCATCAGCGAGCGGACGACCTCGAACTTGCGGGCCATGCCGCCGGAGAGCTTGCCCACGCGCGTGTTGAGCGAGTCGCGCATGCCGACGACGTCGGCCAGTTGCTGGACGCGGTCGCGGTACTCGGCCGGCATCATCCGGAACGACGGACGGTAGCCGTAGAGCCCGTAGAGGCAGGCGTGGATGCGGATGTTCTCCTCGGCGGTCAGCGAGCGGTCCATGCTGGGCCGCTGTGCGATGACGCCGATGTGCTCGCGCACCTGGCGGTCCTGCGCGTCGACGTCGTAGCCCGCGATCCGGACCGTGCCGGAGGTCTTGCTCAGCGTGGTGGTGAGGATCGAGATCGTGGTGGTCTTGCCCGCCCCGTTCGGTCCGAGGAAGGCGAAGAACTCACCCTCGGCCACGCTGAAGCTCACCCCGTCCACCGCGGGTTCCGGGGACTTCTTGTACTGCTTGACGAGGTCCACGACCTCGATCACCGCTGGCATATCGATCTTCCTCCGTCTCGAGTTCGAGAGTCAGTCTGGGAGGTCGACGTCAACGGCGTGTCAACGCGGTGACAACGGGATGTAAACCCCAGATCGCTGGTCGAGACCACCGGCATCTCGACAGGCTCGATGAGCGGTTGTGGGGTCGCTCGACGAGCGGTGATGGGTCGCTCGAGTAGTGGTGGTGGGAGCGCTTGGCGAACTCAGAGCGGCAAGGTGACGCTGAAGGTCGAGCCGGCGCCTGGTTCGCTCGAGACGGTCACCTCGCCACCGTGCAGGTCGGCGATCCGTTTCACCAGCGCCAGGCCCAGCCCGTTTCCCTCCCCGGAGCGGGCCTTGTCGGCGCGGAAGAAGCGCTCGAACACCCGGGGCAGGTCGGCGTCCGAGATGCCGATGCCGGTGTCGGTGACGTCCACCCGGCAGCTGCCGGACGCGGCCTGCACGCTCACCCGGACCGCGCCACCGTCCGAGGTGTACCTGATGGCGTTGGCGACCAGGTTGATCCACACCTGGCGGAGCATGTCGGCGTCGGCGTCGATCTCGACGGGAGCGGTGGACAGCTCGACGTCCAGCCCCTTGCCCGTCCACTGGGGTTCGAGCATCAACACGACGCTGCGCAGCTGCTCGTCGATCCGGACGGGTTGCCGCTCGATGTCGTCCGAGCTGTCGAGCGTGGACAGCCGCAGCAGGTTGTCGCTCAGCCGGGAGAGCCGGGCCGCCTCGGCGTGGATCACGTCCAGATAGTGGTCGCGGGTGGCACCGTCAAGGCCGCCGTCCCGCAGCAGGGACGCGAAGCCGCTGATCGACGTGAGTGGCGACTGGATCTCGTGGGACACGTTGGAGATGAACTCCTGGCGTTGGTGCTCGACGCTGCCGAGTCCGGCCGCCATGTTGTTCACGGACGCGACCACATCGGCCAGCACGCCGCGCTGCGGCTCCCTCAGCCGGACCGAGAAGTCGCCGCGGGCGATCCGGTCCATCGCCTCGCCCAGGTCGTCCCAGATCCGGTCCGGGTCGTCGAACCGGCCGGTCACCTTCGCCACCAGCGCAGCGGACGAACCGGCAAGCACGATGCCCAGCGCGATCGAAAGCAGGTACGCGACCAGGTCCGGGGGACGGCCGGTCAGCGAGAAGACCCTCTCCGCCAGCCACCACCCGACGGAGAGTGCGAGCACACCGAGAACCATGCCGCGCGCGACCTGCCACCAGGCCCAGGTGCCCTGGGACCGGTTCCGGCGCCGCGACCGTTCCCCGGAGTCGCTCACGCCACATCCTCCAGCCGGTAGCCGAGGCCGCGGACGGTGGCGATCCGGAAGCCGTTCGTCTCGCCGAACCGGTCGCGCAACCGGTTGATGTGGACGTCGAGGGTGCGGGTGTTGCCGTCGAAGCCGTAGCCCCACACCTCGTCGAGGATGAACTCGCGGGTCAACGTGCGTCCCTTGTGGGCGGCCAGCAGGAAGAGCAGGTCGAACTCCTTCAGCGGCAGGTCGATCGGGGTGCCGTCCAGCGTGGCCACGTGACCGGCGCTGTCGAGGGCCAGCCGTCCGGCCCGGGCGGTCTGGTCGACCACCTTGCGGTAGCGCCGCAGCAGGGCCCGCACCCGCATGATCAGCTCGGCGCCCTCGAACGGCTTGACGAGGTAGTCGTCGGCACCGGCCTCGAAGCCGCGGGCCTTGTCGCCCAGCTGGCCCTTGGCAGTGAGCATCAGGAGCGGCAACTCGGGGTGGTAGCGGCGGGCGGCGCGGCAGAACTCGACGCCGTCCAGCAGGGGCATCATCGCGTCCACGATGCACAGGTCGACCTGGGTCTCACCCAGCACGCGCAGCGCCTGGCGTCCGTCCGCCGCTGCCGCGCTGGCGAACCCGGCGCGGTCGAGCAGCGCGGCGACCAGCTCGCGAATGTGCGGGTCGTCGTCGATCACCAGTACCGAACCCATGGCGTCCTCTCTCCCGAGGAGCCAGTATCGACCGTCAACGTAAACGCGACATAAAGCCGGTCATGTCATCCCGGCGAACGCCGGGATCCCCGGCAGCCGGACAGCGAGGTAGGTCACGGGATGACGTCAAGGCCCGGGATGACGAAGCCCACGCTTCACGCGGTCGGCGTCAGGTACTCCAGCCCACCGAGGTACGGACGTAGCGCGACGGGCACGTAGACCGAGCCGTCCGTCTGCTGGTGGTTCTCCAGCAGCATGATGATCGGACGGGCCATCGAGCACAGGGTGCCGTTGAGAGTGGCCACCGGCGACACCTGTCCGCCCTCCCGCATGCGGATGTTGAGCCGCCGCGCCTGGAACTCCGTGCAGTTGGACGTCGAGGTGATCTCCCGGTAGCGACCCTGGCTGGGGACGTAGCCGTAGCAGTCGTACTTGCGGGCGGCCGACAGCCCCAGGTCGCCGGACGCCACGTCGAGCACCTGGAACGGGATCTCCAGGAGCTTGATGAACTCCTTCTCGAAGCCCAGCAGCTTGCCGTGCCACTCCTCGGCGTCCGCGGGGTCGCAGTAGACGAACATCTCGACCTTGTCGAACCAGTGGACGCGGAAGATGCCCTTGGTGTCCTTGCCGTACGAGCCGGCCTCGCGGCGGTAGCACGGCGAGAAGGCCACGTACTGCCGGGGCAGGCTGGCGGCATCCAGGATCTCGTCGGAGTGGTACGCGGCCAGCGCGACCTCGGACGTCCCAACGAGGTAGAGGTCGTCCCGCTCCAGGTAGTAGACGTCCTCGGCGGCCTGGCCGAGGAAGCCGGTGCCCTCCATCGCGGACGGACGCACCAGCGCCGGCGGAATCATGGGTGTGAAGCCCCACTCGGAGGCCTTCGCCATCGCCAGGTTGAGCAGTGCGAGCTCGAGCCGGGCGCCGACGCCGGTGAGGAAGTAGAACCGCGCCCCGGAGACCTTGGACCCCCGCTCCATGTCGATGGCCTGCAGGCCCTCGGCGATCTCGAGGTGGTCCCTGGGCTCGAAGCCCTCGGCCGCGAAGTCGCGCGGGGTGCCCACGGTCTCGATGACGTAGAGGTCGTCCTCGCCGCCGATGGGGACGCCGTCGATCACCAGGTTGGGCAGCCGCAGCATGAGGTCGTCGAAGGTGAGCTTCGCCGCCTCGGCCTCCGCGGTCGCGTCCTTCACCTGCTGGGCGAGTTCCTTCGTCCGGACGAGCAGGGCGGGCTTCTCCTCGGCGGACGCCCTGGGCACCTGCCGCGAGAGTTCCTTCTGTTCGGCCCGCATGGCCTCCGACGACGCGATCAGCGCGCGGCGCCGCTCGTCCGCCGCGACCAGGTCGTCGACCAGGCTGGTGGACTCCCCGCGCGCCTCCTGGGAACGCCGGACGAGGTCGGGGTCGGTACGCAGCAGCTTCGGATCGATCACGGTCAGAAAGCCTAGTCGGGGTTCACCAGCGACGCGTACCAGTCGCTGGCGGCATCGAAGTCCGCGTCGGTGAAACCCCTGGCCACGACCGGACGGATACCGTCGGCGCGGGCGTAGGAACCGAGGAAGATCACGTCCTCGCAGATCCGGTGCAGGCCCAGCATCGCCTCGGCCACCCGTGGGTCGCGGAGATGACCCTCGGCGTCGATGCTGAAGCAGTAGTTGCCGATGCCGGTCTTGGTCGGCCGTGACTCGATCCGGCACAGCGAGACGCCGCGTCCCGAGAATTGCTCGAGGATCTCCAGCAGTGCGCCGGCGCGGTCGGTGTGCATGTAGGCCACGAGGGTGGTCTTGTCGGCGCCGGTCCGCTGCGGCGGCTCCGCGGGCCGCGACACCAGCACGAACCGGGTCACGGCGGACGGGTTGTCCGCGATCTCCGTGGCCACCGGCTCCAGGCCGTACATCTCCCCGGCCACCTGTGCGCACACCGCAGCGTCGAACTTCGAGGCCGGGTCGGCCACCTCCTGGGCGGCACCGGCCGTCGAGCCACCCTCGGTGACGGTCGCCAGCGGCAGGTTGGCGGCGAGCCACTCGCGCACCTGTGCCGCCGCGTGCGGATGGGTGAGCACCTTGCGGACGTCGCCGAGCGCCGTGCCGGGCCGCGCGTACAGGTTGAACTGCACCGGCAGCAGCACCTCGCGGGTGATCATCAGGCGCTTGCCGTTGGCCAGCGTGTCCAGGGTGACCGTGACCCCGCCCTCCACCGAGTTCTCGATCGGCACCAGCACGGCCTCGACCGCGCCGGAGCGGACGGCGTCCAGGGCCTGGGCGACGGTGGCGAAAGGGACGGCCTCGTCCGACGAGAAGGTCAGCAACGCCTGGTGCGTGAAGGTTCCCGCTGGTCCGAAGTATCCGAGCACCCGCTCAGCGTAGTGGCGACCGTTGCCCAGACCGACCGCGGCCCACGTCCGCCGGAATCAGCCGGTCGTGGCCTCCACCGGACGCCGCAGCCGGCGCATCCACCCCGGCGATCGGGGCAGTTCGTGCCCCCACGTCCACCACCAGGAGACGATCAGCACCAGCACCAGCAGCTGCGCGCCCGAGCACAGGACGTCGCGGACGAAGCCGGAGACCCCCTTCATCGTGTCGCTGAACTCCACCGACCGTCCGGTCACGTACGCCACGGACAGCCAGAAGCCGCGCCACATCATCAGCACGTCGAGCCGGGAGGCGACCATCAGCCCCAGCGGCACCCAGGTGGTCAGGTCGTACCAGCTGAGCGTGTACGGCGAGGTGACCAGCCAGGCGGCGGTCAGGATCGCGGCCGTCCGGACGGCGATGGTCAGCGGGTCGCGCCGCGGATCCTCGTCGTCCGGGACGCCGGGCACCAGTCGCCACGGCAGCACGCGGGACAGCATCCACGCGACCGCGGCCATCATCACCCAGCCGGCGGACGCGATGAAGCCGCGCGCCAGCACGTCCCCGATCACCGGGGTGAGCGCCCACTGCAGCCAGGGCGCCCACGAGCCCGCGGAGATGTAGCCGGTGTTCCGACCGGCGGAGAGCAGTGCCCCGGGAGCCAGCAGGCCGTAGGCGAAGGCCAGCGGGATCGCCGCGCCGACCGCCAACTGCAGCAGCTTGCGCCAGTCGCGCCGGTAGCCCCAGGCCATGGCGATGCCGTAGAACACGAGCGACACCTTCACCGTCCCCGCGATGCCGATGCCCAGGCCGGCGAGGAACGGGCTGCGCCGCATGAAGAACAGCCCGACGATGGCGAACACCAGGGTGAACGCCTCGTTGTGCGCACCGGCCAGCACCGACCAGATCATCAGCGGGTTGAGGACGGTGAACAGGATCGCCCGGGTCTGGATCTTCCGGTCGTCGTGCGCCATCACCACGGCCAGCGCGCCGATCACCAGGAACGGCAGCAGGGCGAACATCTGCAGCCAGAACACGGTGTCGTGCATGTTGCCGTTGCCGAGCCAGGCCGCCAGCCACTGCGAGGCGGACGCGAGCGGGCCGTACACGCTGGGGGTGTCCTGCCAGGGCCGCTCGGTCAGGATCAGGACAGGGTCGTATTCCTGCCGGAATATCTCGGCGGGCGTGATGTCGTAGGGGTTGAGATCGAGGACCTGGAGTCGTCCGTACGCCGCGTACATCAACACGTCGGCGGAGGTCATCGGCGGGACCAGGCTGGTCAGGATGCTCAGCACCGCGCCGAGCAGGAACAGTCGCCGGTTGTTCGGCCGCCAGTCCGCGTTGATCGCGCGCCAGCAGATCCACAGGCCCGCCGTCCCGAGGGCGAGAGCCAGCCACAGCACCGGCACGGCCACCCATTCACTGAGCTGGATGGTGCCGACCTTCAGGTACCACGGCGGCAGGTA
The DNA here is from genome assembly GCF_029975155.1 of Propionicimonas sp. Taxonomy (GTDB): domain Bacteria; phylum Actinomycetota; class Actinomycetes; order Propionibacteriales; family Propionibacteriaceae; genus Propionicimonas. The sequence goes on along the minus strand of NZ_JARKPQ010000200.1, from coordinate 155,947 downwards.
GTCGATGCGCGGACCGAGCCTCAGCGCGACGGACGACGGCCCGCACGCGGCCACGGCCAGGATGAGGACGGCGCCCGCGACGATCAGCCACAGCCCCAGCCGCGGGTTTCGCGCCCACGGCGCGGAGACGATGTCGCGTGCCCGCGCCACCATGCTCGTCACCACGGACCCTCTTTCGCAACGTGTCTCGTCTCCGCAAAGCAGGCTACCGGCTGGTCTGACCAGTTCCACGGCCCGCCCGGACCCGAGACCGGACCGTTACCTTCCTCACAGAGACCGCCCAGCCCCGCTCCCTGAGGAGCACCGGGGAAGCTGGACACTCGCTCTCGCGGAACCGGTCGGCGAGCGTGTCGAGACGCGGGGCTACTTCAGCAGCTTCGACAGGCGGCGGTCGGCGAGGGGCTTGCCGCCGGTCTGGCAGCCGGGGCAGTACTGCAGGGACGAGTCGGCGAAGGACACCTCGGCGATGGTCGCGCCGCACACCGGGCAGGGCTGACCGGTCTTCCCGTGGACGCGCAGGTTCAGCTTCTTGTCGCCCTTGAGCTCCTTGGCCGCCAGTCCGGACGAGCGTGCGACGGCGTCCGCCAGCTCGGTGCGGATCGCCTGGTAGAGAGTGGCGCGTTCGGCGGCGTCCAGCCCGCTGGCCGGCTTGAACGGACTCAGCTTCGCGGCGTGCAGGATCTCGTCCGAGTAGGCGTTGCCGATGCCGGCGACGATCCGCTGGTCGCGCAGTACCCCTTTCAGCTGGGCGCGTCCGGCCCGGTCGAGGATGCCGTCCAGCACGTCGGGGGTGAAGGCGTCCGCCAGGGGGTCGGGGCCGAGGGTGGCGATGCCCGGGACCGCGTCCAGGGCATCGACCACGTACACGGCGAGCCGCTTCTGCGTCCCCATCTCGGTCAGGTCGAAACCGGAGTCGTCGTCGTAGACCACCCGCAGCGCCAGCGGCCCCTTGCCGGGACGTGCGGGTTTGTCGGGCATCGTGTCCCTCCACGTCAGCCAACCACCCCTGGCAAGGTGGAACACCAGCCAGAGCCCGCCGATCGACAGGCAGACGAACTTGCCGCGGCGCTCGACGCCGTCCACGTCGAGCCCCGCCAGCGCGCCGAGCGGGATCTCGAACGTCTTCAGGCATGCGAACGCCACCAGTTCGGTGCGCGCGATGCCCTTGCCGACGCAGGCGCCGGTCAGGAAGCCCCGCAGGGCCTCGACCTCTGGCAGTTCAGGCACGTTCCTCCTCCCGCCGCGGCCACGCCGGCTCCGGGACGGCGAGCGCCTCGGTCAGCAGGCCCAGGTACTCGTCCCGGTCGACCTCGACCACCCCGAGACCGGCCAGGTGATCGGTCTGCCACTGGACGTCGATGATGCGGTCTTCAGCATGCTCGTCGGACAGCAGTTCCACCAGTGCCAGCAACGCCACCTTCGACGCGTCCCTGCCGTGCACCGGGTCGTGGAACATCGACTCTCCGGCGAACAGGCCGCCAAGCGACACCCCGTAGAGTCCACCGACGAGCCGGCCGGCGGCGTCCCACGTCTCGACGGAGTGGACGGACCCCTGCCGGTGCAGCGAGGTGTACACCCGGCGGATGTCGTCGTCGATCCAGCCGTACGGCCGGGACGGGTCGGCACAGCGCTCGAGCACATCGGCGAAGGCGAGGTCCACCGTGGTCGTGTACCTGGCGGCGGACCGGCGCAGCGACCGCGTCACGCGCAGCGCGTCCAGCGTCAGGACGCCGCGATGGACGGGCGACCACCAGCCCATCTGGCCGAAGGCGGACGCGTGCAGCGGCATCGGGAACACACCCTCGGCGTAGGCGGCCAGCACCAGTGCTTCGTCGAACTCGGCCGAGAACGCGATCAGGTCCTGGGCCGGCCAGCTGCGCGGCGGCCCGAAGATGCCCGGACGGCGTGCCATGGCCCGATTGTGCCAGCAGCCTCCGACAGCCCCGGGTTCAGGGTCGCCACGCGCGGTGGAGCGACGCGAGCCCGAAGCCGAGCAGGACCAGACCGCCGGCACCTCCGGCGATGGCGCTCGGCAGGATCGCGGTCAGGGCGCCGACGACCGCCGCGGCGATCGCCACCACTGTCAGCACGATGCCCGCGGCCGCGAGCAGACGGATGCCGAACAGTCGCGCCATGGGGATGAAGTGCAGCCCGACGACGGCGAGGATCCACGGGCTGACGTAGTCCGGGTTGCCGGTGAGGCTGAGCACGACGACCCCGGCAACCGCCACGGCAAGCTCGATGCCCACGGTGATGCCGTACGCGCGCCGGCCCGCGCGCGTGGACATCGCCGAACCGTCCTTCAGCCGACGCATGGCCACCACCGAAACCAGGGCGAGCAACAGGCCCAGACCCGAGCCCATCGCGAGGAACACGCTCCATCCAGGCGGTGGCCCTTCCTGCGCCCACCCGAACCAGACGAACGCCGCGGCGCCCAGCACGAGCGCGTTCACCGCCAGATCGCGGCGGGTCGCCAGGCCTTCGCGGGTAGTCATCTCTCGTCCACCTTCCGGCCCTGCCCTCACGAGAACAAGGGGGTGTCGCAATTCGGCCACCCGACGAAGTTCAGACGTCCCACCCGTCACATCCGGACGTTCCCGTGACCAGATCACGACAGGGTTCAGCCGGGGTCCGGTCGGGGACACCGCCCCTGCCACGGTCCCGGGCGGGCGCCTAGGCTGGTCGCGAGGAAAGGAATGCCGATGGCGAATGCCGCGTCCGAGTTCGGCAAGCAGCTGGTCACCCGCACCCCGGAGGTCGCCGGTGGTCTGCTGCGCAGCATCGTGGACTTCGCCATCGACGGCAGCCCCGCCTTCCCCGGCGCGAAGGCGGCCGCGGCCCGCTCGCTGCAGTCGAAGAGCGACCGCGAGTCCGCGATCGACACCCTCGTCGTCCAGCACGTCGGCCTGGCGTCGGCGCAGGGCTTCCTGACCAGCGTCGGCGGGCTGATCACCCTGCCGGTCGGACTGCCCGCCAACATCGCCGGACTCGCCGTGCTCAGCGTCCGGATGATCGCCGGCATCGCGCACCTGCGCGGCTACGACGTGGACGATCGGCGGGTGCGGGCAGCGCTGACCCTGGCCATGCTGGGCGACGACGAGGTCCGCCGGCTCGTCGCGGACGGCAAGCTGCCCACCTCGCCGCTGGCGATCGCCACCGCGCCCATGTTCGATCCGTCTCTGGAACGGGCGATCAGCGAACGGGTGATGGGCTCACTGGCCGGGCGCCTCGGTGGCAAACACCTCGCCGTCGTCGTGGTGCGGAGGATCCCGCTGGTCGGCGGCGGCGTCGGCGCAGCTGTGGACGGCTGGCTGACGTTCGGTCTCGCCGCCTACGCCAAGCGGGAGTTCGTCGCCCGCCACCAGGCGTCGATCCCGCGCCAGTGAAGCCAGGACGGTTCCCTTCTCGGTCCACCTTCCCGCACCGGTCGCCGAGCTTGTCGAGACGTGGTGAACGGTAAAGGAACCGTCCCCTTCCCGTTCAGCCTGGGCTGGACCGAGTGAGGACCCGTCCCCCGTGCACAGGGTCGGGGGTCACTGGACGAACTCGCGTCCCACCCTCCGCGTGATCAGGCAGGTGACCTCGTACGGGATGGTGCCCATCAGGTCGGCGATCTCCGACGTGGTGATCTCCTCCTCGCCGCTGCGGCCGACCAGCACGACCTCGTCCCCCACGGCAACCTCGGTCTCCGGCCCCAGGTCGAGCATCGTCTGGTCCATGCAGAGCCGGCCGGCGATCGGGTAGCTCCGTCCGCGGACCAGCATCCGGCCGCGGTTCGACAGCAGTCGCGAGAAGCCGTCGCCGTACCCGATCGGCACCGTGGCGATCCAGGTGTCGCGGGGGGCCGTCCAGGTACGGCCGTAGCCGACCGTTTCACCCCCGCGCACCCGCTTGATGAACGTCACCGCCGTGCGCCACTCGAGGACGGGGAGCAGCGGGACCGTCCGCTGCGCCTCCGGGTCGGGGTAGGCCCCGTAGATCATGATTCCCGGACGGACCAGGTCGAACCACGCCTCCGGGTGTCCCAGCACGGCACCGGAGTTGGCCAGGTGCTTCAGCAGCGGACCGCGCACGTGCTCGACCCGCTCGGCGGTCGCGCGGAACAGCTCCACCTGTGCCTTCGTGAAGTCGTCGCCACGAGGTGAGTCGGAGATCGGCAGGTGCGAGAACAACCCCTCCAGCCGGACGCCGGGCGTGGCGTCGGCGAGCGTGGCGAGCCCGGCCGCCTCACCCGGTTCACAGCCGATCCGACGCATGCCGGTGTCGACCTTCAGGTGCACGGACGCCGTGGTGCCCAACGCGGACGCGGCCGTCCCGGCCTCCTGGATCGACGCGGCATCCGCGACGGTGAGCGTGAGGCCGGCTCGAACCGCAGGCGCCACGTCATCACCCCTGGCCACCGATAGTTTCAGGATGGGCAGCGTGATGCCGGCCGCGCGCAGTTCCAGGCCCTCGCTCACCGTCGCGATCCCCAGCCAGTCCGCGCCGCCGGTTCGTTCGATCATCCGGCAGACCTCGACCGCGCCGTGGCCATAGGCGTCGGCCTTCACTGCCGCCAGCACGAGGCGGTCTCCGACCCGGGCCCGCACCGCGGCGAGGTTCGCCCGGACGTGGTCGAGACGGGTGGTCGCCGTGCTCGACACGCCGACCGTCATGCGCCGGGGCCGGTGGCGACCGGACGGTCGGGGTCGCTCGACCAGCCCGACCAGGACGGCGGGTAGAGCGCCGCCTCGATCCCGAGGCTGGCCAGCGCGAGGATCACCTGTGCCGCCGAGACCCCTGAGCCGCAGTAGACCGCGACCGGATCGGTGGTCTCGACAGGCTCGACCAGCGGTTCATCGACGTCAAGCTCAGGGAACAAGGCGGCGAGCTGCCGGGCCGGCGGCAGGCGTCCGTCCTCGTCCCAGAAGCCGGCGACCGGGCGGTTCACCGCCCCCGGGATGTGGCCGGCACGCGGGTCGATCGGCTCGACCTCGCCGCGGAAGCGTTCCGGCGCACGGACGTCGATCAGCACGCCGCCGAAGCGAGCGACCTCGTCGGCGTCCAGGGTGGGCAGGTGACCGGTGGTCAGGGTGAGCGGCGGTCCGCCGGCAGCCTCCGGCTCGTCGGTCTCCAGCTCGCGTCCGGCCGCGAGCCATGCCCGGACACCGCCGTCGAGCACCCGGGCGTCCAGACCCGCCCACCGCAGCACCCACCAGGCGCGGCCGGCGGCGAAGGAGCCGGGATCGTCGTACACGACGATCGGGCGGACGGGGTCGATCCCCAGAGCGCCCAGGCCCGCGCCGAGTTGCGCCGCGTCGGGCAACGGGTGCCGACCCAGCGCCGGATCGGTCGTCGGGCCGGTCAGCACCGCCTCGAGGTCGAGGAAGCGGGCGCCGGGCAGGTGGCCCTGGAGATAGCGGCCGAAGCCTGCACCCGGCTGTTCGCCGAGATTCCAGCGGACATCGAGCAGTTGCGCGCCGGCGGCGAGCGCATCGGGAAGTTCGTCGACGGTGATCAGCACATCGCTTCGCGAAGTCACGTTCCAGACTCTAGAGGACGGGCTGTGCCGCCGATGGACGCCCGTCCCCTCCGCACCCGCCGCGCAAGGTGGACCGAGAGCGCCGATGACGGCGGTTTCGGTCCACTTTGCGTGCGGGGAACGGCGGGGAGCGGCGGGACGGAAGGGCGGGGAGGTCAGCCGCCGACGGTGCCGTTGCGCAGGAGCGAGCCGCGTCCGGTCGGCCAGGCGGACGTCCCGGCGGTCGAGCCCGGCACCGTCCAGATGTCCAGGCCGTGGTCGATCGAGGTGGTCACGATCTCCAGGGTCCCGTTGCCGTCCAGGTCCGCGATGGACGGGGCCGCCGCGATGCCGATGCCGTTCCCGTCCGTGCTCTGCTTCGGCACGGTGAGCGACGCGATCTTCCCGCCCGTGGGCTTGAGCACGACCAGGCGGCCACTCTTCTTCGCCTTGCCGTACACGCCGAAGACGAGTTCGGGTCTGCCGTCGCCGTTGAGGTCCGCGGCCGAGACCTCGGACGCGAACGTCCGCTTCTTGCCGGGTGCGTAGCCGTGACGCCACAGCCGCTTGCCGGTTGCACTGATCGCGTAGATGTAGCCGTCGTTGCCGGGGAACACGATGTCGAGCCGGCGGTCGCCGTTGAGGTCGACCAGGGTCGGGGCCGGGATGCCGTCGGGCGGGTACCAGTCGCCGCTGGAGCGGACGATCGGCTTGCCGGTCTTCGGCAACGTGGTGAAGCCCGCGTGCCGCCGTCCCGAGCGGACGCCGCCGTTCTGCGCGCCGTCCAGCACCATCACCGCGTGCGCCTGGGTCTGGTACGGGATCTTCTTCTCCACGTTCGGCACCCCGATCACCTCGGCGTGACCGTCGTTGTCGAGGTCGCCGATGGACGGCGGCGAGGCGGTCCATTGCAGCCAGGACACCTTCTTCGGAGTCGGCCAGGCGCCGGTGTGCGCGTGCCACTGGGCGTCCTCGACCGACAACGACAGCCAGCGGATGAACTGACCCCAGCCGAGCCGCCGGCCAGCGAACCCACTGGCGCGATTGGTGTACCAGTCGGACGCGAGCACCGACATGCCGTCGTGGTTGAACAGGTTGATCTGGTGGTTGTCGAACGTGACCACGATCTCCAGTTGCGGGTCGTCGTCCAGCTGGCCGATGCCGACGTTCAGTCCGTAGGCGCCGTAGCCGTGGTTGCCGTAGCCGTTGAAGTCCTTGTCATTGCCAGAGCCGGGGAGCTGGTTGTACCGCGGCCACGCAGGGCTGTGGCCGGGGCTCGGCTGATAGAGGCTGCCGCTCGCCGAGAAGACGAAGACCTGCGAGCCGGTGGCGGACGTGTTGGTCGTGGTCGCGACCACCTCGATCGTGCCGTCGCCGTCGAGGTCGGCCGCGGCGAGGCCGCGCACCTCCGGCTTCTGCCCGCCGCTCGCCACGGACGCCGGCCAGCCCGCCTTCACGCCCAGCGTGCCGTTGCACCACTCGTACGCCGCCACGGTGCCACTGCCGCCGACGACGACCTCGGTGGTGCCGTCATGGTCGAGGTCGGCCACCACGGACGGCGCGTACACCCGCCCGGCCGTGGCGGTGCCGGTGGCCAGCTTCGCGCCGCCGGCCGAGTACACGTAGGTGGAGTACAGCGGCGCGACGATCTCGCGGGTGCCGTCCCCGTCCAGGTCGACCAGCGCCGGGGACGAGAACCAGCCCGTCTGCCCCGGGTCGATCCGCCGGACGTGGACGGGCTTGCGCACCGCCGCAGCCTTCGTGGCCTGGACGAGTTGTGCCGGCGCGACCGCGTCCGCAGGGACGACCTCAGCCGGCACCGGAAGGGTCGAGCAGCCCGCAGCGAGCGCGCACAGGATTGCGAGGACGGACACACTCCGGGGGTTCGAGCGCATTGCGGCACGGTAGCCGGACGTGGCCCGACGTCCCCGCCGTCCCGGAATGGGGACAGGTCCCATTCCCGTTCACCGCCGCCGGTTGGCGAGTTGGACGGCAAACGGCCTGCTGTTCAGAAGAGCAGGGCCAGTGCCGGATCCGACATGATCGTGGACACGTCGGCCAGGAACTTCGAGCCCATCTCGCCGTCCACCAGGCGGTGGTCGAACGTGATCGTCACCGTGCAGACGCTGCGCGGCTCGATCCGCTCGGTCTCACCGTGGCCGACCACCCAGGGCTTGCGGCGGATCGTGCCCAGGCACATGATCGCCGCCTCGCCACTGTTCGGGATCGGCGTGCCGCCGTCCACCCCGAACACGCCGACGTTGGTGATCGAGAACGTGCCGCCGGCCATGGACGACGGGGGCACCTTGCCCTCCTTGGCGAGCGGGACGAGATCGTTCATCGCCCGGGTGAGCTCCAGCAGGTTGAGCCGGTTCGCGCCCTTGATGTTCGGCACCAGCAGTCCCCGCGGGGTGGCCGCGGCGATGCCGAGGTTCACCTCCTCGTGCAGGACGACCTCGTCCGTGCGCTCGTCGTAGCTGGAGTTGATCTCGGGGACCCGCTCGATCGCCAGGCAGGCGGCCTTGGCGAACACCACCAGCGGCGAGATCCGCAGCCCGGTGAAGTCCCGCCGCCGCTTCAGGGTCTCGATCAACTCCATGGTCGCGGTCACGTCGACCTCGAGGAACGCCGTCGCCTGCGGGACGCTGAGCGACGCGGTCATCGTCCGGAACATCTCGCGCCGGACGCCGCGGAGCGGGATCCGCCGTTCCCCCGGTGCACCGGACGCCGCCACGCCCGCCGCGGCGAGCACGTCCTCCGCCGTGATCGTGCCGTCCTGGCCGGTCGGGGTCACCGTCGCCAGATCGATACCCAGGTCGCGCGCCACTCTTCGGACGGGCGGCTTCGCGCGCGGCAACGATGGGGCCTCCACGGATGCCGGAGACGCCGGGACGGATGCTGCCGGCGGCGGCGCGGTCGTGTCCGCCGAGCCCTTGCGCGCCCGACGGTGCACGGAGCCCTGCTTCGCGCCGTAGCCGACGAGCAGCGCGTCGGACGCCGTGGGCTCGACCACGTCATCCCGGGCCTGACCCGGGATCCCCCGAGCGGCGTCGGGCATCCCGGCGTTCGCCGGGATGACGGACGGGGGCACCGGCTCGGCCAGCGGCTCGGCGGACTCCCCTGGATCGGCGATCCGGATGATCGGCGTGCCCACCTCGACGGTGGCGCCCTCGGCGACCAGGAGTTCGGCGACCACACCGGCGAAGGGGGAGGGCAACTCCACCAGTGACTTCGCGGTCTCGATCTCGACCAGGACATCGTTCACGGCCACGGTGTCACCGACCGCGACCTTCCACGACACGATGTCGGCCTCCAGCAGGCCCTCGCCCGGGTCGGGCAGCTTGAACTCGTGCATCTGCGCTCCTCAGAAGGCCAGGGACCGGTCGACGGCGTCCAGCACCCGATCCAGGTCGGGCAGGTAACCATCTTCGACCCGGCTGGGGGGATAGGGAATGTCGTAGCCCGTGACACGCAGGACCGGCGCCTGGAGTTCGTAGAAGCACTCGGCCTGGATCCGGGCGGCCAGTTCGGCGCCCATGCCCAGCGTCCCGACCGCCTCGTGGACGACGATCGCGCGTCCCGTGCGCCGGACGGAGGCGAACACCGCCGCGTCGTCCAGCGGGGAGAGCGAGCGCAGGTCGACCACTTCGAGGTTGCGTCCCTCCTCCGCCGCGGCGAGGGCGGCCTCGACGCAGGTGCGCACCATCGGGCCGTAGGTGAGCAGGGTGGCGTCCGTGCCCTGCTTCACGACGCGGGCGGAGTACAGCGGCGCCGGGGACGCGTCGACGTCCACCGGACCCTTCTCGTGGTAGCGGCGCTTGGGCTCGAGGAAGACCACCGGGTCGTCGTCCGCGATCGCCTGCTGGATCATCCAGTACGCGTCGGACGGGTTCGACGGCGTGACCACCTTCAGGCCGGGCGTGTGCGCGAAGTAGGCCTCGGGCGACTCGCTGTGGTGCTCGATCGCGCCGATGCCGCCGCCGTAGGGAATGCGGATCACCAGCGGGACGCCCAGCTGCCCATGCGAGCGGAACCGCAGCCGGGACACCTGGGAGACGATCTGGTCGAACGCAGGGTAGACGAAGCCGTCGAACTGGATCTCGACGACCGGGCGGTACCCGCGCAGCGCGAGTCCCACCGCCGTCCCGAGGATGCCGGACTCGGCCAGCGGGGTGTCGATCACCCGATCGGCGCCGAACTCCGCCTGCAGCCCTTCGGTGGCCCGGAAGACCCCGCCGAGCGCGCCGATGTCCTCGCCGGACAGCAGGACCTTCGGGTCGTCCGCCAGCGCCTTCCGTAGTCCGGCGTTGAGGGCCTTCACCATCGTGAGCCTCGTTGTGCTCCCTGAGCTTGCCGAAGGGTCTGAGCTCGACGAGGAGCGGGCTTCGTCAAGCTCAGCCATCGTCCGGGGGTGCTCAGCCATCGCCTGCAGCGATTCCCGGGTGCTCATCGGACCTCCCCGAAGGACGCTTCGTAGGCGAGATACCCGTCCCGCTGCTGGACGAGCAGGTCAGGGGTGTTGGCGTAGACGAGATGCCAGAAGTCGGCGAGGTGTGGCTCGGGCAGGGCGACGCAACCGTCCCGGAGCCGCTCGCCGAGGGCGTCCGCCTCGGCCGCGAGGTCGTCCAGCCACGCCTGGTCGATCGCACCGACCGAGAGCAGGTAGGTCTGCACCCGCTCGATCGGGTCCTTGGCCCGCCACTCCTCGACCTCGGCGGACGGCCGGTACTTGGTCGGGTCGTCGGACGTGGTGTGGGCGCCCATCCGGTAGGTGTACGCCTCGACCAACACGGGGCCCTCGCCCCGGCGCGCGCGGTCGAGCGCCCACTCGGTGACCGCGTGGACGGCGAGCACGTCGTTGCCGTCCACGCGGACGCCTGGGAAGCCGAAGCCGGCGGCGCGGCGGTAGAGCGGGACGCGGGACTGCAGGCTGGCCGGTTCGCTGATCGCCCACTGGTTGTTCTGGCAGAAGAACACGACCGGGGCCGCGCAGGAGGCGGCGAAGAGGAATGCTTCGTTGACGTCGCCCTGGCTGGTTGCGCCGTCGCCGAAGTAGACGATGGCCGCCCCGTTGGCGTCCGGGGTGTCGTTGCCGACCAGCCCGTCCCGCTGCAGCGCCATCGCCATCCCGACCGCGTGCAGGGTCTGGGTGCCGATCACGAACGAATAGGGATGGAAGAGGTCCGGGCGGCTGGGCCAGTCCGTCATGCAGGTGCCGCGGAAGGTGCCGAGCAGGTCTACCGGATCGATCCCGAGGCACCAGGCGACGCCGTGCTCGCGGTAGGACGGGACGACGAGATCCGGGACGCGGACGGTCCGGGCCGAGCCGATCTGTGCGGCCTCCTGGCCGAGCAGCGGCGGCCACAGGCCGAGCTCGCCCTTGCGCTGCAGCGCGGTGGCCTCGGTGTCGATCCGCCGGGCCAGCACCATGTCGCGCAGGCTGGCCGCGACGTCGGCGTCCGTGCCGTCGAAGTGGAAGTCGGGGTGCTCGACCCGTCGTCCGGAGGGGTCGAGCAGCTGGATCGGTACGTCGGCCACCGACGGTTCGCGGTTGTCGCCTGCGGGCTCGGTCAAGGGATCTCCTGATGGTCGGGGCTCCGGCAGGACTCCTAACTTACGGTTACGTAACCATAGGTGTCAATCGGCACGCCCACCACCGTGTCAAAGCTCACCGGCGATACTTCGGGTTCCGATAGCCGGAAACCCAGGTTCCGTCACGTCGGCGATACGGCTGCACAAAGTCATGGCCTGGCTCGGGCGACACGTCAAGAGCAAGGGGAACCCCCGGCTCTGGCTCGGGGAAGAACTCGGCGAGCGCGGATGCCGCTTTCTCGGCATGAGCGCCGCCGACCGATCCGGGTCGGTCACGTTCGGCAGCGTGTCCCCCTCGCGGGGGGAAAGGGTCGCTATCTCGGGAAGCTCGTCTTCGCTGAACGACCCCAGGATCGACTGTGAGCCGACCACGATGACCGAGTCGGTGTCCTCCCGAGATCCCGCATGATCTGGCAGGCGGCCCTGATCGCGTGCCGCAGCTCCTCGAAGTTCCTACGCCGCGCCTCTCCACGAATCCCGGATGGCAGAGAGACGTTCCTCATCGGTGAGGAAGCCCGTGACCGGGGACACCTCCCGCATCCCGATGCCGTCATCGGACCCGTCGGTCAGTACGCGGCGGAACTGGTCCAGGTCGCGCTCGTCGACGTTGCGCTGCCAGCGATCGATGTTCCTCAGGTGACGTGGCCCTGGGCTCGAACCCGCACCTGATCAGGAGTCCTGCCGAGACGAACCCAGTCCTCGTCCGACAGGCCGTCACGGGTCTTCCGGAGCACTTCCCGGTGCAGTAACCACGAGCGGTATTTGGTGCGCTCCATCCGCACCGGAGTCACGCTCACCGACACCTGCACGCCCAGCATCGGTAGCAGTCGATCCAGCATGGCGGTGGACGGCTCCAGCTTGCCGGTGACGTACTGGCTGATCCTGACAAAAGCCGACGAATCTGGCCGCACGGCTGACGACAGGTCAGGCCCGCCAGGGTGGACACCTCGCCGACCCCTGACCATTGCGGTCATCTCTTGGTTGCGGCTCAGTTCTTGCAGGATCTCTGCGAGATCCTCGGTGGCGCTCGCTGTGGGAGATCCTCCTCGTTCGCTTCGGATCCGGTGAGTGGGTCGAGCGCCTCGCAGGCTGCGTGAAACAGTCACACGGAACGAAACACGTGTACAACGAGGTCCGCCAATGAACGCTCGTTTGAGCACACGGCATGAGGCGCGACATCCGGGATCAGTGATCAAGGCCCCAGCACGGTGAGTGGCACGACCAGGACGCCGTCGGAGCGGCGATGCGCCACACCGGTGGGAACGACGACCACACACGCCTCTGGCGGTCGAGAGACCTTTGCGGTGACGCGCCGCAGGTTCGCGGCGGCCGCATCCACCTGTCCAACGCCAAGTTTGACCTCGATGGCAATCCAGCGACCATCAGATGCCTCCACCACAGCGTCGAGTTCGTCGCGTGCCCTGGCATCGCGGTAGTGGAAGACACCTCGAGCGCCCATCGCCTGAGCGAAGATGCGCAGGTCGTGGACAACCTGAGACTCGAAGAGGAAGCCCAGAGTCTGCGGCTCGCCCAACAGCCGATCGGTGCCGGCGCCTAGCAGCGCCGCCGCGAGCGACGGATCCGCCAGATGCCGCGACGGGGTCTGTAGCAGCGCCGTGCGCGAGCGGAGTGACGGCGACCAGGCCGGCTGGTCTTCGACGAGGTACAGGCGCTGCGCCAGGTCGTGGAGTTCGGGGACGGCCGCCGCCCCCACGCCTGCGGAGTCCTCGTTCATGCGGCGGGTGATCGCGGCGTAGGTCGCTGGTTGCGCACTCAATCCGGCCAGCGCGCGCAGGAATGCCAGGAGTCGCCGTGGGTCGCGGCGGGGCCCGGCCAGACTGGGAAAGTCGTGCTCCGCAATGTCGTTGAGGTACGAGCCTGCCCGAGACCTGGCCACAGCTTCGTCCGCCCCGAGCCAGCCGGGCCAGCCACCCCGCACCAGCCGACGGACCAGACCAGCAAAGTCCGACGCCGACTCGGCCAGGGGGACCCGGTCATCGAACAGGGCCGCCAGGGACACCTCGCCCGTCGAGTCGCCGGTCTCGGCCAGCGACATCGTCCGCATCGTCACCTGCGCGAATCGGCCCGCCCCAGAGTGGAGCAGATGGCTGTCATTCGGCCAAGCGGAACCGGTTAACAAGAACTGCCCGGTGGCCTGGCGATCGTCGACGGCGTGCCGCACCTCGTTCCACAGCTCCGGCACGACCTGCCACTCATCCAGCAGACGGGGCATCGCACCGTCCAGCGCGGAGCCGGGTTGGGCCCTGGCAAGCACCGCACGAGGGTCTGTCGAATCGAGTCGCAGCTCGGAAGCGGCCACGCGGCGCGCAGACTCTGTCTTTCCCACCGCGCGCGTGCCGCGGAGCACCACGGCGCCGGCCGAACTCAGAGAGCGTGAGATCTCGTCGTCGACGATGCGAGGAACATACAGCGGCACGCGTCCACACTAGTGGAAGCTGACGGATTTCTCCACTGGTAGCCAGTGGATTTCTCCACCTGTGATGAGCGGAGTTCTCCACTCCGTTCGCCCATCTGGGCGCGAACGGGGCGGAGCTGTGGGTCGTCGCAGCGCCCACCTGAGGAGAATAATGACCTGCGCGTCACCGCTGGCTGGATCGACGGCCTGTCCCACGCCTTCACCCGCGCCCGGTCTGACTATCGGATGGGATGGAGTGTGAACCTCGGCTCGTTCCCGACCGCCGTTCGACAACTCTTCGCAGAGGCCTTCAGGAAACAACGCGCCGGGGCTCAGGCGGCGCAGAGCTTCGCAAACGCGTCCAGCGACTCCTGGAGTTCGGCCGTGACCACGGCGGCGTCCGCCGCGGCGGCGAGGTCGTTCTTGAGCAGGATCTTGTCATACAGGTCGCTGAGCTTGTCGTAGCCCTTCTGGATCCCGAGGAGGGCCTTCTTGACCTCCGCATTGCTGGACGACTCCGCCATCTTGCCGAAGTAGTCGGCCATCGCGGAGATGGCCTTGACCGTCGCCTTCACGTGCAGTGCTGCTCTGCTGCGGCGCCACAGATCGAGAAGGGTTACCGTCATGAACCGACGTATCGCCACCTGGGCCACTATCGTCATCGCAGCCTTCGGTTTCACCGCGTGCTCGGGCGCCCCAGCGCCCCGGTGGTCCCAACCGAGGGAGCCACCACCGTGCCGGCCGCGTCGGCGCCATCCACGGAGCAGGCCAGCCCGGCGGCTCCGGAGACCACCGCGAGCGGGCAGACCGTCACCCGGCGAGGTCTCGCTGACGCACAGTGAATGAGCCTTCCTGCGGCCATAATATGACTTATAGTCCGTGGACTGATCGTCATCATCAGCGGGACTATGGGGCCATGGCCCCGCTATCGCAACGCGTTGCGTTCGGGGCCCGGCTACGTGCATTGCGCACTGATCGGGGATGGTCGCAGGAGGAGTTCGCTCATCGCGCCGAGCTGGACCGCACGTATGTGAGCGGGGTGGAACGAGGGGTCCGCAATCCGACGCTCGATGTGATCGCGAAGCTGGCTCGCACCCTTGAGATCGACATCGCAGACCTCTTCCCACGCACGCGCGAGTAGAAGCGCCCGGAGGGACGCTGGCCGACGCTGACGGATTTCTCGTTCAGCTCGCCCAGCGGCCGGTGAAGAACAGCCAGGCCCAGGCGACCTGGACGACCAGGGCAGCAAGCACCAGTGCGATCAGCAGCACCATCCGCCACACCGGCAGCTTCCGCCGGCCCTCGCCGAGGCGGCCCAACAGCGTCCACAGCGGGAACCACAGCAGGACGGCGCGGTTGACGCTCATGTACCAGTAGGACGTGCCGAACGCCACGACCTGCACGCCGACCCAGGTGGCCTCGCCCCAACGCCGCTGCACCAGGCAGGCCAGGGTCACCAGCAGGCCGACGGCCATGCTGATGATCTCGGCGAGGAACACCCAGCGCCACTCCGGGTGGTCGGCGTAGGCGCCCGGCTCCAGCACGCTGAGTGTGTGCTGCAGAGACTCCCACGGCGTGGCGAAACCGCGCGCCCAGCCGCTGGCCTGCGCGTCGAACCACGCCGTCCAGCTGTGCGTGAGCGTGTAGAGGTAGCCGATGTACGCCGCAACGACCGCGACCGGGATCGCCAGCCAGAGCAGCCGGCGTCCACGCTCCTTCACCGGGCCGGGCTGGGTCAGGGCGAGCACGGCCAGCGCCGCCACCAGGAACACCCCCGACACGCGGACGGACGCGGCCACGGCCGCCAGCGCCGCCGCCGCTCCCCACTGCCGGGCCGTGGCCCGCTCCCACGCCCAGAAGGCGACCGCGCAGAACACCGCCTCGGTGTACGGCACCAGCGTGAAGACCGCCGTCGGCGCCAGCAGCCAGGCGATCGCGGCCGGCGCCCCACCCAGCCGGTACAGCGCAGCCGCCGCGACCCCGGACGCGATCAGCGTCAGCATCATTCCCGCCAGCAGCGGCGGCAGCCCCGGCAGCGAGACCAGTCGGATCAGCAACGGCCAGCCGGGGAAGAACGCGATCGAATTGGCCTCCGCGTAGCCGTCCCGGGCGATGCCCAGGTAGTGCACGACGTCCCAGTTGCCGAACACGTCGCCGAGCGAGCGGTGCTCGGTGAGCATCACCCACACCGCGACCACCGCCATCAGCAGCCGTGTGCCGAACCACGCCTGCACGACCAGCCGGGCGTCCGCGCGGGCGGTGGACCGAGCGCGTTGCCGGCGGGGCGCCGCCACCGCGGCCGGACTCATGTGGCCGGGAGTCCGCGGGTCAGGCGGGTCACCCAGGCCACGTCCGGCGCGCCGTCCAGCACCCCGCCGTCCGGGTCGTCCAGGCCGCCGGCGCGGACGATGTCCCGCCGCGGGTCGTACATGTCCCGCACCACGCGGGCGCAGAGCCACAGCTGCACGCCGATCCTCACCAGGATCGACAGCACGTACAGCCGGTCCTGACCGGCCCCGTTGGTCATCTGTCCGGCCAGGTGCCCCCAGATCGCGGCGAAGTAGGCGGTCTCGGCGATCGTGAACACCACCCAGTCCAGCCAGCGCGGCCGGGCCAGCACCAGCAGCGGCAGCAGCCACAGCACGTACTGCGGCGAGTACACCTTGTTCACGATCACGAACAGGGCCACGATCAGGAACGCCCCCTGCGCGAGGCGCGGACGCCGCGGGGCGAGCAGCAGCAGCGCACAGATCACGATGGTGCCCACGACCATCAGCGCTGCCACCAGCCGCGAGACCGACCCGATCTCGATGTCCAGCAGGTTCAGCGCGTACCACAGCGAGCCCAGGTCGCCGCCACGGTCGGCGTTGAACGTCCAGAAGTTCAGCCAGCCCTGCGGCGTCGCGAGGTAGACCGGGAGGTTCACCGCGACCCACGACAGCGCCGTCCCGACGTAGGCCAGCACCAGCGGACGCCACCGGTTCGCCCGCACGCACAGCACGGTCAAGGGCACGAGCAGCAGGACGGGATACAGCTTCGCCGCGACCCCCAGGCCCAGCCACACTCCCGTCCACAGCGGCTTCTGCCGCGACCAGGCCAGCAGCGCCAGGGCGGTCAGGGCCAGCACCAGCGCGTCCCAGTTGATCAGGCCAGCCGTCCAGATGGCCGGGGACGCGGCGATCATCAGGGCGTCCCACGGGCGGTGCATCCGCAGCTGCGCCCAGATCAGCACGCCGAACAGGACGAAGAGCAGCAGGGCCGTGACCCCGAAGAACAGCTGGGTGGCGTGGGTGACCTCGGCGTCACTGAGGCCCGGACGGCTCTCGCCACCGAGCATCAGGACGAACCGGCGGGAGAGCTCCATGAACGCCCCGGTCAGCACGGGGTACTCGAGGTCGCTCTGGAGGAAGGGGATCTGGCCGTCCTTCAGTCCGCGCCAGTAGTACAGGACGGGGATGTCGGAGTAGCACATCCAGGGCAGGAACTGGTTGTCCTGGTGACCGCTGTTGCACGGCACCTGGCGGACCATGACGATCAGCCACGAGAGCGTCAGCGTGAGGTAGGCCCACAGGCCGGGGGATCGCCATCTGCCGCCGGGACCGGCGTGCCGGCCGAGCGGGCCGCCGAGCACCCCCGACAGCGTCGGCGCAGGGTTGGTCACGCCGCGATCCTAGGGTGCCTTGGTGCCCGAACTGGTCGGTTTCGCCTCAGCGGTCTCCGAAGGTTGCGTCGTCGGTTCGGTGCTCGGCTGGGTCGGCTGGGTCGTCGGCTCCGTGGTCGCCGTCGGCGTCTCCGTCGGGGCCGCGGTCGCCGTCTCGGTAGGCTTCGGTTTCGGCTTGGGCTTCGATTCGGGCTTCTGCGTGGACGAACGGTGGGTCGGCGGGTCGAACGACAGCCGCTCCTTCCCGTCCATCGCCTTGGTCATGTAGGCCAGCCACGTCGACAGGGGGTAACCCGAGCCGTAGAACGCACGCCCGAGGTCGCTGGTCCCCTGCGCGCCCTTCACGAAGACCACCGCTGTGGTGATCTGCTTGGTGTAGCCGACGAACCAGACCGCTCGGGTCTGCCGCTCGGTGACCGTGTATGACCTGGATCCAGCTTTCTTGGTCACCTTGACCGGGTAGCCCACCGTCCCGGTCTTGCCGGCGACCGGATAGCCCAGGCTCGCGGCCCGGTAGGCGGTGCCGTCCTGGGTGACCTTGGTGAGCGCGTAGGTGACATCGGTCGCGACGTCGACCTCAATGGTCTGGGTGCCCTCGGTGTCCGCAGTGAAGTCCCTGTTGCCATCGGGGCCGACGACCTCGGCGACCACGTGCGCGTCGTGGCGCAGGCCACTGTTCGCGAAGGTCGAGTAGCTGGCGGCTTGATGGACCGCGCTCACCTCGGAGTTGCCGAGGGGGATCCGGTTGCTGAGATCCCAGTGTCCGTCCTCGGGAATTCCAGCGTCGAGGGCAGCCTGCTGCACCTTGGCGGGACCGTCATCGATCTGCGTGACCAGGTCGACGTAGGCGGAGTTCACCGACTTGGTCGTGGCCGTCTGCAGGGTGATCCGGCCGTAGTTGTAGCCGCCGTTGGTCACCGGGACCGGGTCGCCCTTCGGCGTGAACGAGTTGCCGTTGAGCTTGTCGTTGAGCGTCCAGCCGTTGCGCAGGGCCGCGGTGAGCGCGTAAGGCTTGAACGTCGAACCGGTCGGACGGGGAGTCGCGGCCCAGTTCAGCTGACTCTCCAGGAAGTCGGGACCGCCGTACAGGGCGATCACCCCACCGGTCGCGTTGTCGACGGAGGCCAGGCCGGCGTGCAGTTGCTTGGCCGCCTTCTTGCTGCCCCCGGCCGCCTGCAGGGTCATGGTCTGGGCTGCGGAGACCGCGGCGTCCTGGGCGTCCGCGTCGAAGGTGGTGACGACCTTGTAGCCGCCGCCGCTGATCTGACTCTCGGTGAAGCCGTTGGCCAGCAGCTCCTTCTTCACCATGCTCAGCAGGAAGCCCTTCGGGCCGCCGTAGGCCGAGTTCTTCGCCTGTTTGGGGAACTTGGGCAGCTTGTCGTAGATCTCGGCGCGCTCGGCGGGGGTGATGGCACTCATGTCCACCATGCCGTTGAGCGTGTACTGGTACCGCTCGAGCAAGTCGGCGGCCTCCTGCTTGCCGCTGGCGGGGTCGAGGTTGCCCGGCGAGTTCAGGATCGCGGCCAGCGCCACGGACTGGGCGAGGTCGAGCTTGGCCGCGGGGACCTTGAAGTAGGCCTGGGCCGCCGCCTCGATGCCGTAGGCGCCGCGGCCGAAGTAGACGGTGTTGAGGTAGCCCTCGAGGATGTCCTGCTTGCTGAGATCCTGGCCCATCTTGGTCGCCAGCAGGAGCTCCTTCGCCTTGCGGGTGAAGCTCTTCTCCGACGTCAGGTACATGATCTTGATGTACTGCTGGGTGATCGTGGAGCCGCCGCCGGTGGCCGTCGCGTCCGCCGGGGCGAGGCCGACCAGGCCCAGGGCCGCGCGGAACAGGCCGGTCGCGGAGATGCCGGGGTCGGTCCAGAACGTGCGGTTCTCTGCGGCGACGACCGCGTCCTTCACGTGCTGGGGCATCTGGTCGTAGCTGATCGACTGCCGGTTCTGCACCTGGAAGGAGCCGATCTTCGTCTTGCCGTCGTTGTAGTAGACGAAGGTGGTGTTGGTGCTGAAGTCGGAGTTGGGGTCGGGCAGCTTGATGGTGGTGTAGGCCCACGCGACCACGCCGGCGCCGATCACCCCGACGATCACCAGCATCGAGAGGATCCACAACGGGATCCGCACCCACAGGCTGCGCTTCTTCTTGCCTGACTTGGTGGTCGGTCCCCGCTGGCCGGCGGAGCGTTTGGGTTCAGCCATAGATGTCCTCGACGGTCTGCTGGCGGCGCGGCGGACGGCGGCGGACGCCGTCCCCGAGCAGGTAGGACGCGATCATGTGGTTCCAGCCGCAGTCGACGCACACCTCCACCACACGGACGGTGAACTCGCCGTACTCCGACTGCATCTCCTCCAGCTCGACGGTGGACTTGATCCGTCCGGAGTACTGGCCGAGCTGCTCGCCGAACACGTAGTTCAGGTTCAGCAATCGGGGCGCATCACAGATGGGACAGGGCACCGCGGACTCCTCGCCGTGATGCTGTGCAGCACGGAGCAGGAGCGGGTCGGCGTCACACACGTTGGTGCCTTCCAGGACGCGCTGGGGTCGCTTCAGCGCCTGCAGCGTGTTGCGCCGCTGCAGGGCGTAGTCGACCTCTTCCCGCCTGGACCACATAGGTTCAAGGGTAGATGCCGCCTCCCAATTCGGCGATTCAGGGCTCCTCACCGCAAGCGCCCGGGTGGGCGAGCAGCGCCTGGAGTGTTGTCGTGATCTGGCCAAGCTGGGAGTCCCAGCTGCCTCTGCCGTCACGCCACGGTCGTTGAGTGGCCGCATCACGACAGGTTCGGGAAAGAGTGGGCCGGGCGGCGCGGTCGTGTAGCTGGGGGGATTGCCTGGAGCGGCGCGGACAGATCGCGTCCCGGCTGTCGTGATCTCGCCGCTCAAGTCCCTGGGTGTGACGTCTGGGCAGGGTGGGACACCTCAAGTGGCGGAATCCCGACACGACAGGCGTCGGCGAGCTCGTCGGACGCGTGCACAGCATGGTTTGGGCGCCGCTCCCCGCTGATGCCACAATG
Organism: Propionicimonas sp.; assembly: GCF_029975155.1. Lineage (GTDB taxonomy): Bacteria > Actinomycetota > Actinomycetes > Propionibacteriales > Propionibacteriaceae > Propionicimonas. The sequence continues at coordinate 135,769 of NZ_JARKPQ010000200.1, read as the reverse complement.
GGCGCCGCGGGGGCATTAGCTCAGTTGGTAGAGCACCTGCTTTGCAAGCAGGGGGTCAGGGGTTCGAGTCCCCTATGCTCCACCCAGTTGCTCTTATCAAAAGTGCAGATCGACGCTTGTGAGGCCGCCCGAGAGGGCGGCCTCAGCGGTCTCCGGGCGCACGGTCAACCCTGGGCTGACCAGGAGTTTTGCTGGCATCAGCACGTGGTTCGAGTAGGTTGTCTTTGCTTCATCGCCGGAGCGGTTCTACTACGGCGACTTGGGTTGCCGGGATCTCCTCCGGGTTGGGTGATGCTGGCGAAGGGCTCGTTGAGCTCGGCGCGGATCGGCGCCGGTTCGGGGCCGAGGAAGATCCCGGCGAAGATGACCCGGTTGAGCTGCTTCCTTACCGTCGCTGGCGCATTCGAGTATGTGGCGTGGACGTCCTGGAGCAGGTCGAGGGCATCGCGGACGCGCTGCCGGATCTCGATGTTCTCGGACTCCAGCTTCGCCCTCTCGCGGACGAGGCTCGTCTGCTCGGCGTTGAGCCGTCGCTGGTGGGTGAGGAACAGCTCGCGAGGGACGGCGTCGGCGTAATAGGCCTCGAGCAGCTTGGCCTGGTTCGTTTCGACCGTCTGGGCCTCGATGGTGATCGCTTCGAGGCGCTGGTCGTTGGCTGCCTGTTGTCGGTGGAGCTTCGCGAGCATGATCTGTTCGATGTGTTCGCGTTGGCCGGGGTTCAGCTCGATCGTGCGGTAGAGGTTCTCGACCCGCTGCTCGACTTGGGCGATCGGCAGGGCCTTGCGTTGCGGGCAGGTGGCGTCGCGGCGTCGATGGCAGACGAAGTACTCGTAGACCCGGCCGGTCTTGGTGCGGGTGTGCTGCACGATCAGCCGCCTGCCGCACTCGACGCAGAACACCGTGCCCTTGAGGTAGTGGTCATGCTCGCGTGAGCGTTCCCCGTTGCGGCGGCTGGTGAGGATGTCCTGCACAGTCGCCCAGGTCACCGGATCGATCAGGGGCTCGTGCCGCCCGGGATGTACGACGCCGTTATGGACGACGACGCCCTTGTAATACGGGCGGCGGAGCAGACGGTGCAGCCCGTTCACCGTCAACGGCACTGCCGGGGTGTTCGGTCCCGGCCTGGTCGTCAGGCCACGTGATCCCAGTTCGGCGGTCAGGCGGGTGACGCTCCACTCGCCGGTGGCATAGGCGCGGAATGCCCAGATGACGTGCTCGGCGCGTTCCGGGTCGACCGTGATGGTGCGGACTTCGCGGCCGTCGTCGATGCGACGCTCGTTGAGATAGCCGAGCGGTGCCCGCCCCGGCGTTCCTCCCTGGATGGCCTTCTGTCGCATCCCCTTCATCACCTCGGTGGCGAGGTTCTGGGAGTAGAACTCCGCGATGGACGCCATGATCCCATGCAGCAGCCTCCCGCTCGGTGTCGTGCTGATCGCCTCAGTGGTAGAGACCAGGTACGCACCCGCTCCCTGGATCGTCTTCGTGATCGCCGCGTCGTCGGCCCGGTTGCGGGCGAGGCGGTCGATCTTGTGCACGATCACGAAGTCCACCGGCCGGTCCTGGATGTAGGTCAGCATCCGCCGCAACTCGGGCCGTTCGATTCGACCTGCCGGAGCGACCACGTTCGACGAACTCCGCGACCACGAGGGCACCCATCTCCAACGCCCGCCGCCGGTTCGCTTCCCGCTGCGCGGGAATCGACAACCCCTCGGGTTCAGAACCGCGACGAGCCTGATCGAGGGTGGACACACGGACATAGGACACAGCCCGAAGCGGAGACAACGGACTCTCTGTTGTTGTAGCAGTCATGCCTCCAACGCTTCGGGCACGGACGCGTGCTATGTGCGAGGCGGCGCGGTGTCCCCCTGGCTGAACACGGGATCCAGGTAAGAGGCCACCAGCGCGATCTGCCCGTCGAGGTCTGCTTCACAGACCTCCTCCAGTCGTTCCTTGCGACGCCATACCGCCCATTTGGCCTGACCGACTTGCCCGTAGCCGACGACGTAGGGCGCGATGGGCTCGAGGGTGACGCCGCGGTAGCGGGCCACTGCTCGCGCGGAGCGGAGCAGTTCGTCAGTGTCGATGCCCTGCCGGGCGAGCTGGACAATGTCGACGTAGTCGCGCCACCTCGTGCTGGTGATTCCCCGTTCCAGGATGGTGACGCCCTTCTCAGCGATCGTCGTCTCGGGCGCGTAGCCGAGCAGCACAATCGGGTCGCCCAGGACGCGGTCGATGCGCACCTGACGAGGAGCGGGCACGATCGGATCTCCGGTGGAGACATCCCACGCGGCGGTGCCCTTCCACGGCCCGATCGACACACCGACGCGCACCCGGAATCCGGGGTAGTCGGCGTGCTCGCGGATCTCCTGCACGCTAATCGAGTCGAGATCGAACACCACCCCGTCATCGGTATGGACAGCGGCGATGTCGTGAACGACCGCGATGAGGTGATCTGCGGTGACGTCCGCCCCGATGGCGTTCGCGTCCGCGTCCTTGGTGGGGCGCCGTACGCCGTAGGCGGCAAGCAGGATCCCGCCCTTGAGGACGAAGTCCTCGGCATGGGCGGTCCGGGTGAGGCGATCCAGGAACGACTCCAGCGTGTGCCGGATCAGATACTCCTGCGTCGGCGCACCCGTCCCAGCCTTCGCCGCTGCCGAGCGTGCCGCCGACTGGAGACGCCAGAACACCTCACCGCCCGCGCTCACGCCAGCGCGTCCAATGCCTGAAGGGTTGGAGACTTCGCCCGAGGGAGCCGAGAGGCGATCTCCATCAGATGGGCTGGTTTCCCGCCGCGGCGCAGCCACCCCTTCAACGCTTCCCGTGCCAGCTCGTACCCGACCTCGCCACGCAGCCGGAACGCGTCCGCGATCGACCGCTCGGGCGAATAGATCCCGATCGTCTGATCTGTGCCCGGAATCGGGATCTCCTCCCGGCCGATCTCGAACGTTGGCCGGTCGAACTGATGCCACGCGATCGCTCCCGTGGTCGCCGGCGTACGCGACCCGCGCGGGATCGCAACATCCAACGCAGCGGGAATCACATCCGTGAGCTCATGATGAGCGAGCGCCGACGCCAGGCAGATCGTCGCATCTGGGCGACGGGTCGCTGCCTCGATCCAGTCCCAGTCTGCCGCCGGAGCATCCGCAGGCAGATAGATGCCCCTCGCGATCCGCTCCAACCGCCCCTCACGCGCCGCACGGTACAGGCCGCTGCGTGAGAGGCCTGCCTCCTCGGCCGTACCCGGCTTCAACGTCGCCATCACTACCCCTGCCTTCGAGACGAAACGTGCACACGTAAGTATATCTGATGATGTATCGTGCCAGCATCAAAGCGCGCAGCGGTTGTCATCTCGCGGAGATGGCATGGTTACTCGTCCAGTTGTTGTAGACGAACAGTTGCGCGGTCTCCAGCCGCTTCTAGTCCGTGGATGATGCGGTGGTACTTCGTCTTGATCGCTCCAGGGGCTGACTGAACTGTGGGCATTGAACGGTCCAGTGTGGCACGTCCTGGGGCATCTCGATAGATCGGCACCACCTGTGGAAATGAGTTGCGCCGATCGCGATATCAATCGTCGCGGGCGGGGATGCGTTGCCAGCCGGGTGGAACGGTTCGTAGGTTCTGACCTGGGGTCCACGCTCGGACTTGGGAACGAACGAGCGCTCCCGGATGGGACTTGCCCCAACCCATCTCTCGGTAGACGTCCTTTCCTGTGTTCTCGACCCAGATCAGCGACTTCCGCTCGGCGGTGAGCCAGCCCTGCAGGAAACCGGCATCGATCAGGAGCTCGTTCTGGCCGACGTTGACGGAGTGGCGTAGAACGGCGATGAGCCGACCGCGCGTGTCGGTCCATCCGTTGCGGCCGTTCCAGTGGAGAGCGCCCGGTGCGGGGCCGAAGAACTCAGGAGCGGGGGCGTCGAACGAGACCGTTTCGAGGTTCCCAGGCGCGTACTCGTTTTCGCCGAGCAGCTCCCATACAGCTGGTCGTGTCGGAACGCTGAGCGGATCCGTCCACTCGTGCTCCATGACACTCAGCGTCGCGCCGTGGTGGTGCCCGAACGGGTACTCGCCGACGTACCCGTTATAGCTCATGGGGAGCCGGGACATCCCCAGGCCGTTGATCAAGTCCCGTCCTTCGAGTTCGCCAAGGGCAACGGAAAGATCGTCGGTGCTCACCAGGTGGGTGTAGAGGTTGGTCCAAACCTGGTGGGTGCGCTTCGCGGCGTCGCCAATGAGATCCCAGCTGTATGAGCCCGACACGACGATGAAGGGGCGTCCGTCTCGTTCGGCAGAGGCGACGTCAATAGTGGGAAGGTCGGAGTCATCCGCCACCCATTGAGCGTCGGTCTTCCCAGTCTTCGCGTCCCAGTCGTAGGTCGGCACCCAGGGGCGAGGCGCATCGCTTGCGGGTTCGAACTCGGTCACTGTGGGGTCGACCTGCCGGACAATAGAGGAATCGGGTCCAGGAATAGCGGGCGGTGGGGCTTCCCAGGAGCTTCTGGTCTTGGGCGCGTGGTCGGATAGGTGACCGATGAGCCGGTTGAGTGCGATCCACTGGTATTTCTTGCCGATCCGTTCGATCCACTTTGGCTTCCCGCGTCCGGGCCCGTACTTTCCCAGCACGTAGCTGTCGAAGTTTGAATGCAGGCGGGGTCGGTAGCCGAGCCGGATGACCTCTGCGACCACCCATCGTGCGCCGGCTGCCGCGTCGACACCTGGCCGGTCACGGAGTTCGTGCGTGAGCTGGTAGGTGAAGAAGTCGTCTGCCGTGGTGGAGTGCACGAGCTTCGGGTAGTCGCGATTGTCGTAGGGGGCGATGTCCTCTTCCGTGGGCCAGGTCAGTGGCCAGGTGCTGGTGTAAGGGGGGCGGAAATGGTCGGGCGTCACCTCTGCGGGGAGCGCTTCGCGATCGAGTGCCGCTTCGAGAATGCAGCGGGCGGCGTCGCGAACGGCGGCGTTGGGGGTGAGGTCTGCGGAGGGCGCGAAGAAGGCGGCCGAGACGACCTCGGCGGCAGCGCCCCAGTCCGCGTCGCTACCACTAGCCAGCAGCGCCGAGTAGGAGACCTGAAGCGCGCGTTCGACGACCCACTCGTCGTCGACGATGCAGAATCGTTCGATCAGGGCGGCGGCCTGGTGAGGGTGACGCGCAAGCAGGCGGGCTGCGGCGATCGTGGCTGGCTCGCGAACGCGGCGATCAGTGGCGCTAGTCGTCCAGAGCAGTGCGGTGACCCACAGTCGGGTGGTTTCCGTGCCGACCAGGTCGAGCGGTTTCTCGCCTCCCCAGCGGATCAGACGGTCGACCGCTCCGCTGGTGCCGTGACTGGTGTGCAGCCACCCGGTGAGGAACTGATCTCGGGTCGACATGGTGAGTTCACTGAAGAACTCATGGAGGAAGTCGGCGTTGAGCGGGTGGCCGGGGCGAGGTGCGAGCCTGAACAGCATCGTGAGGCCTGCGTCGAAGGTCTCACGGCGATGCAAAGCGTTGGTGATAATGCTGCCCGTATCGAGGGTGATGGAGGACACAGATCGCCATGCCGTGCCGGCGATGACGGCAGCGTCGCGCGCAGCGGTGTCGGGGATCTCGGCGGTGAAGGTGGTCAGCTCGAGCCCGAAGCGTTCGGCGACGACGACCGAGGTCGCTTCGAGGAGACCGATGTCGATGGTCGCGTCGAGTCCGATGAGCTCCCCGAGGCGACCGGACAGCTGGGCGCGGACGCCATCCGCGTCGTTCACATGAGCGAGCGCATCGGAGACGATCAGGTGGTGGCCGATGCGCTCGAAGGTGATGGTGATGATGTCGGTGCCATAAGGGCTGCTGTCCGGGATGACGTCTTCTTCGACGAGACCCTGTGCGATGAGTCCATCGAGCAGCGACTTCTCGACACTGTTGTCGGACCAGATCGGGTTCAGCACGGCATGCGCGGCGAAGCGGGTGAGCGGGGCTCCGCCCTGGTCTGCGATAGCGCCGGCCAAAGCGTGCATCGCGCGGTGAACGATCTGGTCGGACACCGATGCGTCGACGCGATTACTGACGGCCTCGTTCGCGTGGTCGAGGACCATTTTGGTGAGCTCGCCCAGCCCCATGTTGGCCTGGTCGAGCGAGAGGCGGCCATCGGATTGCAGCGCTTCGCAGACCAACCGGAGGTAGAGCGGGTTATCGAACTCGCCGTGGATAGGCGGTGACGTCGGAGGTTCGAGACCGTAGAACGCGGCATACTCGCTGACCGCCTCGAACTCGACACCCTCGAACCCCGTGTGCTCGAACCGTGGAATAGACACGCGCGGCGGGAGAACCTGATTGACGTAGTGGGTGCGTGCGGTCAGCAGCAGCCGAATGTGCGGGTATCTAGTGACGATGGAGATGAGGCGATCGAGGTTATCCCGCCACACCGACCGGGGGCGGGTGTCGTTGAGCGCGTCGATGACGAGGAGGGTGGGTGCTCCTGCGACGCGCGCACTTTGGTCCAGGAGAGCGATGGTCTCCTCGGTGGTCAGGTCGGTTGGCATCTGGAGAACGTCGCGGAGGTGGGTGAGTAAGTCGTGGTCATTGAACCAGCGACCGTGCATCACGATGCTGGGCAGACCTCTCTGAAGGCGGTGGGCGGCGGCATCGAGGGCGAGGTAGGTCTTGCCGATGCCGGCGGGTCCGGTCATCAGCGCAACTTGAGAGCTGGCGAGCGTCCCGAGGGGGCTGATGAGGAGCTCGGTTGCAGTTTCGAGTTTGCCGTCCAAGTCACGGAGAGCATCGACGGCTTCCGCCGGGAAATGGACCATGTATTCGCTCTGGTACTGCCTCCAACCCGCGGTGTCCCAGTTCTCGTGCGTGGCGTTCATCCGTTCGACCTCGACGGCCTCCTGCTCCCTGACCACAGCGATGGCGGCGGTTAGCGTCTTGTCGAGACCTCGGAACTCAGCGTCGGTCCGGGTGCGCTCCCAGGTCTTGAGGGCGTCGATGACGGTCGTGGCGGCGCTGCGCGCGGCGTCCAGGTCGGCGACCGTTGCATCGTTTCCGGCGTGCTGCAGGCGTCGTGTCGCTTCCGTGAGTTCATCGACTTGGCCGAGGACGGCCTGCCACCACTCATCGTCAGAGCAGAGCGCAGCGATACTTCGAGCGGCGGGAACGTTCACGTTGAACTCTGGGGTGTACCGAGGTCTGGCAGCGTCGGTCGCGTCCTGCAGTCGGTCGATCCACCACTGTTGGGAGAGCACGTCGGCGTCGAACCAGTACCGCCGCTGGGCGCCGGAGGGGTCCGAGCGGGTTAGGCGTGTGGCGGTGTTCGTTGCCCATTCGAACTCGAAGGTGACGGTCATGCCGCGGTCGGCCGCCATCGTCTGCCAACCCTCGAGCCAACCACCAGGGTCGTTTATCTTCTCCAGTAGCGATTTCCCCTTGCCGCCCGTGGGGCCGGTCGGGTCGGCGGGAATGGTGATGATGTACTTGGTGAGATTCGGGTGGTTGGTGAGGGCTGATTTGACGGAGGTGTCGAGCTGCGACTTGTCGACGTCGGCGTGGCTGGTCCAGTACTTCGCTTGCCAGCCGTGCTCGGCGCCGCCGGGAAGAGTCCAGTAGCACTCGACGCCTCCATCGCCTCCGGCTCCGTGAAGGGACACGAACTTCGCGTCGGCGTGCGGGGGCTCTTGCGCGACCAGCTCACAGATGAGTTGCTCGTATCCGTCGCGCTGGCCTCCGGCGCCCAACGACCGAACGCGAGCGAAGTCGATATCCGGAATATTCACTCGGCTCCCTCGCTGTGTCGGACATACTGCTGAGCTCGCTCCTCAGCTGCCCCATTGTCGTCTATCAGGTCCGCGCGCGGACCCGGTCGGCCCGGATCATCATGCCTCTCGAGTGAAGAAATCCGGGAGGAGAATTGGTGCGAAAAGCAACAGTCACCCGCAGTCAGCCTGAGGGTTCCTTCTCGCATGCATCGAGTGCTGCGGAAGTTAGCCGCGGGTACCACCCAGCGATCCATCGTCATTGAGGAGGAGAGCATTATCCGTCGTCGCCCATTCGTTCCGCTTCTGCGTCGTTACGGCGGGCTTCAAGCTGATAACTGTCCGCGATGCCTCGCAGGATGCGAGCCGTGCGTGGCCACCGTGTGGCGATCTTGCTAGCCATCTCCCGGTACTGCTGTTCGAGCGCACGTTCCTGATCGCCGCCATCGAACACGCCACGCGACGTCACACCACGTTGATTGGTCTTGCCGATGTGCAAGCCCGTATCGATCCGTGCATTGCCAACGTTTTCGATGACTTCCCGAACGGCTTCGGCTGGCCAAACCCCGTCTGACCCAACAGGGCTCGAGGCAAGTACCTGCCCGATCTGCTCGTCGCCGATCGATGCTCGCCCGCTATCCGCGAAGGCAAGGCGGGCGGCGCGTACCCATTCCGTGAGGTGGTCGGCGTCGATACTGCCGTCGGCCGCGAGTCCGGGGAGCGTGCGCCATTTGCGGAGCACTGAGAAGGATAGGTGCGCGAAGGCCTGCTCCTGTGGTGTGGGCGTTCGCTTGGGCTCCCCTTCCGCGCGGAAGATGGCGCTCACCATGTTGACGAAATCAGTGGGATCCTTACTCAGCGCCCGATAGAGGGCTCCCGAAGGCTCATGGTCGTGGACAAGCTCAAAGAACATGAACTCGTAGCCTGGGAGCTCGTCGTCGTCGGGCACCCGTTGTTCCATGTATTCCAGAAGTTTGCCGACGTAGTAGCCGCTCATCGTGGTGTCCTGGGGAGGCTCCGTTCCTCGACGTAGTGCGTCGAACACCTCCTTGACGAGACTGATCTCCGGTTCCTGATGCTCGTGCAGCATGATGCTCAGAAGTGCCATCGCCTCCCATGAGCGACCATGTTGAACGAACCGCCGAACGCCCTCCGCCCGATCTTCAGAGGCCGCAGCGAAGGGCTGAGCTCGCTTCCAATAGGCCTCTTCGAGTCCTTCGCCCAGCGAGGACACCTCAGTCCAGTACTGGCGGGAGAGGGGCACTGCCGCCATCAGAATCTCTCGAGCTTCGGCCTCCTGAAGCGCCGGGCTTGCGAAGGCTTCCTTCAGCCACTCCATCCCGCCTTCGTGGATCTTCACGGTCACGTAGTTCAACGCTGCTTGATTCAAGTTGGGCTCCGACGAACTCAGCCACCCGAGAATCTCTTGATCTGGTGCGTTGGCCGTGCCTGCGAGCAGCCGTCCCACCACATGGGGTGTCTTGACATCGATGGTGAGCGAGCGCAGTGCGTCTGAGCCGAGCACAAGTACGTGGTCGAGCGCCTCGCGTTGAAGTCGCGCGAGTTCGATGTCGTATCCTTCGTCGCCCAGCTTGAGATTGGGTACGTGAGCCCGCCAGTCGAAGAGCCTGGAGAACCGTCGCCCGTCCTGGGTGGGTGCGAGGGCGTCGGCAAGTTCGCGGAACGTGACCACGTCCTCAGCGGGCATAGCCCACTCGGCGTCGGAGTACTCCTCGTGCCGATCTGCCTCGCTGCTCAGCGTTTCCCAAACCGCATACACGTCTTCGGGCGACCAGTCTTGAGCGCCGATGACCTCGCGGAGCTTGGCTAGGACTGCGACCCGTTCCTGGGGCGGCAGTTCATCGATCTGCGGAACAAGCTCTTTCCAGCGTGCTGCGTCGGTCCCAGCAGCGGCGGTGACGAGGATCACGAGCTCATGAACGAAATGCCCCCAGTCCGCATAGGTGACCGATTGCCGGATGGGCGACCAGTCGCGATACGTCGGAGCGTGCGGCTGGAAAGCAATTGCATGACTCTCAGGCCAGACGCCGAGGGCAAGCTTCCAGCCGACATCGGGTTCGCGCTGCATGAGACGCGCGATGACGGCGAGTTTGTCGTCGACGCTCGCGCCGCTCTGAGGCAACCAGCCCGCGGCGACATTCTGCAGGCTCTCGATCGGACGATTGCTTAACCGACCACCGGGATCCAGTGCGGACAGCCTTCCAAGAAGCGCTGCCGCCCGACCGAAATAGGTCGGCGACCAGCACAGCGTCTCGAGTGCCCATAGCAAGTTGGGGTGTGGCGACGATGGTCCGAAAAGAGTGTCCGCGCCGCTGTCTTGGAACATCGTGCGAAGAATCGGGTCGGTGCGGTCCGAGTCGAGTTCAACCGCATCCTGAAATACCTCCGGGGCGGCTTCCGCCAAGCTGGGCAGGACACTGGCCAGTCGAGCCCAGGTCGTTCCTGTGTCGTCGGCGTTTGCAGCTTGAAGTAGATCGTGAACGAGCCGACTGACCCGCCCCTGCATGGCTAGGTCAGCGGGAAGCTCGACGTCGCTCGCGGCGGCGAGCGCTAGTCCGTCCGCCACACCTTTCCTGAGCGTCTCTGAATGGGTCGGGTTGATGCCTTGGGCGCTCGCGGTCAGACGAGCGACGGCATCCATCCCCTGATAGGGGTCCGGTGTCAACAGGACATCTGCGACAACCTCGGCCCACTTCGCTAGTTCACCATCAGTGAGCGTCGGCAGGAGGAGAAGAGCAGCCTCTGTCGGCGAGGTGACACGCCAGGTGCCGCCCGAACGAACGAACGGTGCATCCGCACGGCCGGCGAGACTTTTCAGAAGGCGATCGATATCGTCGCGTGATCGTCCGGTCAGCCTTTCGATCACTGCGAAGTCACCTTCAGCGCTCGTCCACGAACCCACCAGAACGAGCGGTGCGAGGATAGCGGCTTGATCGGTATTGGTGACCCACTCTGGGGCTCGGAAGCGTGGCTCGCGTGCGATCGAACGAACGAGCGCGGGCAAACTGCGACGCGCGAGGGCCACCATCGCTTGGGCCTTTTTCGAGTCGGACACGACAGCCTTCAGCGCCTCGCGAGCGGTTGCGCGGTCGACCTTGCGGAGCTCAATCTTCTTGGTGTTTCGAATGATGTCGCCGGGCTCGGCGATCAAGATCACCCGATGTCCGTTGTCGACGGCGGCCGCGAGGCCGGGCGCATCGGAAAACAACGGAATGAGAATCAGAGGAGACCGCGATTCGGTCAGCCGCTGCCAGGCGGCGCTGTCGGTGACAACAATGGCCCGGTACAGAAGGTTGTTCTGCGCAGCCAAGGCGGCGAACATGAAGGCAAGGGCCTCATCGCGCCACGGCGCTTGAATAGCCACGATCTCATCGCCGGATCCTGCAGCAGTAAGGGTTGCACGCAATTCGTCGGCCTCAGCGGTGCGTCCAGCCGTGAAGAAGTCAGCCGGAAGCGCCACCGTCGTGCGACCCTGAAAAGCCTGCCACCACCGTTCGATGGTCTGTGCGTCTCGCGGTCGGTAGCCCAATCGCTCCGAGATCCAACGATGTACGGGTGGTAATTCTTGGAGCCAACCCTCCAGAGTGTGCGCATCGATGGCCTTCACGTCAGAGAACTTCTTCTCGGCTGCGCGATCGGAAGCCCACGCGCTACCGCTAGCCCAGTTTCTCGGCGTGGCGAAGACAAAGACTGAACTCGCGTCAGCGGGGAGGGCGAGCACTCGCTTGTCGTAGTCGCTCTGAGCCTTTCCTTTGGGGTTGGCGTCCGTGCCGAACTCGAAGCGCAGTTCGCCGACCGGAAGGTGCGCGCTACCTGCAGACGTGGCGGTGCCGTCCCAACCAGATGCAGCCACACCTTCGTGAGCACGGACTTGCAGATTGCTGATCCCTGGAGTCACCGCGAGAAGACGACGCATCAACTCGGGAAAGGCGGTCTTAGCATCATCGCGAGCAGCCCAGATGTTCAGCTCGTTGGCGGTGATGAGTTCAGGCCCGTCCGTGCGGAGCGTGGGCGCAACCGACGACGCGATTGAGCCGCGTTCCTTCTGAAGACGCAGTACCTCTTCTCTGGCAAAGCGATGCTGCTTCGAGCCAGGCACACGAGCCGATACGAGGGTGCCCGCCGTCACCCAGTTCCTGACCGTGTTCTCATGTACCCCAAGAAGCTTCGCGGTTTCGCGAACGTTTAGGAACGGCCCGAGCTCATCTGCACTGCTCATACCACTAGTGTAGCAGATTGTGGACTTTGTGGACTTGTGTACTTAGTGTGCAGTACGGCGAGCTCAGGAGACTGAGGATTCGGGCCAAGCCGCGTGCCTGGGTATCAGGTGGTCGAGTTTCGTGTCTTCTGCCACACCGTCATCCGGCTCACACCAAATCGCTCCGCGATCACCGTGACGCTCTCGCCGCCCGCCCGGGCGGTTCGAATAGCTTCTACTTCCTTCTCAGTCAAAAGGGGTTCTACTACGTTTACTAGGGTTCTCGATGACGTCGAAACCCTCGTCGAACACGAATGGCGGCGGCGCCTCAATGGTCGTAGATCCCTGAATCCACGCGGAGTCAAGGCGATCCAGCCGGCGCATGAGGTTCAAGTTGGGTACCTCAGGCTCCACCTCTGTGATGAGTCGCGACATGGGTGACAGCTGAGTCGCGTCATCGGTTACTTGGATCCCTGGGCCATCGGCCCGGACTGGGCTCTGTTGGCCCGCAACGACTCGCGGGCCAACTCGATAACCTGGACCGGACCGACTGGGGTTGGGAGTTCAGCTGCTCGCGATCTCGACGGTGACTGGCCCCTTGGCCTGGTTCGCCTCGGCCAGCAGCAGATACGGGATGCGGAACACGCGGCCGGGAGCGGCGGGCCACCAGGTCCTGATCCGCCCGATCTCGTGCCCGGCCTGCCTGGCGACCACGGTCGGCCGGCTGTGGAACTCGTCAGGCCACATGAGGAGGAACCCTCGGGCCGGCCCGGTGTCGCCCGGGTGGAATCGGGACGGCGACACCCACCGGAAGCCCCGGCCTGGTGCCAGCTCCACGCCGGGCCGAGCCGGCGCCTGACCGTCGAGGTACCGCAGCACATGCGGCGCGACGTGCGCCCCGTCCAGGGCGGCCCCGTCGGCCGTGTCGACCGGGTGGACGAGGTTGCCGATGGCGAAGACGCCGTCCCGCTCGGTCCGCAACCGCGTGTCGACGGCCGGCCCCAGGGTGTGCGGATCGAGTGCGATGCCGGCAGAACGGGCCAGTTCGTAGTCGGGAATCCAGTCACCGGTGAAGACCACCGTGTCGCAGTCCACGATCGTCCGGGCGCCATTGAGGGTGTCCTCGATCTCGACCCCCGACACCCGGCCGCGACCGATGACTCGCACGACCCTGGTGCGGGTGGCCACCGTGGTGCGGAACCAGACGCGGCCAAAGGTGGAGAACAGCCGGTACACGTCCGGTGCCGGGTACTCGGTGGTCATCAGTACGGTGCGGCAGCCGGCGTGCCGCAGGGTGAGCGCCGCCGACCAGCTGACCAGCTCCGAGCCGACGATCACCGCGCGGGTGCCGACCTTCTGGTGGTGCAGGTGGACGAGGTTCTGCAGCTGCCCGGTGGTGTACACCCCCGCCGGACGGTCACCCGGAATGCGCCGGGCGGTGCGGGGGCGCTCCCGCGCACCCGTGGCCAGGATCGTCGCCTTCGCCGCAACGGTGAACCGTCCGCCGGGGGAGGTGATCTCGAGCGAGCCTTCAGGCGTCCACCCGGTGACCATCGCGCTGGTGACGATGTCGGCGCCGGCGGCCACGGCCCGATCGGTGAGGATCCCGGCATAGTGAGGGCCGCTGATGAACCGGTGCAGGTCCTTGATGCCGTAGCCGGAGTGGAAGCAGTGGCGGGGAATGCCGCCGGGCTGGGTCTCGCGGTCGAGGACGAGCACGTCGCCCCTGAGCGTCCTGGCCAGGTCGGCTGCAGCCTGCAGGCCCGAGGGTCCGGCACCGACGACAGCGACCGCGGGGGTCTTGGTGGGCTGGCTCATCGCGCGTCGTCCTTACTGGCCAGAGCCTCGTCGAGGATGGCCTTCACCGCCGCCCCGCAGAAGAACCCCTGGCAGCGGCCGTTCATGACCCGGGTCCGCCGCCGGAGCCCCCCCTGGTCACGGGCCGGGATCAGGCTGTGGCAGGCGTCGCGGATCTCACCCCTCGTGACCCGCTCACAGAAACACACCACCTCCCCATACGCAGAATCCTGAGCGATCAACACATCGTCCTCATACGGACGCAACTGCTTGGCGCCCAGCGGTGGCACCCTCACCGGCGCTGGGAGCGACGGTCGGTAGCTCATGTCCAGATCAGACTCACCGAGCAGTTGGTGTACGAGTTCCGCGACGGAGAGCGCGAAGGTGAGGCCGGCCCTGAAGGCGGCGGTGATGACGTATCGCTGAGCCGAGTCGCGCTCGACCAGGCAGTCCTTCTGGTCGTGACCGGCCCGCAGGCCCGCATAGGCCGCGGTGACCTCTTCCTCCATGAGCTGGGGGAAGACACGCCGACCCTTCTCAAGGATGAAGTCAAAGCCGTCGCGGGTCGTCGACGTGTCCTCCCGGTCTTCGATGATCTCCGCATTTGGGCCCAACATCACGTTGCCGAAGACTGTGGGCGAGATGAGGACGCCCTTGGTGACCTTGGACGGAACAGCGAGCACGATCTTCGGCGCGATGGACGCGGAGAGCTTGTCGAAGACGAGCAGTTCACCGCGCCTGGGGAACAGATGAATGCGGTCGTAGCCGTAGAACCTGTCGATGACGTCACCACCGAGTCCTGCCGAGTTCACCACCCAGCGCGTGGTGATATCGCCTGAGGAGGTGGACAGGGTGGTCACCTCGGCACCGACCTGAATCGACTCGACACGACAGTTCAGATGGAGATCGGCTCCGCGGCTGACTGCATCGGTCGCGCACGCGAGCGGAACCGACCACGGATCGATGATCGACTCGCCCGGCACTTCCAGACCTGCGGTCACGCCGTGCCCGAGTTCGGGTAGCAGCGCGTACACCTCGCTCGAGCTGAGAATCCGCGACTCCATGTATCCGTTGAGTTCGGCCTCCGCCTGCAACTGTGGAAGTGTCGCGGCCTGCTCCTCATCCCAGGCAACGAGGACTCCGCCACATCTGTCCACGGCAATGCCCGTTTCCTCACAATACTTCATCATGAGCTCGTAGCCGCGAGAGTAGAGCCTGGACTCCAGTGAGTTCGGTTTGGCGTCGAATCCCGTGCAGAGAAGTGCAGTATTCGCCTTGGACGTTCCCTCGCAGACGTCACCTCTGGCCTCAATGAGAGCCACTCGATTGCTTGTGCCGGCGAGGTCCCTGGCCACGGCTGAGCCAATTGCGCCCGCACCGATGACGACCACGTCGTATTGTGCTTCGGTCACTACGTCTTTCCTTCTCTTACAGGTTCACTGAGGCTCGTGCGACCGGTCAACGACCCGGTGCGCCGACTCTTCTGCGCCAGTCTCGGGGTAGGTACTTGAGCAGCTTCCGGCCGGCGTCGGTGATGCCGGCGGTCCTGACCAGACCTCCGTCCCGGTCGAGTGAGACGGCCACGTCCTCGACCAGCCCCACCGCGCGCAGCGACTGGAGGTGGTTATCGATCATCTTCTTGGTGAATTGCCGCTCACGGCCGTACTCCGGGGCCAGGGACTGCATGATCGCGGCCGTGTCCTGCGCACCGCCCGTAGCGAGTTCGGTGATGATTCTGAATCTCAGGGGGAGAAGCATGATGATTGTGTCTTTCTACTAGCGGTTCCGCAGCTTGACCAGTTCCCGCGGGTTGTCGATCACCAGCACAACACCGAGAACAATGAGTACGGCGCCGCCGACCAGGTACCCATTGAAGACGAACACGACGGCGTCGCTGACCTTGGAGAGAAGGAATCCGAACGGGAATCCCCAGAACGCATAGGTGACGTTGAGGGCCATCGCACGGGCCACGCCGGTGGTGTTCATGGCCCGGTACCAGGTCAGGTCTGTCGTTGCCTGCAGGAAGGCGCAGAGCAGGACGAGCCAGAAGGCCCCCGTTCGGAAGCCGGCCGTGAAGATGTGCCCGATCGTCTCGTACGGGTTGCCTCCCGTCAGGGCAACGAACGGGAAGACGCCCAGCAGGAACACCAGGCCCGCAGTGAGCTCTCGGATGTTGACCGCGATCGCTGGGTCGACCATGTCCATGCCGAAGGTCGCAACGACGCCCTCGATTCCCCACCCGAGTGTGGCGAGGCCACACAGGATGAGACCCAGGTAGAAGTGCGGGTAGTCGCCTTCGGGAGGTGTCCACCCGACGACGACCGCACCTGCGACAGCGAGGAGGACGCCCAGCCAGACCCGGCGCACGATCCGTTCGCGCAGGAAGACGGCGGCGAGAATGGCTCCCACGATGGGGAACATGGCGCTGATCGCCAGTGCGTAGGCGGGTGTGGTCATGCTGAGGCCGACCCAGAAGCCGACCATGGCGAGCACTCCCCCGAAGAGCGATGCCACCATCACGACCACGCCGGGCTTGGTCCTCACCGCTCTGAGGATTTCGCGGTCCCGACCGGTAACGACGTTCCAGAGGGTGACCCAGATCCCACCGAGGCCCATCTGAAGAGCCGCGAGCACGAGCGCCGCGGTCACGATGCCCTGGGCGCTCACGAGCGGATCGGTGGCGAGCGCGATGCCGCCGACGACTCCGACCAGGCCGTAGCTCGCGCCGGCGATCGACCCGGTACCCAGCCCCCGCCGCGCGTGTCGCAGATCCACTGAGGCTCGCAGGTCTTCTGCCTTCGTCAAAACTGGCATTACTTTGCCTTTCCGTCGAGTGTTGCAGCCGGTTTTGTCTTCTCACGCCCTCGAAGCACCCGATCGCTGGCTTTGTCCCACCGGGCGGCTTCGGCCACCAGGCGGCCGATCTCGTCCTGTTTCGCGTCGATTGTCTTCATGAGCCGCACGTTGTGCTGTAGATAGCCGATGTATTCCTCCGGGTCGCGCCCGGGCGCGGCAAAGAAGTCGCGGATGTCCCAATCGAGCGTGAAGATGTTCCCTGCGTGAAGGAAGGGGATGGTGTTCCGCAGTTCTGCGGCGTTCAGGGGACCCACGGCATCGATTTCCTCGGCGGCCATCTGGTACTCACGAACGAAGGCCCTCAGCTTGTCCTGCCACAGGTCGCCGTCATGCTGCGGATCCCAGGAGAAGCAGAAGAAGTGCAGCGCGTGCCCGATGTCGAACATGCGGTAGTCGAACCGGGCGTAATCGAAGTCGAAGAGGGCGACAACCTCGCTGTCGCGGTACTTCACGTTCCCGGCGTGGAAGTCAGAGTGCACGGTGAGCGAGGGGAGACCGTGGAGCTGGTGGGCGGTTCGGGTCGCGTCACGGACGCATCGAAGGATGTCATCGATGTTCTCGCGCAGGTACCGTCCGAAGACGTTCTTCTCCGTCCGCGCAGCCAGCGACTCGTAGATCGGCGGAAGAGTGGGCAGGAGATCCATGATCCTTGGCATCACTCCACTGCCCTGGTATGCACCTGGCGATGGGGCGGGCCCTACGAGGCCCGGCGGAATGCTGCTGATGTGTGCGTGGTACTCCGCAAGGGTTCGTGCGCAGCTGTTCAACTCCTTTTCGGTGACATCTGTGTCGAAGCACCAGGAGTACTTGCACTCGCCTGGAAGGAACCCGTAGACCGCGACGTATCGTTCGGCCTGAGCACTCCCCGCCTCATGCGTGATCACGAACGATTCCCCGTCATCAGCCCGGACAACGGGAGCGACCTTGTCGAACCCGCACTCGACCAGGTGCTCCACCAGTGCATGTTCGTATCGGACGCTCTCGGCCGTTGCGCCTCGGTTGTACTTGCGGATGAAGTACTGCGTCTCCACACCCTTGGAGACAGCCTTGGCGCCGAAGCTCCAGTTGACGTAGCCACCCGAGATTGGCCAGACATCGATGATGTCACCCAGGTCGTATCGGGCGATGAGGACGTCCAGCACCTCGTCCCTGACGATCTGCGGGTCGACACCGGCGTCGCCCACGGGGATGATCTGCTCCCCACCGATTGTCGTGCTCACGCCTACTCCTTCCTGTTCCGGCTCGTGCGTCGTCGGCGAGCGCGGTTGGCGGCGTGGGGCAACTGGTTCCATGCCGCTGGATCGATGCGACTGTGGTCCGGCTCGGTTCTGGTCTTCGAGAGTGACCTCGGCTACGAGTGCCCTCTTCCGACTGAGGAGCTGCCGGCGTGAGGTAGACTGTACGATCAAGAACAATCATAGTCAAGGATTGAGTGAGCGAAAATGAGTGATCTTGACGCTGGGGCCGTCGGAGTGTCGACATCGGCTGAGCGGGAAGCGCTCATCCTGCACGCTGTCGAGCAACGGCGAATCGTCGGACTCGCCGAACTGCAGGAGGTGACGGGTGCCAGTCTCGCGACGCTCAGACGGGACCTGAGCCGGCTCGCGGAGCAAGGCACGCTCGAACGCACCCGGGGCGGAGCTCGCGCGATCGAAGTGCCCTCGACGCTGGACGAGGAGTACGAGAGCCGGCGCCTGCGCAAGGCCAGGGAGAAGACCCAGATCGGCCACGTGGCCTCGGAGTTGGTCCCGCCCGAATCCCTCGTGTTCATCAACGATGGCTCCACCATGCTCGCCTTCGCCCATGAGGTCGCGGCGTCGGCGAAGGAACTGACCGTCGCGACGTCAGCCCTCAACATCGCTGAGTTCCTCGCAGCGGTGCCCACCGTCGACGTGCTCTGCCTCGGCGGCTTCCTGCGACACTCCTCCTTCGGAACGGTGGGCCCGCTCGCCGCCCGCAGCCTGGAGGCGCTCACCGCGAGTGTCGCGTTCATCGGTTGCGACGCCATCGACCCCGCGTTCGGCGTGATGTGGCGCTCCGTCGATGACGCTCATGTCGCGAGGGTGATGGCCTCCCGCTCACAGACCGTGGTCGTACTCGCCGACTCAAGCAAGCTCGGGTTGCGCGCCCCCGCCTCCGGTCTCTCCTGGGCCGAGGTGGATGTCCTGGTGACCGACGACGCACCTGTGGAGCTTCGAGAGCGACTCGGTCACGAAGGCGTCAAGGTCATGCGCCCATAGGACGACACTGCCGCCGCCCGGCCGGGGCGCCCGTGGAGACCCGCCACCGGGACCTGCTCCGTCAGGGCATGTGCAACGAAGGACGCGGCAGGCCAGGACTCGTCGGCCGCGAAAACGAAGGGAGATACCACGCAACTGTTCCTCGACTGCCTTCCGTGCCTGCTCAGACAGGCGCTCGAAGCCGCGCGACTCGCCACTGACGACGAGCAGACACAAGGCCGCATCCTCGATGATGCGCTCCAGATCCTTGGCGGGCACGGCGCCTACTCATCCGCGCCGGAAATCGCGCGAGCTGTTCACGCGACCATCAAGCGCACCACGGGGAAAGCCGATCCGTACCGAAGCATCAAGGACCGCGACATCGAAGCCGCGCTGCGGCTCGAACCGCTGCTTGACCGATTCCTCGGTTCTGGCCCAGGGACACTGCTGAGGGCTCTCAAGATCTCGGCCACGGGCAACATCCTGGACGCCGCCGTCTACTCCGACCTCAGCATCGAGACCTGTGTGACCGACGAACTCGAGCGTCCCTTCGCGCGCTGCGATCTCGATCTGCTCGAGGAGGACCTGATCAGCCCTGGCCTCGTCGTGGTCGTCGCTGACAACGCCGGCGAGGCGGTCTTCGACAAGCCGTTGATTCGCTATCTCGGACAGAATCACGATGTGGTGTTCGCCGTTCGAAGCGAACCGATCATCAACGATGCGACGCTGCCCGATGCCCAGAAGGCGGGGATGTCCGGAGTCACTCGCGTTGTTTCCACGGGCTGCGCAGCACCCGGCCTGCTCCTGAACTCGGCCAGCCCGGAGTTCCTTGATCTCCTGGGTCGGGCAGATGTCGTTCTGTCCAAAGGACAAGGGAACTTCGAAGCGCTCGCGGGCACCACGCAGCGCAGGGTGTACTTTCTTCTGAAGGCGAAGTGCATCAGGATAGCCAGCGCTCTCGGGGTTGCCGTTGGCGACTACTCCCTCGTGGCTGTTGATCCTTCCATCCGGGACTCATGCTCCCCCACAGCCACCGCGCGGTCACACGCACTAGCGTGGTGACATGCAGATCCCGGACGACTACCCCGACGCGCTCATCGACGAGCTCGCTCCGTACGGCTTCGAGTTCAACTCGGTCACCGAGACCGACGACGGCGAGGCCGTGCTGTTCGAGGCCGAACCGGAGTCCTTCGTCCGCTCACACCCGGGGCTCGGGATCGAGGACTCGTACGGGACGCACTGGCCGCCGGCCTGCCTCGATCTGTGGCTCAAGTTCGACCGCCACGGCGACCCGGTGGAGATCAGCTTCGAGGTGTTCGACCTGCTGGCGTGGGCTGCGTCCGTCGATCCCGAACTCCACGCGCGACTGAGCACGATGGACGACCCGGCCGACCACGCGGTCGCCGTGGGCGAGGCGATGGAACGCGTGCTCGAACACGAACCGGCGCCGGCCGACGACTACCTGGAATGACCGGCCGGCTCACCTGATCCGGTCGGTGGCCGCGGCCCAGGCCTCGGCGTTCTCCTGGTTCGCCAGCCGCCACCAGCGCCACCCGGCGTAGGCGCAACCGGCGACCACCACCACGCACCGCAGCACAGCGAGCCCGCGTGACCTCTTGTGCAGCTTCCTCACCCGCCCGAGCCTACCGTTCCGTTCAGCGGGTGACCGAAGGCGTCGGAGTGCTCTCGACCCGGGGGCTGCTGCTGTGGCTGGCGACCGTCGGGGCGGGTCGCGGCTCCGTCGTCGTCGGCTCAGCCGTGACCGGCGTCGCCGGCACGCCGCGCAGGCTCTGGGAGGCAGGGCTGGCCGTGGGCACGACGGCGGGGGACGGCATCACGTCGCTGGCGAGGGCCGAGCGCAGGTCGGCGAGCCCCACGGGATCGGGAGCAGCGCCGGACGGGGCCGGGGTGGCCGTCAGCGGCCAGGTCACCACCTCGTCCGCACGCACCCGAGACTCCACCATGGTGCTGCGGATCTCCTCGCTGGTGAGGTCGGTGTCCACCACCAGACAGGGCGTGAGGGCGTCCATCACCTTGTCGAAGCGGTTGGGATCGGCGATCGCCACGCCAAGGTTCGCCCGGCTCAGCGCCGCTCGCAGCAGGTCGGCGGTGCGCAGCGAGCGGGACAGCGGGTCCGGGGCAGCGGTCAGGTGGGCCAGTACCTCGTCGCCGTCCAGGCGGCCGCCGGCGAGGTCGATGCCGCCGAGGGTGTCCACCACACCGGCGAAGGCGTCCAGATCGAGCCGCACCTGGTGGTCCATCCGGGCGTCGGTGAGGGCCTCCACCGCGCGCGCCATCACCAGCGGGTCCTCACGGAAGCTGGCCGCCAGGGTGCTCTGGCTCACGCCGTCGGCGACGAGCAGGTCGGCCGGCAGCGCGATCAGGATCAGGTCGCGCCGGGACGCGGACAGGTGCGCGATCAGCACGGCGTCCAGCGTTCCGTCCGCGCGGGTGGTCATGAGCAGGTAGTTGACGGGGCTCACCCCGTCGATCCCGACCGCGCTGGGCCGGCCTGGATAGGTGGGCAGGGGATCCGAGCGCTGCAGGCCCGCCACCGCATCGCCCACCCGATTGAGGTAGACGGTCAGCAGCGCAGCGCCGCCCACGGACGCGACCACGACGCCCAGGAGGAGGCAGATGGCCACTCGGTCGACGAGACGACGCGTCGTCGTCCGCGTGCCGGTGTCCGATTCCATGCCACCCCCTGCTCCTCGCCAAGCCTAGGAGGCGGGGCCAACCGCAGGCTTGTGATCCGTTCCGGCGTGCAGTCCAATGGGACGATGACCGAGCGTCAGCCGTTCCGGATCCCCACGATCGGAGTGAGTGTCGACAGCGCCGGCTGCGACGTGGACGACCTGGTGTTCTGCGCCGCCGTCCAGGTGCGGGCGGGCGCCGATGAGGCCTGGGCAGCGCTGGTGGAACGCGCGGTGGCCTCGGGATGGGTCGGAGTGGAGTGCCTGGCCGGAGTGGACGGCCGGGTCGCGGACGTCACCCGGGACAACGTCGCCGTCTTCGGCCAGGCGGTGGCGGACACCGTCGCGGCCGTGCGCGCGTGGGATCGACAGACCGAGTCGCGGCGGACGTTTCCGCTCATCGAGTGCGAGTTCCGAGCAGGCGGATCCCGGTTTCAGGACCTCCTGGCCGACGGGTCGCCGCGATTCGAGATCCTCGACGTCGCGTTCCTTTTCAAACAGGGCGACCTGACCGAGCCGGTGCGCGATCCCGCGCTGGCCGCGGCCCTCGGCGTCGAGCTCGGCGAGCGAGCGTCGCTCACCGCGGTCCGCGAGGTCGTGCAGGGGACGCACTGAGCGACCGGCGTGGTGGACCGCGCGTGTCCGGCGTCTAGCCTTGTCCCCATGGCCGAGGAGAATCAGCGCCAGGCGGACGCGCGGCGTCGGCACGAACTCGCGCGCGCCGCGGCCGAGGCGGAGGCCCGCGCCGCCCAGGAACAGCTGGACGCCTTCATCGTCCGCGTGCAGGCCGCGGGTGCTGCGCCCGAGCCACTCCAGGCCACCCTGCTCAACGGTTCGAGGGTGAAGACAGGCCTGGTCGGCTGGTACCTCAACCGGGCCCGGACCCTCGCCGTCGCGCCCGACGGGCACTACTACCAACTCGTCAGCGCCGGATCGGCGCTCGCCCGGTTCACCGGCGTCACGCCGCAACCCAGCCCGCCGACCCTGGTGATCGGCCGCGGCGGCCGCGACGGTGAGACCGGTGACCTCGCCGAGTTTCTCGCCCGCGCCTTCGACGACTACGCCGGCCGCTGACCTGAGCTGCACCCGGGGGCGTCTCGACACGCTCGACGAGCGGTTGCCGGAAGCCTGGCGGGAGGATGCGCCAGAGACGGCACCAGGGGGCCGCTGGATATCCGAGCGTCCCCCTGGGCGTTCATGATGACGGTTGTCGGCCGTCAACCCTGGATGAGTACGCTCTCAGGATACGGGTTCGCACGATTCAATGGGGCGCCGCGGACGTGTCGTTGTGAAATTGTTAGAAAAGTGCAAGAAACCCTCAGCACAAGCGCAGACAGTGCCTGCCTTCCGGGCAACACTCCGGACAACACCCGGTCGCAAGGCTGCGGGCCATGGACGGACGACAGGCGCTGGCGGCGCTGAATCGCGAATGGCACGACCTGGCCGGGCTGCCGGTGCCGGGATGGAGCCGGACGGAGCCGGCGCTCGCCGGCGTCCCCGATCTGGCCGCGGTGCTCGGACTGATCCGGGATCGCCCCGACGACGTGCTGGCGGCGCTGCTCCGGCTGGGCACGGCGGGAGACCGGCTCGCGTACCGGGTCGTGCTGCAGACGATGCTGGGCAAGGTCGTGCTGCTGTGCGCGCGGCGTCCGGAGCTGCTGCCGGAGGCCATCTCCGAGTTGTGGCTCGCGATCGCCGAGTACCCGCTCGACCGCCGTCCACGCGCGATCGCCGCGAACCTGGCCTGGACGATGCACCACCGGCTGGCCCGGCCGCGGCCCGTCCGTCCGGTGGGCGAACCGGATCCCGCGGAGCCGTCGGCCGAGGGGAGTGCGGTCGCGGTGCTGACCCAGGCGCGCCAACTCGGCCTGATCGACGAACGCACCCACCGCACGCTGTGGACGGTGTACGTCGCGGGCCTCTCCAGCGCTCAGGCCGCCACGGCGCTCGGCGGCACGCCGGAGTCCGTGCGCTGGCGCTGCTCGTGGGCGCTGCGCCGGCTTGCGTCCCACGCCCATCAGCTCGTGGCCTGACCACGGTGACCGAGAGCCGTTTCGCGAAACCCGGTAGCGTGCCGCCATGCCCACTGCCTTGGTCACCGGCGCAACCGCCGGCATCGGAGCCGCCTTCGCCCGCGCCCTGGCCGCACGCGGCGACGACCTCGTGCTCGTCGCCCGCGACACCGCTCGGCTGGAGGAGGTGGCCGCCCGGCTGCGCGAGGCCGCGGCAGTGGAGGTGGAGGTCCTGCCGGCGGACCTCGCCGTCCGTGAGGATGTGCTCAAGGTCGCCGCCCGGCTGGAGGATCCCGGCCGTCCCGTCGACGTGCTGGTGAACAACGCCGGCTTCGGCGTGCACAGTGCCCTGCTCGATCCCGACACCGGCAGGCACGAGTACGCGCTCGACGTGATGTGCGTTGCCGTGCTCATCCTCGGCGGCGCGGCCGGGCGGGCGATGCGGGCGCGCGGGCACGGCCGGATCATCAACGTGTCCTCCCTCGCCGCGTGGCTGACGCAAGGGCACTACTCAGCCATCAAGGCCTGGGTGAAGATCTACTCCGAGAGCCTGGCCGGCGAGTTGCACGGCACCGGGGTGACCGTGACGGCACTGTGCCCGGGCTGGGTGCGGACCGAGTTCCACGAACGTGCCGGGATCCGCACGTCGGCGATCCCCGACTGGGTGTGGGTGGACGCCGACCGCTGCGCGGCGGAAGCCCTTGCCGACGCCGAACGGGGCAAGGCCATCTCGGTGCCCACCACACGGTGGAAGATCGCCCGGTTCGCCGCCGACCTGGCGCCGCGAGCCGCCATCCATGCGGCGTCCCGGCTTCTCACAAAGAGCCGGCGGTAGTGACCCCTCGCCCAGGAGTGCGCCACAATGGCGGGATCGACGCCGAGAGGAATCGGGTGACAGAGCCGAACCTGAACAGGTACACCTCCGCCGGACCGGGAACCGCGCGGTTCGTGGCGCAGCACCTGCTCATGAAGCCGTACATCTGGTCCGCGGTGACCGTGCACGAGCACAGTGTCCGCAACCTCGACGGGCTCAAACCCCCGTTCGTGGTGATCGCGAACCACTCCAGCCACCTCGACGCACCGCTCATCTACGGAGCGCTGCCCCGGCGGCTGTCCAAGAACCTGGCCGCGGCCACCGCCGGTGACTATTTCTTCAGCACCTGGTACAAAGCCCTGCCCACCGCCCTGTTCTTCAACTCGTTCCCCGTGCAGCGCCAGGGCCACGCGAACCGAACCGGTCACCGCGGGCTCGCCGCCCGCCTGGTGAGCGAGGGCGTACCGATCCTGATCTTCCCCGAGGGCACCCGCTCCCGGACGGGGGCGATGGCGAACTTCACCCCGGGCGCTGCGGCGCTGAGCATCTCCCGCAACGTGCCGGTCCTGCCGATCGCGCTGGTGGGTGCGTACGCCGCCATGCCGTACGGTGCGACCGTTCCCGTGCCCGGTCGCCCGCACGTCCACGTCGTGTTCGGACGCCCGCTGCGCGCCGCTCCCGGCGAGATCGCCCATCAGTTCTCGGAGCGGCTGCACCGCTACGTCGTCGAGATGCACGACACCACCGCCCGCGCCTACGGCATGCCCACCCAGGCCGACTTCGCCCGCGCCGTGGCGCTCCGGGCCGCCGCTGCCCAGGCCGAACTCGCGGCCAAGGCCGCCGAGGCCGAGGTCACCCCGCTCGAACCGCCGGAGGCCGTCGCCGTCCAGCCCCTCGAGCCGCCGGACCCGATCGACGTGCAGCCCGTGGAGTCAACCAGCTGACACCGTCCCTCACGAAGGGTCGTCCTCTCCGGTGACGCCCTTCGTGACGCTCGCCAGCCCCACGTCATCCCGGCGGATGCCGGGATCCCTGCACGTGACTGGCTACGCGACCGAAGGGATCCCGGATCAAGTCCGGGATGACGTGTCGGGGCCGGGATGACGTGTCGGGGCCGGGATGACGTATCGGGGCCGGGATGACGTGTCAGGGCCGGGATGACGTCGCCCGGGTCGGGATGACAAGCAGCGGCCCGCGACTACTCAGCCGGTGGCCAGGACCGCGGCAAGGGTTGTCGTGCGGCGGCGGGCGATGGCGACGGCGCTGGCGGTGAAGGCGATCAGCAGCCAGCCCACCAGGGTGAGGGTGGCGATCGCCGCGCCGCTTGAGTCGGTGGCGATCGCGCGGACGGCGTCCAGTGCCGGCGTGAGCGGCGAGAACGGACGCAGTGCGGCGAACAGCGCCGGCGCGGCACCGATCAGCGCGGACGCCGTGGTCAGCACCGCCAGGGCCACCGACACCAACCGGCCGAGTCCGCCCAGCCAGGCGACCAGGGCGTGGTTGATCACCACGAACGTCGCTCCCGCCAGCAGCAGCACCCCGGTCACCGCCAGCCACTGCTGACCGGACAGGTCCAGGCCGAAACGGCTCAGCGCCGCCACCAGCACCGCCTGGACGCCCACGACCACCAGGCCGGGCACCAGCGACCGTCCGATCAGCACGGCGGTGGGCTCCGCGGAACTCAGCAGCCCGCGTCCGATCGCCTTCACCACCGAGTAGGTCGCCAGGGCGCCCAGCCACAGCGCGAGCACCAGCACCAGGCTGATCCAGCCGATGTTGGGGTTCGCCAGCCCGCTGAGCGAGGACGTGTCGACCGGCGCGGCCACCACCGTGGACAGGTTCTCCCGGTCGGCCTTGCTGTAGCTCGGCAGCTTGTCCTTGCCCTCGGAGATGCCGTCGGCCATCTCGCGCATGCCGTCCGCCAGCTTCTGGCCGCCGGACGACGCCTTGATCAGCCCGGCACCGAGCTGGTCGACACCGTCGGCGAGCTGCGCGCCGCCGTCCGCCAACTGGCCGATGCCGTCGACGAGCTTGGGCATCTGGTCGGCGAGCTCGTCCGTCCCGTTCGCCAGCTTCTTGCCGCCCTTCTTGAGTTGGGCGAGCTGCGCGGCGGTGCCGGGATCGCTCGCGGCGGCTTCGAGGCCTTGCCGGAACGGGGTGAGCGCCGCTCCCTTGAACTGCTGCATGCCCTGCTCCGCGGCCTTGCCGGCAGCGGTGACACCCACGGCGGCACCGACGCCGGCGCCCCCCTTGAGGCCGGCCCTGAAGGCCGTGCACATCGCACCCTGGGTCGCCGGGTCGACTCCGAAGTCGGGGCAGTCCACCTGGGCGGTCGCCTGCTCCGCGGCCTGGGTCGCGCCGGCCACCAGCTGCTGGTTGGAGCCGAAGTCGCCGAACTGCGCACCCGCGGCGTCCGCGCCGGCCTCGATCTGCCGGACGGTGGCGATGATGGTCTGCTGGCCCGCGGCCGAGGAGTCCACCAGCTGGTTCACCCCGGACACGTAGTCGCCGACGCCGTTCGCCAGCTTGCGGATGTCCTTCGGCATGCCCTTGGTCTGGCTGTGCAGCTGGCCCAGGCCGTCGGCCAGCTGCCGGGCGCCGCCGTACAGCTCCTGGGTGCCGTCGGACGCCGAACTGATCCCGTCCGCGAACTTCTCGGCCCCGTCGGCGAGCTGGTCGGCACCGTCCGCCATGGTGACGAACTGGTCGCCCATGTCGTTGAAGCCGATGTAGATCTGCGTGAGATAGCTCTCGGTCAGCGTCGAGTTCAGCATGGCCGCGGCCTCGCTGGCCACCAGCCGGCCGAGGGTCGCGTCGGCGACACCGGCCACGGGCGAGGTGTGCACCTCGATCGTGGCCTGCTCGGCCTCGTCCGCGTCCTTGCTGAAGGAGGTCGCCGCGGCCGAGAAGTTCTTCGGGATGATCACCATCGCCGCGTACTCGCCGGTGGTGAGCCCCGCACGCGCGTTCTCCTCGGTCTCCAGCACCCAGGTGAGGTTCTCGGTGCGGTCGGAGTCGACGAGATTGGCGGTCAGCTGCCGGCCCAGCGGGGTGTACTGGTCGTCGATCGTCACCGGTTCGTCCAGGTTGACCACCGCTGCCTGGACGGTGTGCAGCCGGTCGCCGGCGTTCACGCCCGCGAGCAGGAAACCACCGGCCACGAGGATCGGCACCAGCACCAGGCCGAGCAGTGTGTACCAGCGGGCCGGTGCGGAGTCGAGGCGTTCGACGTTCATCGGGTCGCTCCTTCCAGGGCGAGGTGGGAGGCCAGCCGCAGCACCCGGTAGGGCACCGGCAGCTGGGCCTCGAGGTCGGAACCGGGCATCACGCCGAGCACCCACGTGATCGGGTCGCCGCCGCCACCCGCGGACGCCTCCAGGGCTCGCCGCAGCGATCGGTCCTGGACGTCCGACAGCTCGTCCGCGTTGTCCACGCAGACCAGGCCGCCGGTGCGGCCCTTCAGCACCCGGCCGAAGTGCGGGACGGACGGCCCGAGCACCGGCGCCTGCCCGCGCACGACCGCCGCCTCCTCCGGCAGGACGTGGCCGAGCACCTTCAGCGTGCCGCCGGTCAGCTTCACCCGTCCGGCCAGCGCGAGGAGCAGCGCGCGGCGGGCGGCGTGCTCACCCTCGATGACCAGCACCTCGCCGGGCTCCACCCGCAGCGCGACGTCCGCGAACAGGGTCCGCTCGCCCACGGCCGCGGCGAGGCCCTCGCCCACGATCGCGGCGGCGTCGCCGGGCGCGGGCCAGTCGGCGAGATGCACCTGCCGGGTGAGCGACTCCCCCTCGATGTCGAGGGACGGCAGGCGCCGGTCCAGCCAGGCCGGCAGCCACCAGGCGTGCCGGCCGAGCAGCTTCATCACCGCCGGCACCAGGGTCATCCGGACGACGAAGGCGTCCAGCGCCACGCCCACGGCCAGCGCGAACGCGATGGGCTTGATCGCGCCTTCGCCATTGGGGACGAAGAACGCGAAGACGGAGAACATGATCAGCGCCGCCGCGACCACGACCTTCGCCGAGTGCACGAAGCCGTCCTCGACGGAGCGTTCGGTGTTGCCGTGGACGAACTCCTCCCGCATCCGGGAGACGAGGAACACCTCGTAGTCCATCGCCAGGCCGAACAGCAGGCCCATCATGATGATCGGCAGGAAGCTGATCACCGGGCCGGGCTCGGGCAGGTTGATCAGCGAGGCGAACCAGCCCTGGTTGAACACCAGCACGGTGGCACCGAACGCGCCCCCGACACTCAGCAGGTAGCCCAGCGCGGCCTTGACCGGCACCCAGATCGACCGGAACACCATCGTCAGCAGCACGAGCGAGAGACCGACCACGAAGATGCCGAACGGCAGCAGCGCGTCCCGCAGCCGCTGGGTGACGTCGATCTGCACGGCGGTGAAGCCGGTGATCGCCGTGTCGATGTCGCAGTGTTCCTGCCAGTAGCCGTGGCGGTCGCGGAGAGCCTGGACGAGGTCGGCGGTGGCCGGGTCGTCCGGCCCGGTGGTGGGGACGATCTGCACCATGCCGGTGTCGGCGTTGGAGTTCGGGGTGGACGCAGCCACCATGTGCACGCCCGGCACGGCCTCGATGTCGGCCTTGAGGCAGTCCATGATCTCCACCGGGTCGTCGGACTCGACGATCGAGCCCGTCACCACCAGCGGCCCGTTGAAGCCCACGCCGAAGATGCGGCTGATCTCGTCGAACGTCTCCCGGTCCTGCGTTCCGGGCAGGGACCGTCCGGACGTCGGCAGCGCGAGGTACAGGTCCTTCGTCGGCAACGCCAGCGCACCCAGTCCGACCAGGACGACGATCACCGTCACCACCGGCCACTTGGTGACCACGCCCACCCACCACGCGGACGGGTTGAAGCGCGGGCGCTTCACGTCCGGCTTCTCCACCGGGTCTCCATCACGCACCGAGCCGTCATCACGGTCTTGACTCAGGATCCCCGACGCGTCGTCACGGGATCCCGGCTTTCGCCGGGATGACGCGCGAGGGGCCGGCCGCAGGCGCTCGCCGGCGAAGCCCATCAGGGCCGGCAGCAGGGTGAGCGCCAGGACCACCTCGAAGGCCACGGTGATCGCGGCGAAGATGCCCATCACCGACAGGAACGGGACGCCCGAGATGCTCAGTCCGACCAGGGCGATGATCACGGTGAGGCCGGCGAAGACGACCGCGGAGCCGGCAGTGCCGATCGACCGCGCGGCCGACTCCTCGACGTCCATGCCGGCGGCGAGCTGGTCGCGGTGCCGGGAGATCACGAACAGGGCGTAGTCGATGCCGACCGCCAGGCCGAGCATGATGGCGAGGATCAGGGTGGTCGAGCTGACCTCGAACACGCCGGCACCGAGCTTCACGAGCATCACGCCGATGCCGACGCCGGTGATCGCCGTCGCGATCGGCATCGCGGACGCGACCACGGAGCCGAGGGTGACCAGCAGCACGATCAGCGCGACCACGAGGCCCAACGCCTCGACCACGCTCAGCGTGGGCAGGTGGGTGGAGAAGACCTCGCCGCCGACCAGCACGCGGGAACCGGGCAGGGTGTCGTGCAGGGTCTGGGCGGTGGCGGTGAGCTCCTCGCGCTGTGCGTCGGTGAAGGTCGAGATGGTGCCGTCGACGCGGACGGTGGCGCGCCCGCTGCCTCCGTCCGCGCTGATCAGGCCGTCGACGACGTTCTCCCCGTCGACGACCTCGCTGTAGGGGCCGATCACACCGTTGACGAAGGGCAGCTCCTCCATCCGGTCGATCCAGGTCTCGACGACCTTCCGCACATCCTTGTCCTCCATCCGGCTGCCCTCGGGGGCCGTGATCAGGACGGTCGCGGTGGCGTCCGCGGCCTCAGGGAAGGTGACCTTGAGCTGGTTCAGCGCGATCGTCGACTCCGCGCCCGGGATCGTGAAGGCGTCGTCGAACGCTCCGCCGATGGTCAGGGTCAGGCCACCGAGGACGGCGAGCACGACCAGCCAGCCGGCCAGCACCCGGCCGCGGCGGTGATAGCACGCCCGGCCCATCCGGTACAGGAAAGACGACACCCGAAGCCCCTTTCGACACAAGTCGATACAGAACTGTATCCGATACGGTGGTGTATCCAATACACTGTCGTATCGACCCTTGGACCGTGGAGGTGGAGCAGGTGACCAGTGTGGTGAGCAGCCGTCGCCAGCACACGCGCGATCTCCTGATCGCCGCGGCGACCGACCTGTTCGCGGAGAAGAGCATCCCCGGCGCCAGCGTCGAGGAGATCTGCGAGCGGGCCGGCTTCACTCGCGGCGCGTTCTACTCGAACTTCGAGGGCAAGGAAGAGCTCTGCCTGGAGATCGTCCGGCGGCGCGGCGAGCAACTGCTGGCCACGACCCGGCAGGCGCTGGCAATGATCCCGGACACCCCGGTCAGCGCGCATTCCCTGGACGAGATCATCGCCAAGGTCGTCGCGGTGCTGGACGTGGGCATCACGCTGGACGACAACTGGGTGCTCGTCCGGAACGAGTTGCGTCTGTACGCCTACCGCAACCCCTCGTTCCGTCCGCCCCTGCTGGAGATCGAGCGCACCGCGACCAGTCTCGCGACCGCGGCCCTCGCCGACGCCCTCGCCCGGCACCGCGCCGACCTGCTGATCCCCCTCGACCAGCTCATGCTCACCCTCGACGCCTACTGCGAGCGGACGCGCCTGGACGCGATCCTCTCCGGTGACCCCAGCGGCAACCACACCTGGCGCGACGGCCTCGAGCGCCTCGTCCGCTCGCTGGTGGTCCTGCCCGCGGACCCGGCCCTCCCGCGTCCCTGACCCGCGTCCCTGACCCCCCGCCCGCCCGCCCGCCACAGAAGCTGCCGAAGGTTGCCGAAGCTGCCGAAGGTTCGGCAGCCGAAGCGACTTTCGGCAGCCCGTGGAGACGGTTGGGACGGTTGGGGCAGCTGGGACGGGGCCGCGGAGGGGCCGCGACCGGCGCAGGCGCCGCCGCCGCCGATACGCTGAAGCCATGACTCCTGCGTCCGTCGAAAGCCTGAATCTCGCCCACTCGAAGCTCACGGTGGTGGGGGCGGGATCGGTGGGCACGTCCATCGCCTACGCCGCGTTGATCCGCGGCTCCGCGCGCCAGATCGCGCTGTACGACATCGACGCGAAGAAGGTGGAGGCGGAGGTCCACGACCTCGCGCACGGAACGCAGTTCACCCCCACCCGGATCGTCACCGGCGGCGCGGACATCGAGGTGGTCAAGGACTCCTCGGTGATCATCATCACCGCCGGCGCGCGGCAGAAGCCTGGCCAGACCCGCCTCGACCTCGCCGCGGTGAACGCCGGGATCATGGCCACCCTGGTGCCTGAACTGCTGGAGCAGGCGCCCAACGCCGTCCTCGTGCTGGTCACCAACCCGTGCGACGTGCTCACCGTGGTGGCCCAGAAGGTCAGCGGGCTACCGGTGTCGCGGGTGTTGTCCACCGGCACGCTGCTCGACACCTCGCGGCTGCGCTGGGGGATCGCACAGCGGGCGGGGGTGTCGCTGTCGAACGTCCACGCGGCGATGTTCGGCGAGCACGGCGACACCGAGTTCCCGATCTGGTCGTCGGCGTCGATCGCCCAGATTCCGATCCGCGACTGGACCGACACCGAGGGCAGGCGCGTGTTCAGCGAGGAGGTGCTCGCGTCCATCGCGTACGACACCGTGCACGCGGCGTACTCGATCATCGAGGGCAAGGGCGCGACGAACTACGCGATCGGGCTCGCCGGCGCCCGGCTGGTGGAGGCGATCCTCGGTGACCAGCACAAGATCTGGCCGCTCTCCAGCGTGCTGACCGACTACCGGGGCGTCTCCGGCGTGGCCCTGAGCGTGCCCAGTCTCGTCGGGCCGTCCGGCATCGAGCGGGTCTACGAGTTCCCGATGGACGCCCACGAGATCAGCCTGCTGCACAAGTCCGCGGAGGCCATCCGCGCGACGCAGAAGGCCATCGGCTATTGAAGGTCTGAGCGCATGGACGCCGAGCAGCCGCTCGCCGGCGGCAACATGGGGCCGGTGACCCGGGTCGGCGACGAGGTGCGCCGCAGCGCAGGGCCATGGACGCCGAACGTGCACCGGCTGCTGAACCTGTTCGCGGACGCCGGCATCGCGGAGACACCCCGTCCGCTCGGGTTCACCGACGACGGCCGCGAGCGGCTGACCTATCTCGCCGGCACGGTGCCGAGCTACCCGAGGCCGGACCTGGTGTGGAGCGCATCGGTGCTGGTGGACGCCGCCCGGCTGCTGCGCCGGCTGCATGACGCGTCGGTGCCGCTGGCCGGCGTGCGGGACGGCTGGCGCTCGCCCGTTCGCGAACCGGCGGACGTGGTGTGCCACAACGACTTCGCGCCCTACAACCTGGTCTTCGCCGACGGCCGGCTGGCCGGCGTGATCGACTTCGACTACTGCTCGCCCGGTCCCCGGATCTGGGACCTCGCCTATCTCGCCTATCGGCTCGCGCCGCTCACCGGTCCGCAGGAACCGGGCGGACCGGTGGCCGACGCTGAGCGTGCGTCCCGGCTCACCCGGCTGATCGAGGCCTACGGCCTGCCGGTCGGTCCTGCCGAGCTGGTGGCGGTGGTGGTCGAACGGCTGCTCGCGCTCGCCGCCTTCAGTGACGACGCCGCAGCCCGGCTCGGCAACCCGGAACTGCGCGCGCACGCCGCCGGCTACCGGGCGGACGCCGAACGCCTCGCTGCGTGGCGCGTCCCGTTCGCGGGCAACGACGCGCTGGAGAAGTCCGCCCGGCAACAGCCGGCTCCTGCGGAGTTCGCCGGCTGACGCAGGGTCCCGGCGTTCGCCGGGATGACGTGGCGTTCGCCGGGATGACGTGGTGGAGTCCCGGACGGTTCCGTACTCGGTCCAGCAGCGTCGGCACCGGACGCCGAGTGGGTCAGTGGCTGAGGGGGCGGGACGCGAACACGCCCAGGCCCAGCTCGCGCGCCAGGATCGCGGCGGCGCGCACGCCGCGGACGCTGTTGCCGGCGGCGTCCAGCCGGGGTGAGAAGGAACCCAGCCCGCCCTTGCCCGGCGACACCGTGACCACGCCACCGCCGATGCCCGACTTGGCCGGCAGGCCGACGTCGTAGAGCCAGTCGCCGGAGTGCTCGTACATGCCCGCGGTCGCCATCACGGCGAGCACGGGGTGGCACAGCTCCGCAGGGACCACCTGCTGCCGGGTCACCGGGTTCACGCCGCCGTCGGCGAGGGTCGCGCCCATCACCGCGAGGTCGTGCGCGGTGACCAGCAGGCTGCTCTGCCGGGTGTACAGCTCGAGGGCGTCCTCGCCGGAGGTGGCCAGAGCACCCCGCGTGGCCAGCGCGGCGGCGATCTCCCGGTTGCGGACGTTCGTCGCACTGACGTTGGCGTAGAGATCCTCGTCGAGCGCGAGCGTGCGCCCGGCGAACGCGGACAACCCGGCCACGAGATACGCCCACTGCTCCTCGACGCCCGCGCCGGGAAGGCGGCTGCACGTGGCGATCGCGCCGGCGTTGACCATCGGGTTGGTCCGGCCACCGGGTGCGGCCAGCACCGGGTCGACAGCGTTGAACGCGGCCCCCGTGGCATTGACACCGAGTTCGGCACGCGCCCGTTCGGTCCCGAGCCGCGCGCAGACCAGCGCGAAAGTGAACGGCTTGGCAACGCTCATCAGGGCGAAGCCGGCGTGGCCGTCCCCGCACTCGGAGACCCGTCCGTCCGTGCTCACGATGCACAGGCCGAACTGGTCGGAGTCCGCGGCGGCCAACGCCGGATAGATCGCGGAGTTCTCGCCGCTGGTGTCCCGCGCGACCTCACGCCACGTCGTCTCGAGGACGCGCTGCACGTCGGTGGTCGCCGGCAGGTGCCCGGTGGAGACGAAGGCGTCGGTCACCAGCGCAGGTTAGTAGGGTTCACGTCATGGCTCACGTCCTGGTCACCGGCGGGGTGCGCAGCGGCAAGTCCCGCTGGGCCGAGTCCCGCTTCGGCGACACCGAGCCGGTCAGCTACCTCACCCCCGGCTACCCCGCGGATCCTGCGAAAGATACCGAGTGGGCCGCCAGGGTGGCCGCCCACCAGGCGCGCCGTCCGGTGGCGTGGCGGACGGTGGAGACCCTCGACCTCGCCGCGGCCGTCGCGACCGCCCCCGGTCCCGTGCTGATCGACTGCGTCGGCACCTGGCTCACCCGGCTCCTGGACGCCTGGAACGCCTGGGACGCCGACGAGTCCGAGTGGGCATCACGCCTTGCCACAGAGGTGGACGGGCTCGTCGCGGCCGTCCGTGCCCACCCGTCCGAGGTGGTGGTGGTGACCAACGAAGTGGGCTGGGGACTGGTGTCCGAATACCGCGCCGGACGGCTGTTCGCCGACCACCTCGGCCGCACCAACCAGCGGCTCGCGGAGGCGTGCGATCAGGTCGTACTTCTTGTCGCCGGGCGTCCGCTCGTCGTGTCAGGAGCCCGGTCCGATCGGGGTTAGCATGACGCGCGTGGCCAAAGGGATCAGCCGGGAGAGCATCATCGAGGCGGCACTCGCCGTGCTCGACGAGAAGGGCATCGAGGGGCTGACCGTCCGCGCCCTCGCGAACCGACTCGGCGTCCAGGCCCCCGCGCTCTACTGGCACGTGGAGAA
The DNA here is from genome assembly GCF_029975155.1 of Propionicimonas sp. Taxonomy (GTDB): domain Bacteria; phylum Actinomycetota; class Actinomycetes; order Propionibacteriales; family Propionibacteriaceae; genus Propionicimonas. The sequence continues at coordinate 100,843 of NZ_JARKPQ010000200.1, read as the reverse complement.
CAAGCGCGAGTTGCTCGACGAGATGGGGACGGAGGTCAGCCGGCGGGTGGCCGCGGCGATGGACTCCGCACCTCCGACCGAGGGCTGGCGCGACGGGCTCGCCCTGTTCGCACGGGTGCTGCGGCGGGAGTACCTCGTCCACCGGGACGGCGCTCGCACCTTCGCCGGCGTCCGGATCACCGATCCGGCCGTGCTGCGCTCCCAGGAGCGGTGGCTGGTGCACTGGACCGCGTCCGGGCTCGCGCCCGAGAAGGTCGCCCGGGCCGCCCAGCTGGTGACCTGGTTCGTCATCGGCTTCGTGATCGAGGAGCAGGAGCGCGCCGATCCGCACGGACGGCGGTCCCTGGCCACGAAGCCGGACCAGGACCTCGCCGCCGACCTCCCGCTGATCGCCCGCGTCGGACCCGGCCTGTTCGCCCAGAACGACGAGCGCTTCGAGTTCTGCCTCGACACGGTGCTCACCGGCCTGGAGGTCCGCTTCGACAGCGAGACCGCCCCCTGAGCCGCGTCTCGACAGGCTCGACGGGCGGTTGCCGGGGGAACGAGGGGCGTCACGAAGGGCCGCCAGCCTCACCCACGAACGGCCGCAGCCACCACCAGCAACACGGACGCAGCCACCTCGACCAGCGCGCCGAGCACGTCCCCGGTGATCCCGCCGAAGCGCCGGACGCAGCGCGTGAGCAGCCAGATGCACCCCAGCAGGGTCAATGCCGATCCGGTCACCGAAAGCCACCACGGCTGTCCCGTGACGATGCCGAGCACCTGCCAACAGCTCCCCGCCACCAGCCAGGAGGCCACGGCTCCCGGCACGGGCACGCTGCCCGCCACGAGAGCCCCGAGCCCGCCGGGACGGGCAGCCGGGACGCCGTCCGCGCACCCCAGGGTCAGCGCCGCGCGCGAGAAGCACACCAGCACCACCACCTCAGCCCACCCGAGCGGACGCTCGAGGATCGCGCCCGCGGCCAGCGCCTGGGCACCCAGCGCGAGGACGACCGCCACCGTCCCCATCGGACCGATGTCGCCGCGCTTCATGATCTCCAGCGCCTGCTCGGCGCCCTTTCCCGAGCCCAGTCCGTCGGTGGTGTCGGCGAGGCCGTCGAGGTGCATCGCCCGGGTGCCGAACGCGAGGACGGCGACCACCAGCACCCCTACCAGGGCGGACGGCATCCCGGACAGCGTCGCGACCCAGCCCACCGCGGCCGCGACCAGGGCCACCGGCAGGACGGCGACCGGCGCGAGCAGCATCGCCGCGCGGGCCTGGCTCCGTCCGATCTCCTCGGGCGGACGCACCGGGACGACGGTCAGCAGGCCGACCGCCAGCCGCAGGCCGGCGAACGAGCTCACGTCAGATCGGCGAGCTGGGCGATGCCGGTGAGGGCGGCCACCGCGGAGCGGACCATCGGCACCGCGAGCACGGCGCCGCTGCCCTCGCCGAGGCGCATCGAGAAGTCGACCAGGGGCTTCAGCCCGAGGCGGTCCAGCGCGAGCGCCTGCCCGGGCTCGGTCGAACGGTGGCCGGCCCGCAGCCACGCCTTCGTGCCCGGCGCGTAGTCCTCGGCGACGAGGGCCTCCGCGACCGCGATCACCCCGTCCAGCAGCACGGGCACCCCACGCCGGGCGGCGCCGGAGATGAACCCGACGGCGGCGGCGAAGTCGGCGGCGCCGAGCGCGGCCAGTCGCTCCACCGGGTCGGCGACCCGGGCCCCGGCGCGGGTGATCGCCGCCTCGACCAGGGCGGTCTTGTGCACCAGCGCGCCGTCGTCGATGCCGGTCCCGCGTCCGGTGACCGCAGCGGCAGGGACGCCGAGCGTCGCCGCGATCAGCGCGGCCGCGATCGTGGTGTTGCCGATGCCGAGGTCGCCGGCGATCAGGAGTTGGGCGCCGTCCGCGATCTGCTCGACGGCGATGGTGTCACCGGCGGCGAGGGCCGCCTCGACCTCATCGCGGGTGAGCGCGTCGGCCAGGTGGATCGCCCCGGACGAGCGGCGCACCTTGAACCGGCTCACCTCCGCCGGCAGGTCTGGGAAGTCGACCGCGACACCGAGGTCGTAGATCGACACCCGGACGTCGTTCGCCGCGGCCAGCGCAGACACCCCGGCATGCCCGGCGGCGATCCCGTAGACCATGGCCGGGGTGATCTCCACCGGATAGGCCGACACCCCGTCCGCCGCGACGCCGTGGTCGCCGGCGAACACGACCACGCGGACGTCGTCCAGCTGCCGCGGCGGGCAGGTGCCCTGGCAGGACGCGACCCAGGCGGCCAGCTCCTCCAGGTCGCCGAGTGCCCCCAGCGGCTTCGCCTGCCCATCGCTCAATGCGCGCGCGGCGGCGTACGCCTCGTTGCTCGGTGCCTTGACGGGGGTGCGGGTGGTCTCGAGGTTCACCCGCCCACCCTAACGACGCCGACCCGTTGGGATGCCCCGGGCACACTATGTGGCAGACCCGAACGACCGGGGACAGGTCCCATTCCCGTTCAGGCCCGGTGGGTGAACGGGAATGGGACCTGTCCCCGATATTGGAGGTACGGATGCTGCTGGAGGTGCTCGTCGGGATCGCGATCCTGGTGGGACTGGTCGGGATCGTCATTCCGGTGCTGCCCGGCTCGATCCTGATCGGGGTCGCCGTGGTCGTGTGGGCGGCGCTCACCGGGACGCCGGCCGCGTGGCTGGTGGCCGCGATCGCGCTGGTGCTGCTGGCGGCCGGGGCCGTCCTCACCTGGTTGCTGGCCACCCGTCGCACCCGGGCCGCCGGTGTGCCGGGACGTTCGATGGTCGTCGCGGGGGTCGCCGGCATCGTGGGCTTCTTCGTCGTGCCCGTGATCGGCCTGCTGCTGTTCTTCCCCGCAGGGCTCTTCCTCGCCGAGTACCTGCGGCTCTCCCGGGCCGGCAGCGCTCAGCCGGCCTCGGCCGCATGGGCGTCCGCTCTGGTCGCGCTGAAGGCCACCGGGCTGGGGATGCTGGGCGAACTCGGGCTCGCGCTGGCCGCGTCCGGGGTATGGCTGGTGGCGGTGCTCAACGGGATCTGACCCCGCCGTGCGTCCCCGCTGCATATCCGCACGCCCAACGGGGTACCTGCGCCGGGAGACGTGACCACGCAGACAAGGAGCAGCCATGGCGAACGCCAAGTCCAAGACCACCCGGTTCACCCTGCCCGGACTGACCAACGACCAGGCATCACAGGTCGTGACCATCCTGCGGGAGCGGCTCGTCTGCTACAGCGACCTGCACCTCACCCTCAAGCACGTGCACTGGAACGTCGTCGGCCCCAACTTCATCGGAGTCCACGAGATGATCGACCCGCAGGTCGACCTCGTCCGGCTGTTCGCGGACGCGGTCGCCGAGCGCATCGCGGCCCTGGGCGCCTCACCGAAGGGGACGCCGGGCGCGATCGTCTCCACCCGCAGCTGGGAGGACTACAAGCTGGGGCGTGACACCGTCCAGGCCCACCTGGAGGAACTCGACAAGGTCTACGACGGCGTGATCGAGTCCAACCGCAAGGCGCTGGCGGACCTCGAGGAGCTCGACCTCGTCACCCAGGACCTGCTGATCGACCACACCGCGGAGCTGGAGAAGTTCCAGTGGTTCATCCGTGCCCACCTGGAGAACGCCGCCGGCGCCATCCCCGGCTGACCGGCCACCACACCCCCACTCGCCGAACGCCTCCGTTCCGGTCAACCGCTCCACCGCAGGGTGGGGCGAATGACCGGAACGGAGGCGTTCGGCGTCAGTGAGGGACGCGGGGGGCGGACGTGGCACGGGTCAGTGGCGCCACAGCAGGCGGACGGCGAGCTTGCGCAACTCCTCCGCCCACAGCACCACGGACGCCATCGCGACGCACGCGAGCCAGTGCCAGCTGTCCAGCGACGCGGTGCCGAACGCGGCCTGCAGCCAGGGCACCTCCACCACGGCCACCTGCAGAGCCACCGCCAGCGCCGCCGCGGCCCACAGCCAGCGGTTGCCGAACATCCGGCTGAACGCCGACGCGGTCAGCGAGCGGGAGTTGAAGGCGTTGAACAGCTGGGCGAACACCAGCGTGGTGAAGCCGGCCGTCCGGGCGACCGTCAGCGAGTCGTCACCGGGCAGCAGCCCGCCCGGGAGGAACAGGTCGATGGTCAGCAGCGTGACCGTCCCCATCAGCACGCCCAGCCAGCAGAACCACGCCCAGGTCCGGCCGTCGATCAGCGGTGCGCCCGGATGCCGCGGCGGCCGCGCCATCACGTCCTCGACCTCCGGATCGATGCCCATCGCCAGCGCGGGCGCGGAGTCGGTGACGAGATTGATCCACAGGATCTGAGTGGCCAGCAGCGGCACGACGATCCCCTGTGGTCCGGCCGCGGTGAGCCCGAGCGCGCCGGCGAAGACCACGCCGCCGAACACCGTGCACACCTCGCCGAGGTTCGAGGACAGCAGGTAGCGCAGGAACTTGCCGATGTTGGCGAAGATCCGCCGGCCCTCCCGCACCGCGGCGACGATCGTGGCGAAGTTGTCGTCGGCGAGCACCATGTCGGCCGCCTCGCGGCTCACCTCGGTGCCGCCGCGGCCCATCGCCACCCCGATGTCGGCCGCCTTGAGCGCCGGGGCGTCGTTCACCCCGTCCCCGGTCATCGCGACCACCTGGCCGTCGGCCTGCAGCGCACGCACCAGGGCGAGCTTGTGCGCGGGCGCCACCCGCGCGTACACCGGGCTGCTCCGGACCCGGTCGGCCAGCCAGTCGGCGGTCGCGCCCTCCACCTGGGCACCGGTGGTGGCCGGCTGGTCCGGAGTGGAGATGCCGAGGTCGGTGGCGATCCGGGCGGCGGTGGCCGGGTGGTCGCCGGTGATCATCAGCACGCGGACGCCGGCGCGCTGCGCTTCCGCGATCGCGTCCAGCGCCTCCGCACGCGGCGGATCGAGAATGCCCACGGCGCCGACGTAGACCAGGTCCTGCTCGAGTTCGCCGGCCGCGTCGGTGCCGAGCCGGTCCAGCACCCGGTCGTGCTCGTCCGCGGAGAACCACGCGTAGCCGACGCCGAGCACCCGATAGGCCTGCGCGGACAGCCCGTCGATCCCGGCGGTGATCCGCTCCCGCTCGGCAGCGGTGAGGGGGACGGCCTCCTCGCCGTGCTGGACGGCGACGCAGCGCGCCAGCAGCACGTCGGCAGCACCCTTGGTGACAATGCCGAGCCGGGCCAGCGGGCCGTGCCAGCCCACGGACGACATCAGTCGCCGCTCGGCGGTGAACGAGATCTCGCCGCGGCGCTCGAACGCGTCCGCCCTTGCCTCCAGCCCGGCCAGCTTGCGCGCGGCCACGAGGAACGCCGCCTCGGTGGGGTCGCCGTGCACCTCCACGTCGTCGGTGTCCTCGGTGACGACGGCGTTGTTGGCCAGTGCCCCGCCGAGCAGCACCAGTTCGACCTCCGCCCGCAGGGCCGGGTCGCCAAGGTCGCCCGAGACGGCCTTCGGCTCACCGTCCGCGCGGTACCCGGTGCCGGTCAGCCGCACCTCCCCGGACGCGGTCAGCACTCGCTGCACGGTCATCTCGTTCCGGGTGAGCGTCCCGGTCTTGTCGGACGCGATCACGGTCGCGCAGCCGAGCGTCTCCACCGAGTGCAGGTGCTTCACCACCGCACCCCGCGTCGCCATCCGCTGCACGCCGATCGCCAGCACGACGGACAGGATCGCCGGCAGCCCCTCCGGCACGGCGGCCACCGCGAGCGAGACGCCGAGCAGCAGGACGGTGACCGCGTCCCGCAGGTCGTGGACGCCGTTCAGCAGCGCGGTCACAGCCATCACCAGGACGGCGATCGCCACCACGGTGATGCCCAGCAGCCGCGACACCCTGGCCAGGTCGCGCTGCAGCGGACTGGGTTCCTCGAGCGTGGCCTCCAGCAGCTCGGCGATGCCGCCGACCTCGGTGTCCATGCCGGTCGCGGTGACCACCGCCCGTCCGGACCCCTGCACGACCGCCGTACCGCGGAACACCATGTTGAGCCGGTCGCCCACTCCCGCGGGCGCCGCGAGTGGCGCGGGATCCTTCGACACCGCCTCGCTCTCCCCGGTGAGCGCGGCCTCCAGCACTCGCAGTCCGCTGCAGACGACCAGCCGGGCGTCCGCGCCGACCGCATCGCCCTCGGCGAGTTCGAGCAGGTCGCCGGGGACGAGGTCGTCCGCGCGCACCTGGTGCAGCCGGCCGTCCCTGACCACTGTGGCGGACGCGGCGGTCAGCCGGGCCAGCGCCGCCACCGCATCGGCGGCACGCTGCTCCTGGACGAGCCCGATCACGGCGTTGGCGACCAGGATCGCCAGGATCGCGAGCACGTCGACCGGCCAGCCGTGGGCACCCTCGGCCACCCATGCGACCAGGGAGATCGCCACGGCGACCAGCAGCAGGTACACCAACGGGTCGGCGAACTGGCGCAGGATCCGCCGCCAGAGCGGCGTCGGGGGAGCGGAGCGCAACACGTTCGGGCCGTGTGCGACGAGCCGGGACGCGGCGTCCGCAGCGGTGAGGCCGGCGTCGGCGTCGGTGACCAGGCGCTCGGCCGCATCACCCGCCGGCACGAGCGACGGGTCCCAGTCGCGTCCAGTCAGCGGGGATGACGCGGTGGCAGCCATGGTCCTCACCTCAGTGCTTCCACTATGCCCCCTCCGGCTTGCGCGCAATTGCGTATGACCGCAGTCGGTATCCACGGGAGGTGCCCTTTCCGCCCATTGACCCGGACGCGACGACTCTGCGAGCCTCGAAGGAGTCAGAGCGGTCAAACCACGTGCCGACTCCGGCGTCCACTCCGAAAGGAGACGACGATGGCACGTGGCATTGCGTCCGCATCCAGCGTCACCACCGCTTCCACCACCCGCGAACTGCACACGGAGGAACTCCTCACGCGGCTCGCCGACTGCACCGCGGAATCCGAGCGGGCAGACCTCACCGCACAGCTCGTCGAGCTGAACCTCGGCCTGTGCGACGCGCTCGCCAACCGCTACGCCAACCGGGGCGCCGACCGGGACGACCTGGTCCAGGTCGCGCGGATGGCGCTGCTGCTCGCCGTCCGGCGGTTCCGCCCGGAGGAGGGGCGCAGCTTCGTCGCCTTCGCCGTCCCGACGATCACCGGTGAGATCAAGCGACACTTCCGCGACCACTGCTGGATGGTGCGGCCGCCCCGGCGGATCCAGGAGCTCCGCGCCCGCGCCAGCCGCCAGGGCCAGCAGCTCGAACAGCGTCTCGGCCGCCGGGCGACGACCGGCGAGCTGGTCTCCGAACTCGGGGTGGACGCGAGCCTCGTCCGCGAGGCCACCGCCTCGGACGGCAGCTACCGGCCGTGGTCGCTGGACGCCCCGCTGGACGCCGACTCCGGCGCGACCTTCGGGGCCACCCTTGCCGAGGACGGCGGCACCGACCAGTTGATCGATCGCCTCGCGCTGCAGCGAGCACTCGCCGGCCTGAGCCGGCGGGAGCGCCTCGTGCTGAAGTGGCGGTTCGAGGAGGGCTGCACGCAGGCGGAGATCGGCCGCCGGCTGGGCGTGTCCCAGATGCAGGTCTCCCGCATTCTCCGCCGCAGCCTCGACCGTGCCCGGGACGCTCTCACCGAGGACGAGAGCCTGGCCGGCTGAGCGCTTCGAGCCCGCGGGGGTTTATCCGCCCGAGGCGGCGGGTAACCGAATATCGCAATCACAGAACGAGCAGGAGGATGTCGAAAATGGGTATCGACGACAAGGTCAAGAACGCCGCCCAGGACGCCAAGGGCAAGGTCAAGGAAGGCTGGGGCAAGCTCACCGACGACGAGCGGCTCGAGGCTGAGGGCAAGGCCGATCAGGTTGCGGCGGACGTGAAGCAGGCCGGCGAGAACGTCAAGGACGCTTTCAAGAAGTAATTCATCACGGAAGGGGAGGGAGGGCCTCGATGGCTACTCTGCTGTGGATCCTCGCAGCGATCCTGGTTATTTCCGGCATCTTCGCGATCGTCCGGAAGCAGATTCTGTGGGGCATTGTGCTGATCGTCGTCGGCCTTCTCGTGGGGCCGGGCGGAGTCAGCATCTTCAACATCAGCTGACCCACCACCACACGTCTCGCCCGCCGGCCCGCAACAGGGACGGCGGGCGATTCGCGTCCGAGCGACGTCACCCGGCGCTCCCTGAGGAGGCCGTGCGAACGAACGGCCGTCACGAAGGGTCCGGCCGCCTGCGGACATGCACTCTCGATGCTCTCAACTACCCCCGACGCGCCACGTGTGGCCATCGGGCGTGCAATTCCTCCCGGCCTGCACGCCCGGGCTGTCGGAGCGGGCAGGCCGGGACGGCGAGTGAATCAGGGCAGATCGAGGGTGATGTCCACCAGGATCTCGGCGGCCAGCCGCTCGAGGTCGGCCTTGACCGCGGCCGGCTCGGCGTCCCGAGGCAGTCTGGCGACCACCTGCGCCTCGAACAGGCGTCCACCCGACATCGGGGCCTCACGGGCCTCGCTGGTGAGCGACTCGATGCTCGCTCCGTGGCGGCCGAGCACGGCGGAGATGTCCCGGACGATCCCGGGATGGTCGTTTCCGAGCACGGTGATCGCGATCTCCTGCGGCTCGATGGCGGCCACGAACTCCGTCCCCGGATGGACGGTGACCTTCAGCAACCCGTCCAATCCGGCGAGGGCAGAAGTCAGAGCGCTCACCCGGTCATCGGGGACGGAGACCACGACGATGCCGGCGAACGTCCCGGCGAGTTCGGCCAGCTGGCTGTGCTCCCAGTTGCCGCCGTGGGCGGACACCGCGTCCGCCAGGGCGGCGACCAGGCCGGCCCGATCGTCGCCGACGACCGTCAGTACGAGAGTGGACACGCCGGCAGCTTAGCCGGGCTGTTCCGCCCGCTCCTTGAGCGTGAGCAGCATCCTGCGGGTCATCAGCCAGGTGATCGGGATGCCGAGGGAGGTCAGCGCTCGCAACGCGGCCTCGCCGACGCCCGGCTTGCGCTGGGTCCTCGTGCGGGAGATCAGCCGGCACAGGTTGGGTCCAACCGGACGGACGGCGAACGTCCAGACCCCGTTCCAGGGATGGTCCGGCGGACCCTGCCGCAGTACCAGGGTGTGCGGTGGATCGACGAAGGAGACCTCGAAGGCGTAGCCGTCGGGCAGCGGCGCCCAGCCCGGGGGCACCAACTGGACGCGGTCGCCGGCCTCGAGGTGCTGCCAGGCGGGGTTGATCGTGGTGGCCGAGTGGATGTCCAGGCCGATCGCCTGCTCCAGGCCGTCGTAGCTGTACATGCCGCCGCGGTCCTGGCCGATCTGCACCAGCCAACTCCAGATCCGCTCCGGGGGTGCGGCCACCGTGACCGCCATGGTCGTCTGGTCGGCGGGGGAGTCGATCAGTTCGTCCCCGGGATAGGGCGCTCCGATCTCGTCCTCGCTCGCTCCCCAGTGGTTCATCCAGCGCACCGCCCGGTAGCCGGCATAACCTGTGGCTACCAGCAACAGCGGGGTCACCCGACGCATCGACCACTCCTCTCCTCACTGGCAAGGCTAGCCAGACCCGCACCGCGGCGGGGCCGGATCGTCGAGACGGCGTAGAGGTGCCCCCGCACCGCCCCTTCCTGTGGCGGACGCGGCGTGTCATCCTGAAGTCATGACGGTGTCACCGTTGCCGCGGGACGGCGATGTCCTCACCGGCCGGGACCGAAAGGGCCGGACGCTGCGGCTCGCCCACCATGCCGAGACCTCGCGGGTGGTGCTCTCGGTGTGGCAGGACGCGACGTGCGTGGCGACCGTCCGACTGGCGCCCGAGGACGTCGCCGAACTCATCGCAGGCCTGGCCCGCACCCTGGTGCCACCGGCTGAGGTGGAAGAGCAGCAGGATCAGGCGGGCTGAGGCTCGCGTCGCCGTCAACCACGATGGCACTGCCCGCCGCCGAATCGGGCGAGCAGGTCACCGGTTACCGTCATCCCGGCGAAAGCCGGGATCCCACGCACTCTGACGGCCACGTTGCCACGAACCAGGCGGGAGCGGTCATGGATTCGGCGCGTTCGCGCCCCTGTGCCCGTCCTAGACGCAATGATCATCTCGTCACCCCAACGTGCAATGAACAGGAGTGGGACATGGCGTTCGAGGATGCCCTCGCGGATCTGGCTTCGAAGATCGTCGCCTACACGTCGACGCTGGCAACGGAAGAAGCCACCAAGACAGCGGTGGTCATGCCCTTCATCAGCCGAGTCCTCGGCTACGACGTCTTCAACCCCGCGGAAGTGGTTCCGGAGTTCGTGTGCGACATCGGCACGAAGAAGGGCGAGAAGATCGACTTCGCGATCGTCCGGGACGGCCAGGTCCAGATCCTGATCGAGGCCAAGAAGATCGGTGACTCACTCAAGCTGATCCACGCCGGACAGCTGATCCGGTACTTCCATGTGTCGAATGCTCGCATCGCCATCCTGACGAACGGCCAGTTCTGGGACTTCTACACAGACCTCGACCGACCCAACGTCATGGACGAGCGCCCGTTCCTTCGACTCGATCTCCTCAACATCGATCCCTATGCGTTGCCCGAGCTCCGCAAGCTGACCAAGGACGAGTTCGACCTGGAGTCGGTTCTTGCCGCCGCGGAGGAACTGAAGTACGTCAGTGCAGTCAAGCGGAGCGTGGGTGAGATGTTCGCCAACCCACCGGAGGACTTCGTGCGCCTCCTGATCTCGAGGGTCTACCAGGGCACGATCACCGCGAAGGTCCGCGACTTGTTCACCGAGATCGTCCGCAAGTCGTTGGCGCAGTTCATCAATGACCGGGTCAACGACCGTCTGAAGACTGCGCTCCAGGGCCATGCACCGGCTGTCGGCGCGGCACCCGACACCAACAGCTCAGACGCCTCCAGCGAAGCTCTTCGAGACGAGATTGAGACCACGATGGAGGAGGTCGAGGGATACAACATCGTTCGTGCCATCGTCGTGAGCGAGGTCGACTACTCACGGGTGGTCGCCCGCGACACCAAGTCGTACTGCGGCATCCTCCTGGACGACAACAACCGCAAGCCGATCTGTCGCCTGCACTTCAACCGGATGCAGAAGTACCTCGGTCTCTTCGACGAGGACAAGCAGGAGGAGCGGGTTCCACTCGATCGAGTGGAGGACATCTACAAGCACGCCGAGCGCCTCCGGGCCACTGCCCGCCAGTACGACTAGCCCTCGAAACCCCGGGTCAGATGACCTGGACGGTGCAGCTCGACCGCCGCAACACCGCAGCCGGCTACCTGTGAGTTCGTCCACCGATGACGGTGTACGAAGTCACAGTCAGTTGCTGTGCACCTCGCGCGATGCTGGCCGCCAGCTGGACGGCTCCCACCAGTTCCGCGCGCTGACCGAGCTCTGCCGGCACGACCTCGAGCACCTGTGACGTCGAGGGCTGCGCGAACCGCCGCACCGACGCGCGGACGCCGTCGATCAGAGCAGGTCCGGACGCGCCGAGCTCGCCCCCGATCACCAGGACGGTCGGGTTGAGCAGGTCGCACAGCCCGGCCAGCACCGCGCCGAGGGTGCGCCCGGCCTCGTTGAGGATGCGGTGGGCGGTCGGGTCGTCCAGGTCGGCGAGGTCGATCGCCGCCACGTCCAGATGGGGATGGGTGTGCGTGATCTGCTCCTTCACCGATGGCACGGAGACGACCGCTTCGAGACAGCCCCGATTGCCGCAGCGGCACAGTTCGGGCCGTCCGGCGATGATGATGTGGCCGATCTCGCCGGCGAAGCCGCTGCCGCCCTGATAGAGCTCGCCGCCCGCGACCAGTCCGGCACCGATGCCGTGGGACGCCTTGATGTAGAGGAAATCACTGTGGCCACGCCCCGCACCGTGGTGGAGCTCCCCGAAGCCGCCGAGACTGGCGTCGTTCCGCACCAGGGCCGGCACTCCCAGTCGTTGCTCCAGCTCGCGGGCGGGAAACATGCCCGCCCAGTTGGACAACGTCGTCGTGGAGCACACCAGACCGGTCGTCTTCTCGATCGGACCGGGCACCCCCGCGACCACGCAGGCGAACTCGGACACACCGTTCCGCTCGCCCAGCTCCCGAAGACTGCGCGCGGCCGCGTCCAGCCCGCGGGTCGGCGAGCTGTCGACGTTCAGGGCGACGATCGCCTCGTCGACGATGTGCCCCATGTCGTCGCCGAGCGCGACCCGGAAATGCCGGTGGCCGTAGTCGATCGCGGCGGTGCGGAGCGCGGATGCGACTGGATTGAGCAGAGTGCCGGGACGCCCGCTGCCGGACCCCGGACCCTTCGCCGGTGCCGGGGACTCGGCGATCCGGCCCTCCGCCAGCAGGCGGGCCACGGCGTGCCCGATCGTGCTGCTGGGAAGTCCGGTCCGCTCGACCAGCGCGGCGCGGGTGAGATCGCGGGTGTCGCAGATCAGCCGATAGACCTCCTCACGGGTGCGGTCCCTGAGCGAGGGACGTCCGGTCGGATGGGGCATGGCTGAGAGCCTAGGCTCGCCGGGGCCGCAGCACAACGGTTTGGGGGCATGATTTTACCAACCATCGAATGAAAACAATTCGATAACGAGCCGGATACGACCGTTGACAGGCCTAAAAACCCTTCATAGCCTGCCGTTCAGGCGGGTTCACATCCTTGGTCGGGCCGAACTGGCCTCACACGTCGACGTGGGGGGGAGCGGGTCCCGACGTCCCGCCCGTAGGAGGGAGCCACATGAGTGATCAGCCGGCCGAGGGAGCCAGCGTCGGCAACGACCGCGCCGCTCCGGACGCCCCGGCGATCCTGGAGATGGTCGGGATCACCAAGGACTTCCCCGGCGTCCGGGCGCTCGACAACGTGACCATGACCGTGAAGCGCGGCGAGATCCATGCGATCTGCGGCGAGAACGGCGCCGGCAAGTCGACCCTGATGAAGGTGCTCTCCGGCGTCCATCCCGCGGGCACCTACGAGGGCCGGATCGTCTACAACGGCGAGGACGTGCAGTTCAACGGCATCAGGTCGTCCGAGCACGTCGGCATCGTCATCATCCACCAGGAACTCGCGCTCATCCCCGAGCTGTCGGTCACCGAGAACATCTTCCTGGGCAACGAGGTCGCCAGCTACGGCGTCATCGACTGGGTCAAGGCCGGACGGCTGGCCGCGGGCCTGCTCGAACGGGTCGGTCTGGACGTCGACCCCAACACCCCGATCAAGAACCTGGGCGTCGGCCAGCAGCAGCTCATCGAGATCGCGAAGGCGCTGTCGAAGGACGTCCAGCTGCTCATCCTGGACGAGCCGACCTCCGCGCTGAACGAGGACGACTCGGAGAACCTGCTCAACATCCTGCGCCAGCTCAAGGCCAGGGGCCTGACCTCGATCATGATCTCCCACAAGCTCAACGAGATCGCCGAGATCGCCGACTCGATCACGATCATCCGGGACGGGAAGACGATCGAGTCCCTCGACGTGACCGCCGGCGGTGTCGACGAGGACCGGATCATCCGCGGCATGGTCGGCCGCGCGCTCGAGTCCCGGTTCCCCGAGCACACGTCCGCGATCGGGCCCACGCTCTTCGAGGTGCGCGACTGGACGGTCGAGCATCCCCAGATCCCCGGGCGGCTGATCTGCAACCACTCGAACTTCTACGTCCGCAAGGGCGAGATCGTCGGCTTCGCCGGCCTGATGGGCGCTGGCCGGACGGAGCTCGCCCGCTCGATCTTCGGACGGACGTACGGCACCTACATCAGCGGCCAACTCCTGATCAACGGCGAGGAGATCACGATCCCGAGCGTGGCCTCGGCGATCGCCCACGGTGTCGCCTACGTCCCCGAGGACCGCAAGGTGCTCGGTCTCAACCTGCTCGACAACGTCAAGGACACGATCGTCTCCGCCGGCATCAGGCAGATCTCCAAGCGCACCGTCATCGACGCCGAGGCGGAGGTCCAGGCCGCCGAGGCGTACCGCAAGTCGATGAACATCAAGGCGACGTCGATCAATGTGAACGTCGGCACGCTGTCGGGCGGCAACCAGCAGAAGGTCGTGCTCGCGAAGTGGATGTTCGCGCAGCCGTCGCTGGCGATCCTCGACGAGCCCACCCGCGGCATCGACGTCGGCGCCAAGTACGAGATCTACGGGCTGATCAACCGGCTCGCCGACCAGGGCAAGGGCGTGGTCATGATCTCGTCCGAGCTGCCGGAACTGCTCGGCGTCTGCGACCGCATCTACACGGTCTTCGAAGGGCGGATCACGGGGGAGATGAACGCCGCGGACGCGACCCAGGAATCCCTCATGCGCCTGATGACCGACACCGCGAACCAGCCGGCCGCCTCCACCGTCCAGAACTAGGAAACGACAAACGATGACCGCAACGAAGGCGAACCCCACCGACCTGGGTGCCACGGAGCCGGGCGGGAGCCAACCCGCCCAGGAGTCCCTGGTCAAGCGCATCACCGAAGGGCTCAGGCAGTTCTCCGGTGGCAACGTGCGCCAGTACGGCATGCTGGGCGCGCTGATCCTGGTGGCGCTGCTCTTCCAGGTCCTCAGCCGCGGCAAGATGCTGACGCCGTCCAACGCGCAGAACATCCTCAACGGCAACTCCTACGTGCTGGTGCTCGCCATCGGCATGCTGTTCGTGATCATCACCGGGCAGATCGACCTGTCGGTGGGCTCGGTCGCGGCGGTGGTCGGCATCTGCACGGCGCTGTCGATCAACTTCTGGGCATTCCCGTGGTGGCTCGGCATCCTGTTCGGCCTGTTCGTCGGGATCCTCATCGGCATGTGGCAGGGCTCCTGGCTCGCCTTCGTCGGCGTCCCGGGCTTCATCACCACGCTCGCCGGCTACATGCTCTTCCGTGGCCTCTACCAGTACGTCGGCAAGGCCTCGTCCCAGCCCGCACCGACCGAGATCCGGTTCATCGGCGGTGGCTACCTGCCCGAGTGGGGTCCCAACACCGGCCTGAACAACTCCACGCTGGTGCTCGGCATCGCCGCTTTCGCGATCATCCTGATCCTCGACCTCCGCCGCCGCGCGCGGGTGGTCAAGGCCGGCGGCACGCCGGCGCCGCTGTGGACCACCATTCTCCGGCTCGCCGTCATCGGCATCGCGCTCGGGTACCTCACCTGGCTGTTCGGCAGCGGGCGTCCGGGCACGTCGTTCCCGGTGACCGGCCTGATCCTCGTCGTCCTCGGGCTCATCTACAACTTCATCGCCACCCGCACCACCATCGGCCGCGGCGTGTACGCGGTCGGTGGCAACAAGGCCGCGGCAGCGCTGACCGGCATCAGCGTGAAGCGGGTCTACTTCCTCGCCATGACGAACATGTCCTTCCTCGCGGCTGTCGCCGGGATCATGTTCTTCGGGCGCTCGACCTCGACCGGTCCCGCCGACGGCGTCGGCTGGGAGCTGGACGCCATCGCCGCCGTCTTCATCGGTGGCGCGGCGGTCTCCGGTGGCATCGGCACGGTGACCGGCTCCCTGATCGGTGGTCTGGTGATGGCCGTGCTGAACAACGGCCTGTACCTGATGGGCGTCGGCTCGGACATGACCCAGATCATCAAGGGCTTCGTCCTGCTGGTCGCGGTCGCCTTCGACCTGTACAGCAAGTCGCAGGGCAAGCCGTCCATCATCGGGGCCTTCACCCGCGGCCTCAACCCCAAGGGCGTCGAGCGTGAGCTCGAAGGCCCCGCCGTCCGGACCGGTGATGCCGGCAACGCGTTGTGGGCGGTGCTCAGCTTCCTGGTGTTCCCCGTCGGCATCGCTCTGTGGGCGATGTGGAGCAAGACCAAGCCGAACAACGCCAAGCAGGCCCGCAACGGCGTCATCGCCGCGGTGCTCGCCGCGGTCTTCCTCGGCGTGATCCTGATGTTCGTCGCCCTGGCCCAGACCACCGGTCTGTTGAGCTGATTCCCCTAGTTGTCATCCGATTCCCCTACACACAGAAGGTAGACACATGAAGAAGATCGCAACCGCGATTCTCGCTCTCGGTGCCTCCGCCTCACTGCTGCTGACCGGCTGTGGCAGCAGTGAGCGTGCGGCGACGAGTGCGGCCCCGCAGTCCTCCGCGACGAGCGAGGCCGCGGTTCCCGAGGGCATGATCAAGATTGGTTCCGGCTTCGAGGCCGGCGCCAAGATCGGCGTCTCGCTGCCGCAGAAGACCTCGGAGAACTGGGTTCTCGCCGAGGGTCTGTTCACCGATCAGCTCAAGGCCGCCGGCTTCGACCCGATCGTCCAGTTCGCCAACGGTGGCGCGCCCGAGCAGCAGAACCAGATCTCGGCCATGGTCGAGCAGGGCGTGAAGCTCCTGGTCGTCGGCGCCGTCGACGGCTCTCAGCTGGGCAGCCAGCTCGAGGCCGCCAAGGCCGCCGGCATCCCGGTGATCGCCTACGACCGGCTGCTGATGAACACCGACGCCGTCGATCTGTACATGGCGTACGACAACTTCAAGGTGGGTGTGCTCCAGGGCACCGCACTGCTGGAGGGACTCGAGAAGACCGGCAAGGCGTCCCCGTGGAACATCGAGCTGATCTCCGGCTCCCCGGACGACGCCAACTCCAAGCCGTTCTTCGAGGGTGCCATGAGCATCCTGCAGCCGAAGATCGATGACGGCACGCTGAAGGTGCTCTCCGGTCAGGTGACGCAGCAGCAGACCTCGACGGCCGGCTGGAAGGCCGCCGAGGCGCAGAAGCGCATGGACGCCATCCTGTCCGCCAACTACGGCGGCGACGTCCAGCTCCACGGCGTGCTGTCCCCGAACGACACTCTCGCCCGCGCGGCTCTGACGGCGGTCAAGTCGGCCGGCAAGCCGAACCCGGTCATCACCGGTCAGGACTCCGAGGTCGAGTCGGTGAAGCTGGTCTTCCAGGGCGTCCAGTACTCCACCATCGACAAGGACACGAAGACCTTCGTGACCAAGGTCGTCGAGTACATCGGCAAGATCCAGAAGGGCGAGCCGGTCGAGGTCAACGACACCAAGAGCTACGACAACGGCGTGAAGATCGTCCCGGCCTACCTGCTGACCCCGGTCATCGTGACCAAGGACAACGTCTGCACGCAGTACGCGGCGGACACCGCTGCGGGCAAGGCGGCAGCTCAGGTCTGCGGGAAGTAGTCAGTCCCTCCAGATCGACGAAGGCCCGGGCTTCGGCCCGGGCCTTCGTGCGTGTGGGTCAGCCCCGCTCGTCGTGAGCCGTCGGCGGAACGCACGAGGACTCGTCGACACCGTGCGCGGCGATGTACCGCTCCACGCGGCGGTCGGGCACCAGCCACATGAGTGCGACGACCGCGTAGATCGCCACTCCCAGCCACGGTGTCAGCAGCGTGCCGAGGATGCCGGCGACATAGACGGCCGGGCTCAGCTTCGCCTTGACGTCCCGGCCGAGTGCGGTCGCGAGCGGGCCACCCGCGCCCTGCACCCGCGTGATCCTGGTCTGCAGCGTCCAGTACGCGACGGCGCAGGCGAGCAGGTTCACGCCGTAGGTGATGACCGGTACGGGGGCGAATTGCTGTTCGTCCATCCACGCCGTCGTGAACGGCAGCAGCGACAGGCAGAACAGCAGGGCGAGGTTGCTCCACAGGATGCCGCCGGTGACCCGTCCGACGAGCTGGAACATGTGGTGGTGGTTGTTCCAGTAGATGCCGACGTAGACGAACGACAGCAAGTAGGTCAGCAGGCCCGTCGCCGCGCCGAGCAGGTCGTGCAGCTCGGGGCCCTCCGGCGCTCGCAACTCGAGAACCATGATCGTGATGATGATGGCGAGCACGCCGTCGCTGAACGCCTCGAGTCGAGTGGTCTTCATGCCGGAGCATGCTTCCGGCATCTCCGGTGACGCGCAAGGTGGGAGTTCGGTGGACGGCCTCGTGGTGTGACTTTGTCCACCGAACATGGAGGACTGATTCACAGCTAGCCCGTATCCCGAATCAGCAGAGCTTGACAATATTTTCTTTCAAGCCTAGCGTCCACGCCGTGATCGGTGGCGACACGGCCGTCTGGTTCGGCGAACTGGACGAGCCCCGCGCCGAGGGCCAGGTGCTCATCCGTTCCCTCGATCCCCGTGCGGTCTGGCTCGCGCACGAGCATCTGCCGTGGCGACCGGACGATGCCCCGGCACCCACTCGCGGCTGAGCCGCTCACGGTCAACGGGACGATCCAGTCCATGGCCTCCGCTCGCTCCCTCGCAAGCCGGCGGTGATCGGAGTGACTTGTGCGCCGGTTCGCCAGCGCAGTGCACCCCACGTCGATACGATCGACATACCACCAACCCCAGCCGAAGGACAACCCGGGTGAAAAGAACCGCTATCGCCGTCGCAGCAATTGCAGTACTGTCGCTGGTCAACACTCTGGCACCAAGCACCAGCGCGCACGCGGCCAACACGTACCTTACCGTTGACTCGTCTTTCAAACGCATCGTTGATCCGAGTGTGTGCCCGGGACTGACCGCCTCGGACACGGACTACTTCGACGTCATGGACGGGCTCGCATATGGCAACGGCCATGTCTACATCATCTTCGCGGTACCCAAGGGCACCAGTACTTGGGAAAAGGCCGGAGGTACTCTGCTGACCGAGTGGACAATATCGGGGAACTCCATGTGGTGTGACAGGGCCAAAAAGGGACTTCCGCTTGGGCACGGCAATGATCTGACATATGTCCCGAGCTACGGCTCGTACGGAGATGTGCTTCTCGTGCCGAATGGTACGAAGAGCACGCCTCGCGCGGAGATCACCGTGGTGCGGGTGTCGGATCTCTCGTCCAGGGGGACGATCAAGATCTCGGGTACCACTCCGTCGGGAATCTGCTACAGCACGGCCGCGACCGGCTACAAATATGTCGTTCGAACGGGCAACGATCTGGTTGGCTATCGTGAAACTTCCACACATACCGTCGGTACCCGCCTGCCTGCGGGGCCATTCGACTACGCGCAACCCACTGAGACGACTGGGAAACAGGGACTCGACTGCTCCAGTACCAGCTTCTACAATGTCTTGTCCATAGCGAAGGGCAGTGGAGGGACGAACAACTACATCTATCAGTACCCGTGGAGCTCCAACAGCCCGGACAGCTGGACCCACAAGCTCGTGTACAAGTCAGCCGACGACCTGGACACCGGCCACAAGGCGGCCGAAGAGGTTGAAGGCATGTTCCATATCTCAAACACTTTCTACCTCGGCATCAACCACAATGGCGCTCCGGATGTGATCTACCGTCTGAATGCGTGGTGACGCCCGTGGGCGACGGTCAACGGACGATCAGGTCCATGGCCTCGGCCAGGTCGTCGGAGCGCCAGGGCCGAACGACCCGGGCAACCTCGGCACCGTCGACGAGGAAGATGAGCGTGGGCCAGAGCTTGACCCGATAGGAGCGGCCGAGTGGGCGTCCCTTGCCGTCCTCGATCAGGATGCGGCGCAGCCCGTCCGTCGCTTCGAGCACGGGCTCGATCACGCGCTCCGCGGCCCGGCAGTAGCCGCACCAGTCGGTGCCGAACTGGAGCACGGTGGCCCCCGGGAGGGCGTCGGCCTGCGCGCGGGTGATGCTCTCCGGCAGGTAGGCGGGCGACATGCGGATCAGGATAGTCCGGCCTCTCGCGTGACCTCCAAGGTCGCGCGAAACGGATCCAGACCTCGGTGCGTTCGTCGTACTGACGGATCTAGGAACTGGCGTCCGCTGCCAACCGCACGACCGCTGTCAGTTCAGTGCTTCGCACGCGAAACGGCGGGCCGCCTCAAGGTGCGAGTACAAGTCACGATCGGGGTCGTACCGGTCAGGAAGCTGTTCTCCGGCGGCCAGTAGGCGCCGTACCCACCGGAAGCACTCGACGTGCTGGTGCACGTGCTCAAGCATGACGTCACGCGTCATCAGGTCGGAGGTGAGGGCGGTGTCGACCCGGGAGCAGACCTCATCCAGCCACGCCGCGAGGAACGTGGAGCGGACGCCGTCCTCGTGGACGAACATGGAACTCTCCCCCGGACCGCCGTGGGCCAGGAAGCGGCCCGGATCCAGCATCACGGGGAGCACCTCGCCATACCCCCAGTCAATGACGCACGCTCTCTGGCCATCGTGGAGAACGTTGATCGGGAGCAGATCAGCCTCGGCGAGAGCCCAGGGCCCCGTTTCGGCGCGATGGGCCAGAACGGCATACGCCCGTCGGACCTCGGGGAGATCCTCAAGAACATCACGATCGCGATCGAGCGTCGCGAGATAGGCGGCAGTAGCGTCCGGCGAGCCGCCCCGCTCCGACCAACCACTGGCCGCTATCTGGCCGACGGCGCGCCCGGCGTCACGAGCCTGCCCAATTGAGCAGCGCTGCAGATCACCTCCCGGAAACGATTCGAACAACAGCCACGTTGCGCCGTCCACGTCCGCGACTCGCAAGAGCTCTGGCACGGGCAGGCCTCGACCATCCAGATGCGAGCGGTAGACAGCCACTTCGTTGCCCTCGGCCTGCTTGACGACGAGACGACGACTCCCCGCGGCCATAGCGAAGACCGAGTAGACCTTGTCCAGACGGGGATCGATGAACCGGGCCACCGCGTCCGGCTCCAGTCCCGGCAGCAACGCCTCACGCCACCCGCGGCTCTCGGACGCTTCTTCGGGCGTCAAGGCTCGGGTCACGACGCCCGGTGCGATCTCCGTGTCGACGAACACGTTGCCAAAGCTAGCCCAGACCTTTCGAATAGACGGACGGCTGGATGCCTGGACGAACGGCAGCTGCCCTGGGCAGAAAAGCTAGTCGCTGTTCGAAACCGGTTTTGACAAGGGGTCTCCAGCGTGCTGACAGCCGAGCTCTCGGTGTCTGCCTGGCCACCGCCCGCTGCACGTGCGGCTTGCTCGGACGGCACTGGAGACAATGCCTTGCAATCTCCGATACTCAACAGTTGCAGTTTCCGGTACAAAACTGTTGCGATCTCCGGTATGCTCCCACCATGACGTACCTTGCCCGGGCTGCGGACAAGCCGCTCGACCGGTCTCTCCACGCCATGGGAGGTGTCCTCATCGAGGGCCCCCGCGGCTGCGGAAAGACGTCAACAGGGCTTGAACACTCCCGCAGCTCGCTCCGCCTAGACAGCTCACCTCAGCTGGTCGAGCTCGCGTCGCTCAACCCGGCCGAGCTCCTGAAAGGAGACATCCCGCGGCTGATCGACGAATGGCAGCTCGCCCCAACACTGTGGAACGTGATCCGGCACGAGATCGACGACCGTCAACAGCGCGGACAGTTCATCCTGTCGGGCTCGGCCACCCCACCTGAGGACGTCAGCCGGCACTCGGGCGCCGGTCGGATCGCCCGGCTGCGGATGCGACCCATGTCGCTGGCCGAGAGCCAGCGCTCCTCGTCGGCTGTGTCACTGGCCGACCTCAGCGCCGAGGTCCAGGTGAGCGGAACCAGTCCGCTGAGCTATCCCGACCTTGCGGCTGAAGCCGTTCGGGGCGGCTGGCCGGCACTGCTCACCGCCACACCCTCGGACGCCGTCACCTTCAACCGTTCCTACGTTGACGACCTGTGCTCCTCCGACATTCAGCTGGCGACCGGCGTCCGCCACGACTCGGTGCGGATGCGGCGACTGCTGGAGAGCGTGTCACGCAACCTCACGAGTGAGGCCACCCTGGAGAACCTCGCCCGCGACGTATCGGCCGACGGGGGCCACCTCAACCCCGAAACGGTGCGCACATACCTCGACGCCCTGACCAGGGTGTTCGCCCTAGAGGAACTGCCGGCCTGGAGCGTCGCCCTTCGCTCAAAGTCGCGGCTGCGCACCAGCTCAAAGCTGCACCTCGCCGATCCCGCCCTGGCGTGCGCAGCGCTCGGGATCGGCGCTGAACGACTCGCTGGGGACCCCGAGTTCTTCGGCCAAGTGTTCGAAGCGATGGCGATCCGCGACATCCGCGCCCTCGCCGGCGCCGAGCTGGGACGGGTCTACCACTACCGCGACAACACCGGGCTCGAAGTCGACGCGATCCTGGAGTACCCGGATGGTCGTTGGGCGGCAATCGAGGTGAAGCTCGGTTCGACCAGGATCCCAGACGCCGAGAGGAGCCTGCTCACCCTGCGCGACAACCGGGTCGACCTCAACCGCATAGGCCCACCCGCATTCCTCGCCATCATCACCGGAACCCAGTACGCCTACACCCTGCCGTCGAAGGTGCACGTGGTTCCGCTCGGCGTCCTCGGTGCCTGAGCTGATCTCTCCAGCCAGAACGGATCACCCAGCCATAGCTGAGCCAGGGATTCCGGTGGGCCTAACTGGACTTGAACCAGTGACCTCTGCCTTATCAGGGCAGCGCTCTAACCGTCTGAGCTATAGGCCCGGGATGCGAAGCACGCAGGAGGAAACGTTACAGACTCCGGTGGACAGGCTCAACTTGAGGGCTCGCGGAGAGATGTTCAGCGGGCACGGAACGGTGCGTTGGGTGTGTCGAAGGGTGGGCTGCCCTTCATGAGGCTGCTCGTTCCTCGCGACCTCCTCAGGGAGCGGTGCTGTCGCGGGTGGCGCGGCCTCCCCGGCTTCAGTCCTCGGCGAGGGTGAGCTCCAGGCCGCCGAGGATGTTGGCGCTCAGGTTGTACAGGAACGCGGTCAGGGTGCCGAGGGCGGTGGAGATCACCACGTTGATCACAGCGAGCAGGGCGGTGATGCCGAGCACCTTGTTCGTGTTGATGTAGTCCTCGATGCGCCAGGTGGTCTGGCTGGTGGGGCTCGACAACAGGTCGATGATCTGCTGGTTGATGGCGTCGAACAGACCGGAGCTGACGACCACCGTCCACACCACGGACACACTCACCCAGAACATGATCCCGAACGCGATCGAGAACAGGAACGAGGTCTTCATCACCGACCACGGGTCGACCTTCGCCAGCCGCAGCCGGGCCTTGCGCGTGCGCCGTAGTCCGGACGCCTTCGGCTTCGTCGCGGGCGCGGCAACCGGCGCCGTCACGGACGTGGCAGCCGCGGCCGGCACGGCAAACGCCGTCGGGGCCGCCGCCGGCGGCATCGCGGGCGGAGCCATTCCCGGGCCGCTGGGCTCGGCGAACGGCGAGGAGTGGTGGTCCTCGCGGGCAGCAGGCGCCGCCGGAGCAGCCGGCTTCACGATCGTGGTCTCCTCACTGGCGGCGTTCTTCTTCGCCCCCGAGTTCCTCGGTGGACGCACCTTCGGTGGCGTCGGAAGTTCCGGAGGCGGGCCGTCGGCCGGGATCCTCGGCAGCCGGACGACCGTGTCACCCAGGCCGCCGTCGCCGTACGACTCGGCGCCCTCGATGCTCCAGCCGGAGTCGTCGGGACTCTGGTCGGTGCGGCCCCGTACGGTGCCTTGTCGCTCAGTCACCCTTTTCCTCCTCGGCCTCCTGCTCGTCAGCAGCTGTCGCCACCGGCTCCCCCTGAGGCTCAACGGTACCCTCCGGCGTCGCCTCAGGGTCAATCGAGCCGTTCTCCTCCTCGGAGGACTCGGGATTCAGTGCGATCACCGACACCGCGTCGTCGTCCGCCACCCCGACGAACTTCACACCCATCGTGTCCCGGCCCTTCGCCGGCACCTCGGCCACCGCGGATCGGGTGATCTGGCCGCTCACCTTGATCGCGATCACCTCATCCGACTCCTGCACCACCAGGCCACCGACCAGCGATCCGCGCTCGGAGTTCAGCTTCATGGCCTTGATCCCCAGCCCACCGCGACCCTGCTGCCGGTACTCGCTCACCGCCGTCCGCTTGGCGAAGCCGCCGTCGGTCACCGTGAACACGTACCGGTCGTCCTCGGGCATGTCCGCGCCGATGACCGACATGCTCAGCAGCGCGTCCCCGTCCCGGAACTTCATGCCGGTGACGCCCGACGTCGCCCGTCCCATCGGACGCAGCTGCTCGTCGTCCGCCGCGAACCGGATCGCCTGGCCCTTCCGCGAGACGAGCAGCACGTCGTCGGCCGGCGAGCACAGCGCCGCCCCGATCAGCTCATCGCCGTCCTCGCGGAAGTTGACCGCGATCACGCCCGCCTGGCGCGGGGAGTCGTACGCCCGCAGGTCCGTCTTCTTCACCAGGCCGTTGCGCGTGGCCAGCAGCAGGTACGGCGCGTCGTCGTAGCCACGCAGCGTCAGCACCTCGGCGATCCGCTCGTCCGGGAGGAAGCTCAGCAGCCCGGCGACATGCCCGCCCTTCGCGTCCCGGCCGGCCTCCGGCAGCTGCCACACCTTCGCCCGGTACACCCGGCCGAGGTTCGTGAAGAACAGGATCCAGTGGTGGTTCGTCGTCGCGAACAGGTGGTCGACCTCGTCGTCCGCCCGCAGCGTCGCCCCGCGAACCCCCTTGCCGCCGCGCTTCTGGACGCGGTACAGGTCGCTGCGCGTCCGCTTGGCGTAGCCGCCGCGCGTGATCGTGACCACCATGTCGTCGTCGGGGATGAAGTCCTCGTCGCTCAGGTCGCCGTCGGCCGCGATGATCCGGGTCCGGCGGTCGTCGCCGTACTTGTCCACGATCTCGCCCAGCTCGGACGAGACGATCTGCCGCTGCCGCTCCGGCTTGGCGAGGATGTCCTTCAGGTCCTCGATCTGCCGCTCGATCTCGGCCAGCCGGGCGATGATCTGCTCGATCTCCATCGCCGCCAGCCGCCGCAGCTGCGTGTTCAGGATGTGCAGTGCCTGGTCGTCGTCGATGCCCAGCAGGTCTTTCAGGCCCTCGCGCGCGGCGTCGGCCGTCCGGGACGCCCGGATCAACGCCAGCACCTCGTCCAGCCGGTTCAGCGCCGCCACCAGGCCACGGTCCAGGTGCGCGCGCTTCTCCGCCTCGCTCAGCCGGTACGCCGTGCGCCGCTGGATGACCTGGATCTGGTGCTTGATCCAATGGCTGATGAACTGGTCGAGCCGCAGCGTCCGCGGGACCTCGTCCACCAGCGCCAGCATGTTGCAGCCGAACGTGTCCTGCAGCTGCGTGTGCTTGTACAGGTTGTTCATCACCACGCGCGGCTGCGCGTCGCGCTTCAGGATGATCACCAGCCGCTGCCCGGTTCGCGCGGACGAGTCGTCGCGGATGTCGGCGATGCCGGTCAGCTTGCCGGCGTTCACCAGCTCGGCGATCTTCACCGCGAGGTTGTCAGGGTTGCACATGTGCGGCAGCTCGGTGACCACCAGCAGCGTGCGGCCGTTGCGATCCTCCTCGATGTCGATCACCGCGCGCATGATCACCGAGCCGCGCCCGGTGCGGTACGCGTCCTCGATGCCCTTGCGGCCCACGATCAGCGCGCCGTTCGGGAAGTCGGGGCCCTGGATCCGCTCCATGGCGGCCTCCAGCAGCTCCTCCTTCGTGGCCTCCGGGTGCTCCAGCGCCCACTGCACGGCGGACGCCACCTCGCGCAGGTTGTGCGTGGGGATGTTGGTCGCCATGCCGACCGCGATGCCGGTCGAGCCGTTCACCAGCAGGTTCGGGAATCGCGCCGGCAGGACGGTCGGCTCCATCTCGCGGTTGTCGTAGTTCGGCGTGAAGTCGACGGTGTTCTCGGTGATGTCCCGGACCATCTCCATGGCCAGCGGCGCCATCTTGCACTCGGTGTACCGCATGGCCGCCGCCGGGTCGTTGCCGGGCGAGCCGAAGTTGCCCTGGCCGGCCACCAGCGGGTGCCGCATCACCCACGGCTGCGCCAGCCGGACGAGGGTGTCGTAGATCGCCGAGTCGCCGTGCGGGTGGTACAGGCCCATCACCTCGCCGACCACGCGGGAACACTTGTTCCAGCCGCGGTCGGGACGGTAGCCGCCGTCGTACATCGCGTAGAGGACACGGCGGTGCACCGGCTTCAGCCCGTCGCGGACGTCGGGCAGCGCCCGGCCGACGATCACACTCATCGCGTAGTCGAGGTAGGACCGCTGCACCTCGACCTGGAGGTCGATCTCCTCGGTCTTCGCCGTCGTCGGGGCGAGAGCCTGCTCGTCCTCCGGTGCGGCGGTGTCGACGTCGGTCGGTTCGTCGGGGCCGTCAGTCATTGGTGTTCTCCTGCCTGCCTACCGTTCGTCGGCTTGGCCTTGCTGAGCTTGTCGAAGTATCGAGACGCCTCGTGAGGTCTCGACAAGCTCGACCATCGGTTGCTGGGTGTGGGTGAAGTCGGGCTAGATGTCGAGGAAGCGGACGTCCTTGGCGTTGCGCTGGATGAAGCTGCGGCGCTGCTCGACGTCCTCGCCCATCAGGATCGTGAACATCTCGTCCGCCGCGGCGGCGTCCTCCAGCGTCACCTGCAGCAGCGCCCGCTTGCCCGGGTCCATGGTGGTGTCCCACAGGTCCTCTGCGTTCATCTCGCCGAGGCCCTTGTAGCGCTGGATCGGGTTCACGTTCGGCAGCTTCTTGCCCGCCGCGACCCCCGCGTCGCGCAGTGAGTCGCGCTCGGCGTCGGAGTAGGCGAGCTCGTGCGGCGCGTTCGACCAGCGCAGCCGGAACAGCGGCGGTTGCGCGAGGTACACGTGGCCGGCGTTGATCAGCGGCTTCATGAACCGGAACAGCAGCGTCAGCAGCAGCGTGCGGATGTGCGCGCCGTCCACGTCCGCGTCGGCCATCAGCACGATCTTGTGGTAGCGCAGCTTGTCCACGTCGAAGTCGTCCTGCACGCCGGTGCCGAGGGTGTTGAAGATCGCCTCGACCTCCTTGTTCTGCAGGATCTTGTCCAGCCGCGCCTTCTCGACGTTCAGGATCTTGCCGCGGATCGGCAGGATCGCCTGAGTGCGCGGGTCGCGTCCGCCCTTCGCGGAGCCACCGGCCGAATCGCCCTCGACGATGAACACCTCGCACTCGGCCGGCTCGGTGGACGAGCAGTCGCTCAGCTTGCCGTACTGGCCCTTGTTCAGCAGTCCCTTGCGGCTGCGGGCCAGGTCGCGGGCTTTGCGGGCGGCGACGCGAGCGGTCGCCGCGGCCTGCGCCTTGCGGACGATGTCCTTGCCGTCGGACGGGTTCTTCTCGAACCAGTCGCCGAGAAGGTCGTTGACGACCTTCTGCACGAACGACCGCGCCTCGGTGTTGCCGAGCTTGGTCTTCGTCTGGCCCTCGAACTGCGGCTCGGACAGCTTCACCGAGATGATCGCGGTCAGGCCCTCGCGAATGTCGTCGCCGGAGACCCGGTCCTCGCGCTTCTTGATCATCCCCCACGTCTCGCCCCACTTGTTGACCGTGTTGGTCAGGGCCGCGCGGAAGCCCTCCTCGTGGGTGCCGCCCTCGTGGGTGTTGATCGTGTTCGCGAAGGTGTGGACGCTCTCGGTGAACGAGGAGTTCCACTGCATGGCGACCTCGAGGCTCATTCGCTGCTCCTCGGAGATCGCATCGATCGCGATCACGGAGGAGTGGATGGTCTCCTTGCTGCCGGTCAGGTACTTCACGTAGTCGATCAGGCCGTCCGCGTACTGGAAGGTCTGCTCGCGGACCCGGGGCTGCGCGTCGAGCGCATCCTCCTCGTCCTCGTCCGTCGCGGTGGACGCGCGGCGATCGGCGATCGTGATCTTCAGGCCCTTGTTCAGGAACGCCATCTCGCGGAACCGGGTGACCAGGGTCTCGTAGGAGTACGTGGTGGTCTCGAAGATCGCCGGACTGGCGTAGAAGGTGACGATCGTCCCGGTCTCGGTGCTCTTCTCCAGCTGCTGCAGCGGCTCGTTCGGGTCGCCGAGGGTGAAGGACTGCCGCCAGTGGTAGCCGTCGCGGCGGACGTCGACGGTGAGCGAGTCGCTCAGCGCGTTCACCACGGAGACGCCCACGCCGTGCAGGCCGCCGGACACCTTGTAGCCGCCGTCGCCGAACTTGCCGCCGGCGTGCAGCATGGTCAGCGCCACGGTCAGCGCAGAGATCTTCTCCTTGGGATGCTCCTTGACCGGGATGCCGCGGCCGTTGTCGGTGACCCGGATGCCGCCCTCGTCCAGCAGTTCGACCAGGATGGCGTCGCAGTAGCCGGCCAGCGCCTCGTCCACGGCGTTGTCGACCACCTCGTAGACCAGGTGGTGCAGACCGCGCTCTCCGGTCGAGCCGATGTACATGCCGGGACGCTTGCGGACGGCCTCAAGTCCCTCGAGAACGGTGATCGCGGACGCGTCGTAACTGCCTTCGGCCACATGGGCAGCCTGGGCAGCGGACACGGCGAGGTTGGCCTCGTCAGTCAATCGCGGAATCCTCACGTAAGAAAGCCGCCAACGGCGGCACGCTCCAGAACGGACCCATTCTAGCGGATCGGCCCGGAATTCCGGGCCTCGACGCCCGGCATGTGGGCCTGCGCGGCCCGAATTGGCGTTCCGCAGGCTCTGGCAGGGGCTGACACAAGGTCGGATATGCGTCCGGGGGCCGCAGGCGGCCAGAGAGGGCGTTTTCGGATGTCGCGATCCGGCCACTGACGGCGTCCCACTCGTCTCGGCTGTCACACCTGCGAGCTCGAGTGGCCAGATCACGACAGGCTCGGCCGAGGTCGGCCACCAACTCCTCGAACGCCGTCACCAGCGGGTCGGCGGGGTCGACCTCCCGGTCGCAGGACGCCACCGTGTGGCGCTGATCGCCCGACGTCCAGGTGTAGGTGTACTCCTGACCGTCCCAGGCCGTCGGGCACGTGCCGGTGAACGGCAGCGCGGCCGCCATCGTGGTGCGGGCGGCCGCGTCCTGGAGTCGGGTCAGCTGATCGGGTTCGAGTGTGCCCGTCCGGTCCTCTGCTCCCTCCAGCACCCAGGTGCCGTCACTGCGGACGGTGAGCAGCGAGCGGCACTCCTGCCCGCTCACGCACAGCCCGCCCTGTGCTTCGCGGCTGGCCACCTGCGTCGGTGGCGGTGGGGACGCGGCCGGCTGAGCCGGGGTCACCGTCGCGCAGCCGGTGAGAAGGAGCCCCGCGAGGGCAAGCAGTCGCTTCATGCCAGAAGCACGCCGTTCGGAGTCGTGACGTTGCGGCCGGCGCGCACCAGCCGCCATGGCCGCCTCCGATCGGCCAACTCGCGCCGAGACCGCCCTTCCGTCATCCCGGCGAACGCGGATCCGGCGCGCTGGTCGGCACGCCGGTCACGGAGATCCCGGGTCAAGCCCGGGATGACGAAAGGGGGCCGGGACGACGAAAGAGCGGGACGACGAAAGAGGGCGGGACGACGAAAGAGGGCGGGACGGAGTCTGACCCCGCGGTTCAGGCCTCCACCTCGGTATGGTCGCCGGACCACAGGGTGTGGAAAGTGCCCGGACGGTCGACGCGGCGGTAGGTGTGCGCACCGAACAGGTCGCGCTGGCCCTGGATCAGCGCCGCGGAGCTGCGCTCGGCCCGTAGTCCGTCGTAGTACGCCAGTGAGGAAGCGAACGCCGGTGCCGGGATGCCCGCCAGCGCCGCCTGCGCGACCACCCGTCGCCATGCCGGCAGGCCCGCGGTGACCGCGTCGGTGAAGTAGGGGTCGGCGAGCAGCAGCGCCAGCTGCGGGTCGCGCTCGTACGCCTCGGTGATCCGGTTCAGGAAGCGGGCGCGGATGATGCAGCCACCCCGCCAGATCCGGGCCATCGCGCCCCGGTCGATGCCCCAGCCGTACTCGGCGCTGGCCGCGGCGATCTGGTCGAAGCCCTGGGAGTACGCGACCACCTTGGACGCGTACAGCGCGGACCGGACGTCCTCGACGAACTGCGCGCGGTCGCTGACCGCCAGCGGCTGCACGGACGCCGGCAGCACCCGGCGGGCCGCCTCGCGCTGCGGCAGCGAGCTGGACAGCGCCCTGGCGAAGGTGGCCTCGGCGATACCCGTCACCGGAACCCCGAGGTCGAGCGCGTTCTGGACGGTCCAGCGTCCGGTGCCCTTCTGGCCGGCCTCGTCCACGACGATGTCGACGAACGGCGTGCCGGTCGCCGCGTCCACCTGGTGCAGCACCTCGGCGGTGATCTCGATCAGGAACGACTCCAGATCGCCGGAGTTCCAGTCGGCGAAGATGTCGCCGATCTCGGCCGGGCTGGCGCCCAGGCCCTGCCGCAGCAGGTCGTAGGCCTCGCCGATCAGCTGCATGTCGGCGTACTCGATGCCGTTGTGCACCATCTTCACGAAGTGGCCGGCGCCGTCGGGTCCGACATGGGTGCAGCACGGCACCCCGTCCACGTGGGCTGAGATGCTCTCCAGCAGCGGGCCGAGGCTCTCGTACGACTCGGCGGGTCCACCGGGCATGATCGCCGGACCGTTCAGCGCCCCCTCCTCGCCACCGGAGATCCCGGCGCCGACGAACAGCAGCCCCGACTCCCGCAGCGCGGCCTCGCGACGGATCGTGTCCGGGAAGTGGGAGTTGCCGCCGTCCACGAGGATGTCACCGGGCTCCAGCAGCGGGACGAGGGAGTCGATGGTCGCGTCGGTGGCCGCGCCGGCCTTGACCATCATGATGATCCGGCGGGGCCGTTTCAGGCTGGCGACGAAGTCGGTGATGTCCTCCGACGGCACGAAGGCGCCGTCTGCGCCGTGCTCGGCCATCAGCTCTCGGGTGCGCGTGGGTGTGCGATTGAACACGGCTACCGCATGGCCGCGGCTGGCGAAGTTGCGGGCGAGGTTGCTGCCCATCACGGCCATGCCGACGATGCCGATGTCGGCGGAGGGGAATCGGGAGACGTCAGTGCTCATGTCGTGGGTTCCTTTCGACTCAGACAACCAGGCTAAGCAGCAGCACGGAGACCAGGCCGGTCACCGACAGGACCGTCTCCATCAGTGACCAGGTCTTGAACGTCTGGCCGACGGACATGCCGAAGTACTCCTTGACCATCCAGAACCCGGCATCGTTGACGTGGCTGAGGAACACCGATCCGGCCCCGATGGCCAGCACCATGAGTGCGGCGTGCGTCGGCGAGAGGCCGGCGGCCAACGGTGCCATGATGCCGGACGCGGTGATGGTGGCCACGGTCGCCGAGCCGGTGGCCAGACGGATCAGGACGGCGACCAGCCAGCCCGCCAGCAACGGCGGGAGCGCCGCGTCGACCAGGCCCTTGGCGATCACGTCCGCGATGCCGGAGTCGACCAGGGTCTGCTTGAAGCCGCCACCGGCACCCACGATCAACAGGATGCCGGCGATCGGGCCCAGCGCCGAGCCCACCAGCTTGCTGACTTCCTCGCGGCTCTTCGACAGCAGGAAGCCGAACACGAACATCGCGACGATCGTGGTGATCAGCAGTGCGATCAGCGGGGTGCCGACGAACACGACCGCGGCACCGAGGGGAGTCTCCTCCGCCCCGCTCATCTCCACGATGGTCCGGGCGAGCATCAGCACCACCGGAAGGAGGACGACGGTCAGGGACGCGGCGAAGCCGGGCCGCTTGCTGCCCTCGGCCGGACCACCGGTGCCCAGGAGGTCGGCCCGAGCCTCGATGGGCACCCACTTCGCCATGATCCGGCCGAGGACGGGACCGGAGAGGATCACGCAGGGGATGGCGACGAGCAGGCCGAGGCCGAGGGTCAGCCCGAGGTTGGCGTGCAGCGCGTCGATCGCGATCAGCGGGCCGGGATGGGGCGGCAC
This sequence comes from Propionicimonas sp., assembly GCF_029975155.1. Classification (GTDB taxonomy): domain Bacteria; phylum Actinomycetota; class Actinomycetes; order Propionibacteriales; family Propionibacteriaceae; genus Propionicimonas. Next base: position 69,512 of record NZ_JARKPQ010000200.1, on the reverse strand, counting down.
GAGGCCGTGCAGGGCCGAGAGCCCGGCGAGAGCGGGAATGCCGAGCAGGATGACGGGCAGCTTCGCCCGCCGCGCGGCGAACATCACCACCGGGATGAGGATCACGACGCCCACCTCGAAGAACAGCGGGATGCCGACGACGAAGGCGATCAGCGCCATGGCCCAGGGCAGCCGCTGGAGCGGCGTCTTCGAGAGGATCGTGTCGACGATCACGTCCGCGCCGCCTGAGGAGATCAGCAGGGTGCCGATGATCGCACCGAGAATGATCAGCAGCCCCACACCGGACAGGGTCGAGCCGAGCCCGGCGGTGAAGCTCTTGAACAGGTCGGCGTACGGCACGCCGGCCGCGATGGCCATCACGGCCGAGCCGGCCATCAGCGACAGGAAGGGGTGCACCTTCAGCCAGACGATCAGGACGACGATCGTCGCGATGCCGCCGAGGGCGGCGAGGATCAGGGGTGTGGACATGAGGACTCCGTTGTCTATTCGTGGGTGGGGTTGAGGTTGAGTTGGCTGATCGCCAGCTCGGCGATCAGGTCGACCGGACGGCCGATGTCGATGGTGGTCCCCGCCTCGTCGGCATCGAGGGGCTCGAGTGTGGCCAACTGGGACGGCAGCAGCGAAGGCGGCATGAAGTGGTCGGTGCGCGCCTGCATGCGTTCGGCGAGCAACTCGGGCGATCCGACCAGGTGGACGAACAGCGTGCGTCCGGGCGCGCCGCGGAGGCGGTCCCGATAGGCCCGTCTGAGCGCCGAGCAGGTGACGATCGTCGACAACCCGCCCCGATCCTGCTGGGCGGTCCATTCCACGATCGAGTCCAGCCAGGGCCAGCGGTCCTCGTCTGTCAACGGGGTACCAGAACTCATCTTGGCGATGTTGCTCGCCGGGTGATAGTCGTCGCCCTCAGCGACGACCCAGCCGAGTCGCTGGTGGAGCAGGTGAGCGACCGTCGACTTGCCGGAGCCGGCGACACCCATCACCACGACGTGAATATTCGTCATCCTTGACCTCTTCCTGAGCACTTCACTGAACCCAGCAGGATGACCTTACGACAGATTCATACTCTCTTTCAAGAGATTGGGTGTATTAATTTTGGTAGAAGGGTGTTGAGACCCGTAGAGGGTATGCTTTGTCAGACCAGGGCTAGCAGGAGGGTCGATGAGCACGGAGTCCAGCAACCCTCTCCTGCACCACCGGATCTCGCGAGAGCTCGGGATCGAGATCATCGACGAGCGCTGGGTCGCTGGACAGGCCCGCACGCTGGAGGACATCCAGTCGCGCTTCGGGGTCTCGCGGACCGTGTCCAGAGAGGCATCGCGCCAACTCGAGTCCATGGGCCTCGTCCGCACCCGGAGGCGACTTGGCCTGGTCGCACAGCCGATCGAGGAGTGGAGCGTCCTGGATCCGCAGTTGATCGACTGGCGGCTGCACTCCACGAGGCGCGAGGACCAGATCTACTCCCTCACCCAGCTCCGCCTGGCTGTCGAGCCGGCGGCTGCCGAGAGCGCAGCTCGGCTGGCGTCCATCCACACTCGCGCGCGCCTGCTGCCCCTGGCCGCCGAGATGCGCCGCACCGGCGAGGCCGGACAACTGCAGGAGTTCCTGGCGTTCGACATCGAGTTCCACAGTCTGCTGCTGAAGTCGTGCGGCAACGAGTTGTTCGCCGCGCTCAGCGACCTGGTGGCCGTGGTCCTCCAGGGACGTACCGAGCTGGGGCTGATGCCAGCTCAGCCCAAGCCGGAGGCGCTCGCTGGTCACGAGGCGGTCGCCGAGGCGGTCTTCCGGGGCGATCCGGCGGCCGCGCGTGCCGCCATGCAGGCGATCCTGGACGAGGTGCGCGAAGCCTTCAGCGAGGCCGAGCGGGAACACGCTCGGCGACCGTGACGCCGACGAGGTCAGTCGGCACGGCTCCACCGCTCCTCCACCCGTCCCAGCTTCCAGACCGCCACGGCCACGAGCCACGCCGTGAGGAAGAGGCCGACGACGAGGTACCCGATGTCACCCAGTTCGATGGCGGCGACGGCGGCCAGCGGTCCGGTGGTGATGCCGAGCCGATCAGCCAGGACGCCGAGGAGTTCGATCCCGCCGATCAGCAGGGCGACCACCACGGACAGGCCGGTGACCGTCAGGTTGTAGAACACTCGCCGCACCGGACGCGCGTTCGCCCACCCGTAGGCGTGGAACATGAGGACGCCGTCCGCGGTGTCCAGCAGGCACATGCCGGCGGCGAACAGCACCGGCAGGGTGAGCACCGCGTACCACGGCAGGCTCAGGGCGGCCGCGCCACCGGCGAGCACCAGCAGCCCGACCTCGGTGGCCGTGTCGAAGCCCAACCCGAACAACAGGCCGACCGGGTACATGTGCCAAGGCCTGGTCACCAGTCCGGTCGACCGGCCGATGATCCGGGAGAGCACGCCCCGGCGCTGCAGCTGCGCCTCCAGGGCGGCCTCGTCGAGCTTCCCGCGCCGCATCCGGACGAACAGCCGGGCAAGCCCAGCCAGCACGACCAGGTTCACCAGCCCGATCAGCACCAGGAATGTGCCCGACACCAGCGTGCCGAACAGTCCGGTCACCTGCTGCAGCGTCGAGCTGTCGTCGACCACCTGGCTGGCCAACGCACCGATCCCCGCGGTCAGGAGCGCGACCAGGACGAGCACGATCGTGGAATGGCCGAGGGAGAACCAGAACCCCACCGACATCGGCCGGCCGCCTTCGGCGAGCTGCTTGCGGGTGGTGTTGTCGATCGCGGCGATGTGGTCGGCGTCGAACGCGTGCCGCATGCCGAGCGCGTAGGCAGTCGCACCCAGCCCGATGCCGAAGACCTGGGACGAACCGAGTGCCAATTGCTGCGGCACGACCACCCCGAGCAGCGTCCCCCAGCCCAGCACGTGCAGCAGCGTGACGAACGCGCCCATGCCGAGCAGGGGCCGCCACTCGACTCCGCCGCGGCTTGCGGCGGGGACTCTTCGCGACGCCGGCGGTGGGAGCGTCGGTCTGGTTACGACTTTGCCTGCCACTTCTCCGTCCAAAGGCGAATCGTGTCGGAGTTGCACGGTTCAGCCGTAGGTGTCGCGGGGGCCGCGGCCGGGGACGGAGCGGCGGCCCTTCTTCCAGCTCGGCGCCTCCGGGCCGAGCACGAGGACGCGCGTCACCGTGCCCTGGCCGAGCTGCTCGTTGAGGACGGCGACCAGCTGCGGTGCGATCGTCCGCAGTGAGGTGGCCCACGTCGACGACTCCGCGCGGACGGTCAGCACCGTGTCTTTGTACGACTCCGGTGCCGAGTGCGCGGCGTTCACCGGACCGACCAGGACGGGCCAACGGGCCAGTAGTTGGTGGACGTTCACCTCGCGCGTCCAGCCCTCCTCGGCGATCACTTCCTTGACCAGATCGCCCAGCAGGGTCGGCTCGTCCGTCCGCTTCGGCGGCTGCTTCCTGCGCGCCGGCGGCGGTGTCGCGCCGCGCGCGGCGCGGGCGATCCGCTTGGCGAGGTCCATGCCCTGCGGGTCGTGGTCGGGACGGGTCTCGTCAGTCATCGGGGCCCTCAGGGCTCGGTGGGGACGCGCTCGCTTCCAGAGTCACCGTCGCAGCCTGCACCGTGAAGCGGCGTCCGTTCAAGGACTCCGGCACGTCGGCGGCAACCGCGGCCGTGACCAGAACCTGCTCGGCGCCGGAGACCAGCTCCGCCAAGCGGGCGCGACGCGACTCGTCCAGCTCCGCGAACACGTCGTCCAGGACCAGCACCGGCTCGACCCCGTCGGACCGCAGCAGTTGGAACGACGCGAGCCGCAGCGCCAGCGCCATCGACCACGACTCGCCATGGGATGCGTAGCCCTTCACCGGAAGCTCGCCCAGCGTCAGTGTGATGTCGTCGCGGTGCGGGCCGACGAGGCACACGCCACGGGCGATCTCCTCGTTGCGGCGTTCGAGCATGCGTGCGGTGAGGACCTCCTTCAGCTCGGGCACGCCGGGGGGTGGGGTCTCGACAGGCTCGACCAACGGTTCCGGATCGACCAGCGGCTCCGGATCGACCAGCGGTTCCGGATCGGCCAGCGGCTCCGGCGCGACCAGGGATGACGACTTGTACTCGGCGGCGGCGACGTTGTTGGTGGGTGCGATGCTCGCGTAGGCCTCGACCAGGTGCGGACGCAGCGCGTCGAGAGTCAGGAGCCGGGCGGCCACGATCTCGGCGCCGAAAGCGGCCAGCTGGCCGTCCCAGACGTCGAGCGTAGCGGCCACGTCCTCGGTGACCGCGCGCGGACCTCGTCCGGAAAGGGATTTCAACAAGGTCGAACGCTGCCTGAGAACCCGGTCGTAGTCGCCTCGGACGCCGGCGAGGCGCGGCCAGCGCGCCACCACCAGCTCGTCGATGAACCGGCGCCGTTCGCTCGGGTCGCCCTTCACGATGGACAGATCCTCCGGCGAGAAGAACACGACGCGCAGCGCGCCGAGAAGGTCACGCGGCCGCCGCAGCGGCGACCGGTTCAGGGACGCCTTGTTGGCCCGTCCCGGAATCAGTTCGATCTCCAGCAGCAGGCTGCGGGTGTCGTCGCGTCCGGCCTGCACGCGGGCCCGGACGATCGCCCGTTCCGCGCCGGCTCGCACCAGCGGCGCTTCCGAGGCCACGCGGTGCGAACCCAGCGTGGCCAGGAACTCGACCGCCTCGACGAGATTGGTCTTCCCCTGTCCGTTCGCTCCGGTGAACACCGTGACGCCGGCCTCGAGCGGAACCTCCGTCAGCGGGTAGGACCGGAAGTCAGCCAGGCTCAGGTGAGTGACGAACATGTCTGGCATCCATCGTCGGAGGCCCTTCGTGACGCGCCCGCTCGTGCCTCGCGAACGCTCCTCAGGGACCGTTGAGGGCCCGTCACGCGGGCAGGCGCATGAGCATGATGACGTGCTTGTAGTCGTCGTTCGGCTCGCCGTCGATCTCGGTCAGGCCGGTGAGCAGGCAGGGCTTGCCCGGCTGGGTGAACGAGAACTGCACGTACGGGCTGTCCAGGGCGGCGAGCGCGTCGGACAGGTAGTGGGGGTTGAAGCCGGCCGCGGTCATCGACAGGCCGGTGCCGGTCACGTCCTCCACGACGGCCTCCAGCGCCTCCACGGCCTGGGCCTGGTCGCCGGTGGCGGCCTCGAGCGTGATCGAGCCGTCGCCGATGAGCATCCGCAGCGACGTGTTGCGCTCGGCCACCAGTGCCACGCGCTTCACCGCGGCCATCACCTCAGCGGTGTTCGCGCGGACGGTCAGGGCCGCCTGCACGTTCATCAGGTGCCGCACCTTGGGGAACTCCCCGTCCAGCAGTCGCGTGGTGATCTGCCGGACGCCGGCGGCGCCCGTCCCCTCGAAGCCGATCAGGCCGTCCCCGGTGGCCGCGGACGAGAGGCTCAGCGTCACCGATTCGCCCGCGGTCATGCTCTTCGCGGTCTCCGCCAGCACCCGGGCGGGCACGAGCGCCGCGCCCTCACCGCCGCTGCTGCGCGGGCTCCAGTCGAGTTCCTTCAGCGCCATCCGGTAGCGGTCGGTTGCCAGCAGCGACAGCGTGTCACCCTCGATCTCCATCCGGACGCCGGTGAAGACCGGCAGCAGTTCGTCCCTTCCGGCAGCGATCACGACCTGGCCGACCGCCCGGGCGAACTCCTCGCTCGGAATCGCGCCTGTCGCCTCGGGCATCTCTGGCAGCGCCGGGTAGTCGGCGACCGGCAGTGTCTGCAGGGTGAAGCGGGCCGTGCCGCAGACCAGTTCCATGCGGGTCTCGTCCGCGGTGATGTCCACCGGCTTGTTCGGCAACGACCGCGCGATGTCGGCGAGCAGGCGTCCGGAGACCAGGGCGACGCCGTCGTCCGACACGTCGGCCTTCACCTGGATCTGCGCCGAGGTCTCGTAGTCGAAGCTGCTCATCACGACCTGGCCGCCCGATGCCTTGACCAGCAGGCCGGCCAGGATCGGGACGCTCGGACGGGTGGGCAGGCTGCGGGCAGCCCACTGCACTGCTTCGGCCAGGACGTCGCGGTCGAGACGGATCTTCACCATTGCTCCCTTGGAACTCACACGCGTGGTCGGTTGATCATATCGACGCTGGTCCGTGCGTGACGCGTAAGGCGGGTTTCCCCACGTTGTGCATCCGCTGACTTTGATGTTCGAGGGATCTGTAATCAATTCGTAGGAGTAACAGCGGGTGTGGATACGGTGGACAACCGGTGAACGACGTACTGCCACGGCGTGTCGGCTGTGGAGACGGCCTGTGGAGAACCCGGAATCACACGGGGAGGATTTGCGGACGGAGACCGCGGCCGGTTGACAGCCACACAGGTGACGGTAGTTATCCCCCGAGTTATCCACAGTGGTGGACGGTCCCCCCTTCGGGTGACTCGGCCCCGCAGCTCCCCACGTCAGCCGCCCCCGAGGTTCACAGCCGCCCCCGGAATTTCAGGGGCAGGTGTGAACCTCGGGGGCGGCTGTGCGGCGAGGGGTGGCGGCCTGGAGGGCCGGGGGTGTGCGGTCAGCGCAGGGGGGACTGCTTGATCCGGTTCGTGAGCTCGGTGATCTGGTTGAACACGCTGCGACGCTCGCGCAGGAGCTGGCGGATCTTGCGGTCGGCGTGCATGACGGTGGTGTGGTCGCGGCCGCCGAACAACTGGCCGATCTTCGGCAGGGACAGGTCGGTGAGCTCGCGGCACAGGTACATGGCGATCTGCCGGGCGGTGACCAGGACGTGCGTCCGGCTCTGGCCGCACAGCTCCTCGACGGTGATCGCGAAGTAGTCGGCCACGTGGGTCATGATCGCCGTGGACGAGATCTGGGTCTCTGCGCCGTCCGGGATCAGGTCGCGCAACACGATCTCGGCGAGCGCGAGGTCGACCTCCTGGCGGTTGAGACTGGCGAACGCGGTCACCCTGATCAGTGCGCCCTCGAGCTCGCGGATGTTGGTCTGGATCCGCGACGCGATGAACTCCAGGACGTCAGGGCCGGCGGTGAGCCGCTCGGCGGCGGCCTTCTTCCGCAGGATGGCGATCCGGGTCTCCAGGTCGGGCGGCTGGATGTCGGTCATCAGCCCCCACTCGAACCGGCTGCGCAACCGCGGCTCCAGTGCTTCCAGGGCCTTGGGCGGACGGTCGGAGGTGAGCACGATCTGCTTCTGCGCGGTGTGCAGCGTGTTGAAGGTGTGGAAGAACTCCTCCTGGGTCTGGATCTTGCCCTCGAGGAACTGGATGTCGTCCACCAGCAGCACGTCGACCTCGCGGTACTGGCGGCGGAAGTCCGCCGTGCGGTTGTCGGAGACGGCGTTGATGAAGTCGTTGGTCAGCTCCTCGGTGGAGACGTACTTCACCTGCACCCGGTCGTAGTAGTTGCGGATGTAGTGACCCACCGCGTGCAGCAGGTGGGTCTTGCCCAGCCCGGAGTCGCCGTAGATCATCAGTGGGTTGTAGGCCTTGCCGGGGGCCTCGGCCACCGCGACCGCGGCAGCGTGCGCGAAGCGGTTGGAGTTGCCGATCACGAAGGTCTCGAACGAGTACTTGTGGTTCAGGCGGTCACCGTTACGTCCCTGTGCCTGGGGACGAGGGGACGCCTGCGGTGGCTGCGGCTCGGGCTCGGGCGGTACCGGCGGACGAGAATCCTCGTCCGTGATCGTGGGATCGACGTCGATGGCCAAGCGGATCGGCCGGGAGTAGAACTCGCTCAGCTGCTGCTCGATGACCGGACGCAGCCTGCTCTCGACCCGGTCGCGAGTGAACTCGTTCGGGACGGCGAGGATGACCAGGGAGTCGTGCAGGGTGACCGGACGCATGCCCTGCAGCCAGCCTCTGGTGACCGGATCGGAGGACATCCAGACGTGCGCCCATGCGGCTTCCAGGTCGGCCGAACCGACCGGATCGGAAGTGCTGGACGATTGAGTCATGGGTCCTGCTTCGGCTCCTTCTACCTGCCCCAGCCAGGTTTCCACACGGTTGTCCACAGACTGTGTACGAATGCAGCAGTCCTCGGGGTGACGACCCCCGTCGGCCGTAGAGCAACCTAGCGAGGTTCCGGGCATCGGCGCAAACGGATTCCTAAAAGATACCGTTGGATTCGGCGTGTCGGCTCGACGGCCGGCCGGTCAGTGGTCCGGTTTGCCGGAGTTCGCCGCCGCCGCGTAGAGTTGGGCAGTCGCTGTCGTGACACAACCGTGCGTCCAGGTGGACGCATCTGATCCGGACAATACGAACTTGGGAGCACTCGCGTGAGCAAGCGCACTTTCCAGCCGAGCAACCGGCGTCGCAGCCGCACCCATGGCTTCCGTCTCCGCATGCGTACCCGTGCGGGGCGCGCGATCATCTCGGCCCGGCGTCGCCGTGGCCGCGCCCGTCTGGCCGGCTGAGCCGGCTCGCGGTGCTGCCTGCCGAGTCGCGGTTGCGCAATTCCACTGACTTCCGCGACACGCTGCGCCAGGGCGTCCGATGCGGGCGCACCAGCCTGGTGGTGCATGCCCGCCGGGTGGACGCCGCGCCGTCCCGGGCGGGCTTCATCGTCTCCAGGGCCGTGGGCAACGCCGTGCGCCGCAACCGGGTGAAGCGCCGGTTGCGCCATCTGACCGCCGCCGTCCTGCCGGCCGCGCCGTTCGGTGTGGACGTCGTCGTGCGGGCACTGCCGGACGCGGCGTCGACGCCCCGTCTCGCGGAGGACTTCGCGTCGGCCTGGTCGACCTGCCTGGATCGACTCGCGGCATGAAGTACGTTCTGATCGGACTGCTGAAGGCTTATCGCGCGGTGATCAGCCCCTTGTACGGCAATGTCTGCAAGTACTACCCGTCGTGTTCGGCCTACGCGCTGGAGGCGGTCACCGTCCATGGCGCAGCCCGGGGGTCCTGGCTGGCCGCGCGCCGGCTGGCCAGCTGCCACCCGTGGGCGGCCGGCGGCTACGACCCCGTGCCCGGCACCCCCGCCGCGAACGAATGGGCGGCCGAGCAGGCCGCCAGGACTGATCCGGCCGCCCCGGCCCCGACCGACGCGCGCCGCGTCCGTGAGGTGACAACGTGAACCCGCTCGACCTTGTGCCCCTGAACCTGTGGGACGACTTCCTCGGCTTGCTCGGGGCGATGATGACCCCGTTGTACTGGGCGGTGTCGGGCATCCTGGTGGGCTTCCACACCCTGCTGTCCAGCCTGGGCATGAACCCGGCCTGGGGTGGCACCTGGGCGCTGTCGATCGTGTTGCTGACCGTGGTGATCCGGACGCTGCTGATCCCGCTCTTCGTCCGCCAGATCAACTCCTCGCGCAACATGCAGCTGCTGGCGCCCAAGCAGAAGGCGCTGCAGGAGAAGTACGGCCACGACCGGGAGCGTCTCGGCCAGGAGACGATGAAGCTGTACAAGGAGGAGGGCGTCAACCCCATGGCGTCCTGCTTGCCGCTGCTGTTGCAGATGCCGATCTTCCTGGCGCTGTTCTACGTGCTCAACAGCGTGTCGCACGGCACCGCTCTGGGGTACTTCTTCGAGACCAATCCGGCGCTCGTGGAGTCGCTGCGGGACGCCACTCTCTTCGGGGCGCCGATCTCGGCGACCTTCCTGCCGTTCACCACGTTCGGGCCGACCCAGTGGGTGACGGCGATCCTGATCGTGCTGATGACGGTCGTGCTGTTCATCACCCAGCTGCAGCTGATGCGCAAGAACATGCCGCCGGAGGCGCTGACCGGGCCGATGGCCCAGCAGCAGAAGATGATGCTCTACGTCTTCCCGCTGATGTACCTGTTCATCGGTGGCAACATCCCGATCGGTGTGCTGATCTACTGGCTGACGACGAACCTGTGGACGATGGGCCAGCAGTACATCCTGATCCACAACAACCCCGCTCCCGGGACCCCGGCCTACGTGGACTGGGAGGAGCGGATGCGCGCCAAGGGGAAGAACCCCGAGGAGATCGCGGCGAAGCGCAGGGGTGCCGGACGGAAGCGTCCGCAGACCGGTGCCGCCGACCCGAACACCGTGGCGAGGCAGGGTGCCGGTGCGGCGTCCGGAGCCACCGGGGACGGGACCAACGGCGAAGCGAGGCCAACGGTGCAGCGCCAGGTGATCCAGCGGCAGCAGCCGAAGAAGAACACCCGCGCGGCCCGCAAGCAGTAGTGACAAGGAGCACAAGACGTGAGCGAAGATCAGAACGACGTGGTCGAACCGGCGGCCGAGGAGGCTGCGGCTGAGGACGCCGTCGCCGAGGACGCCGCCAGCGAGGACGCGGCCGGCGAGGCGCCGCGGTCGAAGAAGGAGTCAGCGCTGGAGAACGAGGGCGAGATCGCGGCCGACTACCTGGAGGAACTGCTCGACATCGCCGACCTCGACGGCGACATCGACACCTACATCGAGGGCGGCCGGGCGCACGTGTCGATCCTGACCGACGGCGACGTGCTGGTCGGCAAGGACGGCGAGGTCCTGGAGGCGCTGCAGGAATTGGCCCGCCTGGCCGTGATGACCGAGACCGGGCACCGCAGCCGGCTCATGCTCGACATCGGCGGACATCGCGACAAGCGACGCAAGGTGCTGCAGGAACTCGCCACGGACGCGGTGGCCGAGGTCAAGGACACCGGCGAGGCCGTGCGGCTGGCGCCGATGAACCCGTTCGAGCGGAAGATCGTGCACGACGCGGTGGCGGCCGCCGGCCTGGTGAGCGAGTCGGAGGGCGAGGAGCCGCAGCGACGCGTGGTGGTGCTACCCCAGGCCTGAGCCGTGTCCGGCGATGCCCGCGCAGAGTTCTTCGACGCCGGCTCCGAAGCGATAAGTCAATATGTAGATATATTGGCAAGTAGAGGTATCGACTGGGGCTTGATCGGCCCGCGGGAAGGCGAGCGCCTCTGGGAGCGGCACGTGCTGAACTCGATCGCGGCAGAGTCGTTGTTTCCGTCCGGGGTTTCGGTGGTGGACGTGGGCAGCGGCGCCGGGCTGCCGGGGATCCCGTTGGCCATCCGACGGCCCGATCTGCGCGTGACCCTGCTGGAGTCGCTGCTCCGCCGGGCGAACTTCCTGGAGCTGGCCGTGACCGAACTGGGGCTGGGCGAGCGCGTCCGTGTGGTCCGGGGACGGGCCGAGGAGCACCGCGAGACCTACGATGTCGTGACCTGTCGCGCGGTCGCGCCACTCCCCCGCCTGCTCACCTGGTGTCTGCCGCTGCTGTCCCCGTCCGGACGCCTGGTGGCGCTGAAAGGGTCGACCGCGGGAGCGGAGCTGACGGAGTCGCGTCCGTTCCTGCAGAAGCGTCGTCTGTCCGCGGAGTTGCACGAGTTCGTCGTCCCCGGCACCGCCGAACCAACTTGGGCAGTAGAGGTGACGCGCCGGCGTTAGCGGGTGGGTTTCGACAGGCTCAACCAGCGTTGGGGTGGGATGGTCTGCGACCGTCACGAAGGGCGCTGATTCGACAGGCTCGACCAGCGTGGGTAACGCGGTCCGTGGTCCTGGCCGTCACCGGCAAGCTCTATTCTGATGTTTCACGTGAAACGACTCCCGCAGGAGAGCCATGACGATCACTCCCCCGCCGACTCCTCGGCGCGTGGTGTTCGATGAACCGGAGTTCGGAGATCCGAAGGATCAGGAACCGGACGACATCGACTTCGATGTTTCACGTGAAACAACCCTCCCGAAGCCGGCCCGGACCCGAACCTTGGTGATCGCGAACCAGAAGGGCGGCGTCGGCAAGACCACGACCGCGGTCAACCTCGCTACGGCCCTCGCTCTCGGCGGGCTGAGTGTTCTGGTGATCGACCTCGATCCGCAGGGCAACGCATCCACCGCGCTGGGGGTCGAACACCATGAGGGCGTTCAGGGCACCTACGAGGTGCTCACGGCGAACTCCCCCATCGACAGCCTGATCAAGCGCTCGCCCGAGTCGGCTGGCCTCTGGGTGCTGCCGGCCACCATCGACCTCGCCGGCGCCGAAATCGGTCTGGTCAGTACTCCGGCGCGCGAGAGCCGTCTGCTGCACGCTCTGCGGACCTTCAACGCCAAGTACCAGCCCGACTACGTGTTCATCGACTGCCCGCCGTCCCTCGGTCTACTCACTCTGAACGCGCTCGTGGCCGCCGATGAGATCCTGATTCCGATTCAGTGCGAGTACTACGCGCTCGAGGGCGTTTCCCAGCTCCTCCGCACGATCAACCTCGTCAAGGGGTCGATGAACGACCACCTCTATCTGTCGACGGTGCTGCTCACCATGTACGACGGACGCACTCGCCTCGCGTCGCAGGTAGCCGCCGAGGTCCGTCAGCACTTTCCCGCGGAGACGCTGCGCGCGGCGATTCCCAGGTCTGTGCGCGTGTCGGAGGCTCCCAGCTATGGGCAGTCCGTGCTCACCTACCACTCCGCGTCAGCGGGAGCACAGGCCTATCTCGATGCGGCGGCGGAACTCGCCGAACGTGGCGCCCATCCTCGACAGCACACCGGAAGGTCAGCATGAACGCACCGAAGCACACGGGACTGGGCAGAGGACTCGGCGACCTGCTCCAGCGCACCGATCCAGAGCTCGCCCCGCCCGCCAACGCAGGGGTCGAGCCGCCGCCGGCCGGTGCACACTTCGCCGAAGTGCCGGTCGCGGACGTACGGCCGAACCCCAAGCAGCCGCGTTCGGTCTTCGATGAGGACGCGCTCGCCGAACTCGTCGCTTCCATCACAGAGGTCGGCCTGCTGCAGCCGATCGTCGTTCGGCCTCTCGACGACGGCGCGTATGAGTTGGTGATGGGGGAGCGGCGGCTCCGGGCGAGCCAGCAGGCCGGACTGGTCACGATCCCGGCGATCATCCGCCGCACGGAGGATGCGGACATGCTCCGCGACGCGCTGCTGGAGAACCTGCATCGCGCCCAGCTCAATCCGCTGGAGGAGGCCGCCGCCTATCAGCAGATGCTCAGTGACTTCAGCTGCACCCAGGAGGAGCTGTCGCTGCGGATCAAGCGCTCGCGTCCGCAGATCTCGAATACGATCCGCCTGCTCCAGCTGCCGGCACCGGTGCAGCGCCGAGTTGCTGCGGGGGTCCTCAGCGCCGGTCACGCACGGGCCATCCTCATGCTGCCCGACCCGACCGCCATGGAGCACCTGGCCACCCGTGTCGTGGCCGAGGGTCTTTCGGTGCGCGCGACCGAGGAGATCGTTGCGGTGGGGGAGCACGGGTCGCGGAGGGCTGCGCGCACCCAGCGGCAGGTCGAGCTCTCGCCGGCAGCGGCCGAGCTCCAGCGAGACCTCAGCGAGCGGCTGGACACTCGCGTCCTGGTCAGCGAGGGACGCAGCAAGGGCCGGATCGTGATCGAGTTCGGCGGGCCCGAGGACCTGGAGCGGATCGCCGACCTGTTGTCGGTTTAGTTACTTATCTCTTTGTCGATAAAACGTCGGAATCGACCATGAGTTCCAGGTGGTCCACGGCGAACACCAGCCCCGGATAGCGCTCGCCGGCCGACACGGTGACGAAGCCGAGGCGGCGGTACCAGTCAGAGAGCCGCTGGTTGTCGGCAACGATGCCGATCCGCAGCACGGTGGCGCCGGCCGCTTGGGCGCGGCGTCCGGCCTCGGCCACGAGCGCCTCGCCGTAGCCGTGGTGGCGTGCATCGGGATGGACGGCAAGGTGCCGCAGCTCCCAGGTGTGCTCGCGTGATTGTGACGGTCCGACGAAGGCACACCCGAGGACTCGTTCGCCGACCTCGGCACCGATGAGCTGAAACCCGCGCGCCACCACCCTTTGCAGGTCGGCATCGGTCCAGAACGCCGGGTTCGACGGGGTGTTCTCCTCAGTCAGCCCGAACTCGGCGGCCACGGTGGCGAATCCCGCTCGCAGGACGGCCAGGGCCGCGGCGTATTGGTTTGGGCAAAGGTCGGTGATCATCCTCAGCTCCCCCCACGGACCGACAGCCCGGTGGCGTCCGGGGCCTGAGTCCGGACGAAAGCGGCGAAACCGGGGACGGTGAACTGAAGGCGGCCGTGTCCCGCCGGCTCGATGAGGCCGCGGTCGATCAGCTCCTGACGAGGGCGACTCAGCGCAGCGGTCGAGACGCCCAGCAGCGCGGCGACGCTGCCGCGAGTGACAGGGCCGTCCCCAAGAGAGGCCATCGCAGTGAGGAGCCGCCGCTGATCGCGCGTCGTCTTGGCGAGCCGGGCCTGGAAGAGCTGGTCCATCCGGCGCTCCACGGTCTCCTGACCCTGGCACACCTGACCGATGGTGATCGTGTCGCCCCTCTCGGGTCGGGCGACGTTCCATGCCGCCTCACCGAGGAGCTGGATCTCGTGCGGATACCCCTGGGTGGCCCCGATCGCGTGCTCGAGGGCGTCCTGCGTCCAGTGCACCCCGAGCTGCTCGGCGGGGAGTTTGAGAGCTTCGATCGTGGCGACGTCGTTGAGGAGCCGCAGTTCGTGGAAGTCGGAGCGCTCGCCGAAGGTCGCTGCTGCGGTCACGGCACTGGGCAGCGCAGGGAGACCGGCGGCGACGACAGCCACCGGGTAACCCTTCGGCGCGCCGTCGAAGTGCTGCAGGGAGATCAGGAGCGACCGTCGGTCGGCCCTGGGTGCATCCTGGAACTCGTCGACGAAGACGGCCAGTCCGCGGTGGTCGTTGTGCCGGGCCAGACTGGCGGCCTGCTTGAGGCTGCGCTCGATCGCGTCATCCCGGCGCTGGAGGGCCTTCTCTGCACTGATCCTCGCGCCGGGGATGCCGAACTCGACCTGGACCTTGTCCAGCGACGCCAGCAGCGTGCCGGCCTGGGCGAGGAGCGAGCTGTCCCGGACCTCCTCAGCCAGTGCGCCGGCGAGGTCCGGGCCGAGCGGGGCGTCGTCGCGGCCGGTGACCCAGACAGTGAGGTAGCCGTTGCCCAGGGCCTCGCGCTGGGCTGCGCGGAGCAATGACGTCTTGCCGAACCCACGGGGTCCGTAGAACGCCAGCAACGGGCCGCCCGATCTACCGAGGGCATCCACACGAGCCAGCCGGTCTCTCACCACCTGCAGCTCGTGACCCCGTCCCGCAAGGTAGAGCGGCAACGAGCCGGGCGAGTAGGGACTGGGTATCACTGACGACACCTCCCGCGACCAATCTCGTATACTTTGGCGAAAGTATACGTAGCTATCCGCCCTGCATCACGGATCTCAGGAATCGTTCGAGCCCTTCGTCAGGCTCAGGGAGCGGTGTGGGGTTCGGAGACCGTCCGCAGTCGTGCCTGGACGTCCTTGCGCGCGGAGTACTCGGCCCAGAACGACAGGAACGGGACCGTGCCGGCCAACGCGATCACGATCAGCCGGCCCCACGGCCAGTGGACGCGGCGGCCGAGGTCGTAGGCGGTGACCAGCAGCACCATGTACAGCCAGCCGTGGGGGACGCCGGTCAGCGTGACCACGAGGCCGTTGCCACCGAGGTACTTCATCGGCACCCCGACCAGGACCAGCACGACCAGCAGCGTGCCGACGAGGTAGGCCATCACCCGGTAGCGCAGCAGCGCGGCGCGGATGCCCGGCGCGTCCGCCGGGCTGATCGATGGAGTGGCGGTGATGGCGGGCTCAGTCATTCTTCCTCCTGGCTCGACAGCGTACCCAGCGTTCCCTTGACGCCCAGCGCCCGCACGAACCGAACGGTCATGAACGCCCCGAACGCGGCGAACACCCACCATTGCAGCGCGTAGCCGATGTTCTGGATCGAGCCCTCGCCGGTGGGCAGGCTGACCGTCGCCTCGCCCAGCCCCTGGGCCGCCGAATCCTGCGCTGGCAGGGTGACGAACCCGGGCAGGAGCTGTTGCGGCCAGTCCTGGGCGAGGGCCGGCAGCCGGACGGAGGGCAACGCGCCCGCCGGGACCGAATGCTCCGCTCCGGCCTCGGACGGCAGGAAGATGCCGCCCTGGGTGATCCGTCCTGCGGGGGGCGTCGGCGCCGCGGCACCTGACGCCACCGTGCCGCGGACCACCGGCAGCACCCGCCCGTCGTCCACCTCGAACGCACTCAGCACCCGAAGGGTGCCGTCCTCGCCCACGACCAGGAGCTGCTGCTCCGGCAGGTAGCGTCCCTCGACGGTCACGCGCTTGCCGTAGACGTCACCCACGGTGCCGTCGGTGTTCACGAGGTCGAGCAGTGCCACCGGCGGCTGTTGCGCGCGCAGCGCGGCCGACTCGTTCTCCTTGTCCTCGAACACCCGCATCTGCCACAACCCGAGGCCGAGCATGGCCACGCACACCGCCGTCCCCAGGACGGCCACCAGCCACTGGCGGACGCGGATGCCCATCGGCTAGGCCACGTGCCGTGCCCAGGCGTTGTCGACGAACTGTGCGCAGAGCCGGCCGAAGTCGTAGCCGGCGGCCTCCACGGCCTGCGGCATCAGCGAGGTCTCGGTCATGCCCGGGGCGACGTTGGTCTCGATCAGCACCGGGGTCCCGTCCGGGCGGACGATGATGTCCGCGCGGGAGAGGTCGCGCAGTCCGAGGAGGCGGTGCGCGGCGACGGCCAGCTCCGCACACGCCGTCGCCGCCTCATCGCTGAGCGTGGCGGGCACGATGAACCGGGTCTCGCCGGCGGTGTAGCGGGCCGTGTAGTCGTAGATGCCGGAGTTGGGCCGGATCTCGACGGCCGGCAGCGCACGCGGCGTCCCGTCGAGCTCCACGACGGTGACGGCCACCTCCGTGCCCTCGACGAACTCCTCGATCACCGCGAGGTCGCCGTAGGCGTACGCACCGACCATCGCGGACGGCAGGTCCTCGGTCGAGCTGACCTTCGCGCAACCCAGCGCCGATCCGCTGCGCGCAGGCTTGACGATCATCGGGAACCCGATCCGTTCGCCGAGGGCGGCCACCAGCGCTGCCGAGCCGAGCTCGCGGAACATGTCGTGGGGCAGTGCGGCCTGCTGCGGACGGGCCAGCCCGGCCTGCGCGAGCAACGGACCGCCCACGGCCTTGTTGAACGACCGGCGGCAGGCGGCCGGCTCGGAGCCGACGTAGGCGACGTCGAGCAGGTTGAGGACCTGCTGCAGGCCGCCGTCCTCGCCGACGCCGCCGTGCAGCACCGGGAAGGCCACCGGGTTCGTCAGGCCGCGGAGCAGGTCGATCAGGCCGGGGGTGAGGTCGGACTCGACCACCTCCCGTCCCTGGTCGCGCAGGGCCTGGGCGACGCGGCGTCCCGAACGCAGGGACACGTCGCGTTCGTGGGAGAGCCCGCCGGCGAGCACGACGATCGGGCCGTGGTCAGGAGTGTCGTTCATGGTGTGCCTAACTGATATCGGGTGCCGGTCCGGCAGTGAGGTCGTGGTGGCGGGCGGCCTCGGCGCCGAGGCCGAAGGTGCGGTGCAGTTCGAGTTCCTGCTCGAGCACCTGGCCGAGTCGGCGGGTGCCCTCGTGGATCCGTTCGGGAGTGGGGAAGCAGAACGACAGCCGCATGTTCCGGCTGCCCATCCCGTCCGCGTAGAACGCCGTGCCGGGGGTGTAGGCGACCCGGGCGGTCACCGCTCGGGGCAGCATGGCCTGCGAGTCGAGCCCTTCCGGGAGCGTCACCCAGACGAAGAAGCCGCCTTCGGGGTGGGTCCAGGTGGTGCCCTCCAGCATGTGCTCGCGCAGACCGGTCAGCATCGCGTCCCGGCGTTCGCGGTACATGTCGCGATACGTCGTGATCTGGGCGCGCCAGTCGAACTCCTCCAGGTAGGTGGCGATCGCGAACTGGCTGAACACCGGCGGGCACAGCGTCGCCGCCTCCTGGGTGAGCACCAGCTTCTCGCGGACGGCGTGCGGGGCGAGTGCCCAGCCCACGCGGAAGCCGGGGGCGAAGATCTTGGAGAAGGAGCCGAGGTACACGACGTTCTCGTCCTCGAGCGAGCGCAGCGCCGGCATCGGCTGGGCGTCGAGGGTGAGCAGGCCGTAGGGGTTGTCCTCGATGATCAGCAGATCGTGCTCCTTCGCGATCTCGATGATCGCGTGGCGGCGCTCCAGGGTCTGGGTGACGCCGGTGGGGTTCTGGAAGTTCGGGATCGTGTAGAGGAACTTCACCCGCTTCCCGGCGGCCTTGAGCGAGACCAGCGCCCCGCGCAGCGCCACCGGATCGATGCCGGCGTCGTCCATCGCCACGTGGACGACCTGGCACTGGTAGGCGTGGAACGTGCCCAGCGCACCGACATAGCTGGGCGCTTCGGCCAGCACGACGTCCCCGGGGTCGCAGAAGACCCGCGTGACCAGGTCGAGCGCCTGCTGCGAGCCGCAGGTGACCACGATGTCGTCGGCGTGGGCGTGGATCTGCTCCTCCGCCATCACCTCGACGATCTTCTCGCGCATGAACGGCTCGCCCTGGCCGGACCCGTACTGCATGGCCTGGGTGCCGCGCTCGGCGATCAGCCGATCGACGGCCTTGGCCAGTGCGTCTCTGGGCAGGTCGGCGATGTTCGGCATCCCACCGGCCAGTGAGACCACCTCGGGACGGTTGGCGACGGCGAACAGGGCGCGGACGGCGGATACCGTCAGTCCGTGGGTTCGCTCGGCGTACGCGTCGACATAGGTGTCCAGCCGGGTGTCACGGCGGGACGGCTCTGGCAGGCTCACCGCACCAGACTGCCGCACAGCGGGCCTAGGATGAAACCGACCCACCAGTTCTGGTGGTGATCGCGTCCCCGGGGGTGGCATGCCGAGACTGTCGATGGTCACGCTGACCGAGCTCTCGGGCCTCGCCTGCCCCTACTGCGGACGGACCGCCGGTCCCGACACGCCATGGGCTGCACAGGCGGCCACGGTGTGGGGCTGGTGCGGCGTGAAGCTGACCACGGCGGACGAGGTCGCCGGCCTGTTGCTCCTCGCGCCGCTGGAGGACGCCACCCAGGCCATGGTGACCTGCGCCTGGGTGCGTCCGGGGCACACCGGATCCGGCTACGGACGCCAGCTCGTACAGGCGGCCGCCGCCGGCCTGGTGAACCAGAAGGGACGGGTGATCGTCGCCCGCGGCAGCCGCCAGCACGTGCGCTGCGAGGCGCCGCCCCGCGACTTCCTGCGGGCGGTCGGGTTCACCCGGGGCCTCGACGACCGGCTGTGGCGGCTCGACCTCGACCGCGCCGTGGTCGGTGAGCGGACCGGCGTCCGGAGCGTGTTCGAGCGGCTGTTGAGCTCCCTCCGTCCGGTCACCCCGCCCGAGCCCGCCGGCGGCCTGGGCCGCGTGCACCGCAGCTGATCCCCGCCTGAGCGGCCGTTCGCGATCGCGCGCGGACTCTTCTTGCCTGTCAGACCCTGTCCTGGCACCGCAGAGACCATCGGTGGGACCACGGTCTGATCGCCGCGTGCTCGCCCGAGGACTGTTCACGCTGTGCGCAGGGGGGGTCCGCCAGGCCCTTGACACACTCGAGCGCAGTTATTTATCCTGTTTTACGAAACCACTTTCCGAACTTGAGAGGCCACATCGAGGTGGCCGGTTCGGAGCGCAAGGGTGCGAGAGTTGGAGGCCAACGTGAGTAATCGCTTTTCTCTGAACGGCAAGGTGACCGTGGTGACGGGCGGTCGCCAGGGCATCGGCAAGGTGGTGGCGAACGCCCTCGCCGAGCAGGGATCCGACATCGCCATCATCGACGTGGCCGATGCGTCCGCGGTCGCCGCCGAGCTTGTGGACCGGCATGGGGTGCGTGCGGTTGCCCTGACCTGCGACGTCACCGACCCGGAGGCGGTGGGACGCACGATCGAGGAAGCGGCCCAGCAATTGGGCACGCTCGACCTCTTGTTCAACAACGCCGGCATCTGCCTGCACAAGCCGGCGCTCGACTGCACGCCCGCCGACTTCACCAGGGTCATCGACGTCAACCTCAACGGCATCTTCTTCGTGGCGCAGGCGTTCGCGCGCCACCTGCTCGCGGCGGGCAAGTCGGGCAACATCGTGAACACGGCGTCGATGTCGGGCACGATCGTGAACATCCCGCAGGGCCAGGCCTCCTACAACGCGTCCAAGGCGGGGGTGGCCCATCTGACCAAGTCACTGGCCGTCGAATGGGCACCCCTGGGCATCCGGGTGAACTCGATCAGTCCCGGCTACATCCACACGGAGATGACCGGGAACGTTCGTGAGGACTGGCGCGAGATCTGGACCGAGATGATCCCCTTCAAGCGGATGGGGACGCCGGAAGAACTTGCCGGTGCCGTGATCTACCTGCTCTCTGACGCCTCGACCTACACCTCGGGCGCCGACCTGATCATCGACGGCTGCTTCACCGTCGTCTGACCGATCCCCGTCTCGTCCATTCGGGCGGAGCAGACACCCCCGCCCGGCACCGCGGCCGGGCAGAGCATTACCGAGAACCAACGATTCAAAGGAGATTCGCATGCGCAAGAAGCTTGCCGTTGTGGTAGCCGTGGCTGTCGCGGCCCTTCCCCTGGCCGCCTGTGGGTCGGCGGAAACGCCGGGCGCCACCAACTCGGGTGCGGCCGCCGGCCAGTCCAAGGAGATCTGGTACTCCACCAAGAACTCCACCGAACTGGTCCACGTCGCCATGGCCGAAGGGGTCACGAACGCAGCCAAGCTGCTCGGCTTCGACGGCAAGGTCGTCGTGGCCGAGGCCGATGCCGCAAAGCAGAACGACCAGCTGAACAACCTGGTGCAGAACATCAAGCCCGCCGCCATCGTGGCCAACCCGTACGACAGCGACAGCATCTCGGACGTGATGGCCAAGGCCAACGAGGCCAAGATCCCGATCGCGGTGATCGACAACAAGGCGAACAACGCGAAGGCCGACGTCGCAGTGCTGTTCGACAGCATCAAGTCCGGGCAGATGGCCGGTGAGAAGGCCGTCGAGCTCCTGACCAAGAAGTACGGCGAGCCGAAGGGCGCCGTGGTCAACCTCTACGGCGAGGTCGTCTCACAGGTGTTCAAGGAACGCTCGCAGGGTTTCGAGGCCGAGATCAAGAAGCACCCGAACATCGAGCTGATCTCGGTGCTCGGAGCCCCGCAGGCGGACAAGGCCACCAGCGCCCTGAACAACGTGCTCGCGGACGCCAAGGCGTCGAACAAGACGATCGATCTGGTCAACACCCCGACCGACACCGCGACGCTCGGTGTCATCGAGTCCCTCAAGACCAACGATCTGTGGCACAAGGCCGGCAGCGACGGCCACGTCATGATCATCTCCCATGACGGCCTCGGAGACATCCTCAAGCTGGTCAAGGAGGGCTACGTCGACATCGAGATCGCGATCGACGTCTATGGCGTCGGCGGCATCGCCACCGAGATTCTGCAGGCCTACCCGATGCAGGGCAAGCCGGTGCCGACGTCCGGAACCTTCACCCCGAAGGGCCAGTACCTCAACAAGGAGGTCACCTTCACCTCGGGTGACACCGGTGCGACCGTGATGCTCGACCCCATCGCTGTCGATGCGAGTTCCGCCGACAACCCGCTGATCTGGGGCAACGCGGGCAAGTGACCCACCTCCGCCGCGGTGGTATCGCGCGCCTCGTCGCGATACCACAGCCGGCTCCAGAGCGAAGGAGTTGCGTGTGAGCAAGAAAGACGCGCTGTTGCAGGTTCGCGGCGTTTCAAAGGTCTTCGGTGCGACCCGAGCGCTGGCCGACGCCAACCTCGAGATCAGGTCGGGCGAGATCCACTCGCTGCTCGGCCGGAACGGGGCGGGGAAGTCGACCCTCGTCAACATCATCGCCGGCATCTATCCGCCGAGCACCGGTGAGGTGATCTTCGAGGGCAAGGACCTTCGCGCGCTCAACATCTTCGAGCGGCAGGAACTGGGAATTCGGCTGGTGCCGCAGCACGAGAACTCGTTCCCGGATCTGTCGGTCGCGGAGAACATCTTCTCCGGCGTGCTGCCGACCCGCGGTGGCCTCGTCGACTGGAAGACCATAAACCGGGTGGCGGCGGAAGAACTGGCCGAGTACGGGCTCACCGTCGATCCCCGGACCAAGGTTCGCGAGCTCAGTTCGATCGACGCCCGCAAGCTGAACATCATCCGGGCGATGCACAGCGGGGCGAAGCTGATCATCCTCGACGAGCCCACGACGGCGCTCACCAACCGGGAGCGGGCGGAACTGTTCGTGTTCGTGCGCCGGCTCAAGGAGTCGGGCACCGCCTTCATCTTCATCTCCCACTATCTTGGCGAGGTTCTCGAACTCTCCGACGGGATCACGGTGCTGCGAGACGGCCAGCTGTTCGGAGTGGACACCGGTGCCGAGGTCTCCGAGGCGCACCTGGCGAGCCTCGTCGCAGGAGAAGACGTCCGGTTGACCCAGCGCGAACCGGGTGCCGTGCCCGGCGGGGGCGAGGACTTCCTCGAGGTGCTCGATCTTCACAGCAAAGACCTGAACGGTGTCTCGCTGACGGTGCGTTCCGGAGAGATCCTCGGCGTGGTCGGATTCCCGGGCTCAGGAGCGCGCGAGTTCTGCCGGGCCCTGTTCGGCCTCGGGCAACTGACCGCCGGGACGATGATCTGCGACGGCCGGCAGTTGCACATCTCGAGCCCGCGCGAAGCCATCGGGCTCGGCATCTCCTACATCTCGTTCGACCGTCACCGCGAGGGCATCATGCCGACGCTCGACACGAACGAGAACATCGGCATCAGCAGCTATCCCGGCAAGCTCCGCCGGTGGGGCGGGTTCATCGACCTCAGCGGCCGGCGCAAGCTGGCCGAGCGCTACCGCGACGAGCTGAAGATCAAGTGCAACTCGGTCGACGACCCCATCGACAGCCTCTCCGGCGGGAACCAGCAGAAGGTGATCGTCAGCCGGTTGCTGGCCACCGATCCGCGGCTCCTCATCCTGGACGAGCCGACCGTCGGCATCGACATCAAGAGCCGGGAGGAGATCATCTCCACGGTGCTCGCGCTCACGCGCGCCGGCATGAGCACCATCTACCTCACCAACGACTACGAGGAACTGCTGCGAGTGGCGGACCGGCTCGCCTTCTTCGACGACGGCCGCGTGGTGACGGTACTGCAGAACACCGACATCAGCATCGATGAGCTCACCGCGATCAGGGACCGCGAAAAGGAAGCAGATCAGAAATGACAGCCACGTCCACCGTCAGAAGGATCATTGACGTCTGCATGAGCCAGGCGGTGTGGATCCTCCTGGTCCTCGCCATCGTCATCATGGGCCTGTTCAAGCCGTCCTTCTACTCGTTCGGGATCCTGTCGAACATCCTCGTCCAGGCGACCGTCCTCGGTCTGCTCGCCGTCGCCATCTCCATGGTGATCCTGTTGGGCGACATCAACCTCGCCACGGTCGGCACTGCCGGGTTCTCGGCGCTGGTCGGAGTGTCCGCGATGAAGGCGGGGCTCCCGGTGCCGCTCGCCATCGGAGTGATCCTGGTGATGGGCGGACTGATCGGCCTCGTCAACGGACTGGTGGTCACCAAGCTCAGGGCCAACGCGTTGATCGCGACCCTTGCGATGAACATGGTGCTCCAGGGTGGGCTGCTCGCCATCACCGGCGGCACCACCATTTCGCAACTCCCCGATGCCTACAAGTTCGTCAGCCAGGGCAAGATCGGCGAGTTCCCAGCCCTGCCGCTGGTGCTGATCGCGGTGTTCGCTGTCTTCTACGTGATCTGGGAGCGCACCCGGTTCGGTCGTGCGCTGTTCGCGGTCGGCGGCAACTACCGCTCGGCCTATATCGCCGGCATCAACGTGGACTCGGTGAAGATCTGGGCCTACGTCGTGTCGGGTCTGCTCTCCGGCCTCGCCGGCTGGCTGCTGTCGGGTTACATGGGCGCGGTGACGTCGTCCTTCGGCACCACGTACGAGATGCAGGTCATCGCGGCCGCCGTGATCGGTGGCATCAGCCTCACCGGCGGCAAGGGCAGCATGATCGGTGTCCTTGCCGGCACGCTGCTGCTCACGGTCATCCAGGTCGGCCTCGCGATCCTCGGCATCCAGTCCACGCTGATCACCCTGGCCGGCGGCCTGATGATCTTTGTCGCAGTGCTGATCGACGCGCTCAGGAACCTGTACTACGCCCGTCGTTCCTGACGTGGAATTCGGAAGCCGAGAAGTGAAGAGGGGGACGTCGTGGCGCCTTCGATGAATCGCAGGACCGACCGCCGTGCCCCGCAGCGCCCGTACCGTCGCGGGTCCGGTAGGGCGCGGTTCGACAGAGGGCAGGCGAGGGTACCCCGACTCACTAGGGTGGAACCGACTGAGGGACACTATGCCTGCGCCGTGCGGCGGGTCCCCGGACCGACAACCATCAACCGGGAGGCGGATCCAGTGCCGACAATGTCAGGGATCAAGAAGCGGACGCGCCGATCGGTCTACGACTTCATTCGTGAGCAGCGAATGACGACGAAGGGCGAAATCGCCCAGGTGCTGGGGATCAGCCTCCCGACCGTGTCGAAGTATGTGGCGCATTTCCTCGACAGCGGTCTCGTCGCGCAGGGGGCGAAGCTCTCGTCCGGCGCCAACGGGGGGCGCAGTCCCATCGCCTACACGTGGGTGGCCGACGGACGGCTGGCCGTGGGGGTCGACATCACCCGCGACGGGGTCACGTGCGTGATCATCAATCTCGCCCGCGAGGTGCTGTTCAGCCGGCACGCCCTCCGCGACTTCGAGCGCTCGGAGGAGTACTTCGAGTTCGTCGGGAAGCAGGTGGAGACGACGATCGCCGAGGCATCGATCGACCGGGACAGAGTGCTCGGCGTCGGCGTCGCGGTGCCGGGTCTGATCAGCGAGGCGACTGGTCAGGTCACGTACGGCCGGGTCATCGACAACTATGGTGTCACGCCTGCCGACTTCGGCCGGTACATCCCTTTCGAGACCCGGCTCGTACACGATTCGGACGCTGCTGGGCTCGCCGAGTTCTGGCCGAGTCACACCGTCGAGAACGCGTTCTACATCAGCCTCTCGAAGAGCATCGGCGGCTCCGTCCTGATCAGAGACGAGATCTACCGGGGGGACGGTGAGTTCGCGGGTGAGATCGGGCACCTGCGGATCCACGTGGACGGGTTGCGCTGCTACTGCGGGCAGAAGGGGTGCGTGGACCCCTACTGCAACGCCAGCGTGCTGTCGAGCCGGGCCAATGGCTCCTTGCAGGAGTTCTTCGACCGTCTCGCCGCAGGCGATCCGGCGATCACGGAGGTGTGGGACCGCTACACCGCCGACCTGGCCCGGGCGATCCACAACATCCGGGTGCTGTTCGGCTGCACGATCATCATCGGCGGCGATGTGGGGGCGCACATCGACCGCCACATGGACGGGCTCCGGTCGAAGGTTGACTGTCTCAGCTTCCTCGCCAGCCACTCCGAGACCTTCTTGATCCCGTGCAGCTATACGAACCACCCGATCGCCACCGGCGCCGCCCTCTACCTCGTGGACGAGTTCCTCCAGGATCTCGGTCCGGTCCAGCCCACTCCTGGCGGCACGTCCGGACGGGCCCTCCGCCCGACGGGTCACCTCGGTCCGGTCGGCCAGTCCCCGGCCGGAGACGCCGCGGCTGCCGCAGGACTTCCGCGGGGCTCAATTCATGCTTCCAGCCGCTACTAACTAGCCACCTCTTCTGAAAGGTCAAAGATGATCGACGCAGTCCTGGGTATCGACGTGGGCACTGGCAGCACCAAGGGAGTGCTCGCGGGCCTGGACGGTTCGATACTCGACGTGGCAAGCCGTGCCCACGACGTACAGCGGCCGCATCCCGGTCACGTCGAGATGGATCCCGGGGTCTGGTGGGAGGAGTTCTGCTCCCTGAGCCGGGAGCTCCTGGAGCGCACAGACGTGAACGTGGTGGCGGTGGGCGTGAGCGGCATGGGGCCGTGTGTGGCGCTCGTGGACGCCGACGACGTCCCGGTCCGTCCGGCGATCTTGTACGGCGTCGACACGCGCTCCGTGCGCGAGATCGGTGAGTGGCGGGACCGGCTCGGGGGTGACTCCGCCGTCCTGGATCGCTGCGGCTCGATCCTCTCGACCCAGGCCGCCGGGCCGAAGATCGCGTGGGTGGCGAGACACGAGCCCGAGGTCTACGGGCGCGCCAGGCGGCTGTTCATGCCGGCGAGTTGGCTTGCCTGGAACCTCACCGGCACCTACGTGCTCGACCACCAGTCGGCATCGCAGTGCACGCCGATGTACGACATCGAGGCGCGGACGTGGCACGAGCCTTGGGCGACGCAGATCGCGCCCGGGATCGAGCTTCCGCCACTGGCCTGGGCCGGAGACGTCGCCGGGTCGGTGTCCGCGGCCGCCGCCGGGGCGACCGGCCTTCCGCAGGGAATCCCGGTCACGGTGGGCACGATTGACGCGTGGTCGGAGGCCCTCTCAGTCGATGCACACAATCCTGGCGACCTGATGCTGATGTACGGAACGACGATGTTCTTCATCAACACGGTGACCGAACCGGTCCGTGATCCCTCGCTGTGGGGCACGGTCGGCGCGCTCCCGGACACCCGCAATGTTGCAGGCGGGATGGCCACCTCCGGCGCGATCACCGGCTGGCTGCGGGGGCTGTACGGCTCGCCGGACTTTGCCGATCTCGTCGCGGAGGCCGACGCGGCCGGTCCCGGTGCTCACGGCCTCCTGCTGCTGCCGTATTTCGCCGGCGAGCGGACACCGTTGATGGATCCGTCGGCCCGGGGCGTGTTCGCCGGACTCACGATCGACCACACTCGCGGCGACCTCTACCGCGCGGCGCTTGAGGCGACCGGGCTCGCAGTGCGGCACAACATCGAGGCGATCGAAGCGGCTGGCGGGCAGATCGACCGGATCGTGGCCGTCGGCGGCGGCACGGCGGGTGACGTCTGGACCCAGATCGTGAGTGACATTACGGGTCGTCCACAGGTCATCCCCCGAGAGACCATCGGTGCGAGCTATGGCGCTGCGTGGCTCGCCGCCTGCCTTGTGCGGCCGATCTCTGCCGCGGAGTGGAACCCGCCCACGCGGGTGCTCGTTCCCAGGCAGGAGAACGAGGAAGGCTATCGCGATCTCTACGCGTTGTATCGGGAGCTGTACCCGGCGACGGTCTCGATCACGCACGCGCTGGCCGCGCGCCAGCACGCCGCGGCGACCGGATAGCAGCGGGGCGTTCGGACTGTCACGACGAGATTCCTGCGACGGCAAGGAGCAGGAACGACGCCAGCGCGCAGGTGAAACGGATCAGATTCAGGACGAAGAACCGGGTGCGAACCGCTTGCCACTCGCCTGCGTCGGACTCGTTCTGCCAGGCGATCACCCGGTCGTAGATGGGGAGATTGAGCAGGGTCGTAACCAGGAAGCAGCCCAGAAAGAAGGTCCCGGCCGCGATGGCGTCGAGCGTGCCCACGTCCCGGAGGCCGGCACGGAACGCCAGCACCGCGAGAATCGAGGGCGCGATGAACGAGGCGAAGGTGAGCAAGGTGACGAGCGGGTGGCCTTTCGCTGCCAGCAGGAACTGCCGAAAGCTCGTCGCGTAGGTCGCCCGGTCCTGGTCGTTCCACTGCCGTTGCAGCAGGAAGACCAGTGTCATCATCAGCCCGGCGAAGAGGCCGGTCGACACGACGGAGAGGACGTGCAGGACCTCCATCAGGCCAGCGGTCGGCCCGGCGACCCTCAGAGGAATTCCTCGATCGCCTTCAGCAGGACGGACTTGGGCTTGGCTCCGGTGAACGACTTCACGACCTCACCGCCGACGAAGACCTGGATGGTGGGCAGGCCGAGCACGCCCTGCTGGGTGGGCACCTGGGTGCTGGTGTTGGTGTCCAGCTTCACGAAGGTGACCTTGTCGCCGTAGTCACGGGCGAGTTCGTCGATGATCGGCGAGAGCTGCTTGCAGGGTGCGCACCAGTCGGCCCAGTAGTCGACCACGACCGGCTTGGACGACTTCAGCACCAGGTCGGCGAAGGTGGCGTCGGTGACATCGGCGACGTTCGACATATCGATCTCCTCAGGCGTTGGCTGCGACGGGGGTCAGCGTATTGGCCGGGTCCGACAGCGCGGCCAGGTAGCGCTCGGCGTCCAGCGCCGCCGCGCAACCGGTGCCGGCCGCGGTGATCGCCTGCCGGTAGGTGTGGTCGACGAGGTCGCCGGCGGCGAAGACGCCCGGCACGTTGGTGCGGGTGCTCGGGGCGTCCACCACGACGTAGCCGGCGGCGTCCACCTCGACCTGACCGCGGACGATCTCCGAGCGCGGGTCGTGCCCGATCGCCACGAACATGCCCTGGACTCCGAGTTCGCGCGACTCGCCCGTGATCGTGTCGGTGAGCGTGGCGCCGGTCAGGGACCCGTTCCCGTGCAGATCGGCCACCACGGAGTTCCAGGCGAAGCGGATCTTCGGGTCGGCCATGGCCCGGTCGACCATGATCTTCGAGCCGCGCAGCTCGTCGCGACGGTGGATGATCGTCACCGTGTTCGCGAACCGGGTGAGGAAGGTGGCCTCCTCCAGCGCGGAGTCGCCGCCACCGACGACCGCGATGTCCTTGTCGCGGAAGAAGAAGCCGTCGCAGGTCGCGCACCAGGAGACACCCCGTCCGCTGAACTCCTCCTCGCCGGGGACGCCGAGCTTGCGGTAGCCGGACCCCATCGCCAGGATCACGGCGGACGCGGAGTAGCTGTTGCCCTCGCTGTCCGTCACCGTCTTGACGTCACCGACCAGGTCGACGGACACCACGTCGTCCGTGATGATCTCCGCACCGAACCGCTCCGCCTGCGCGCGCATGGCCAGCATCAGGTCGGGGCCCATGATCCCGTCCGTGAAGCCCGGGTAGTTCTCGACCTCGGTGGTGTTCATCAGCGCACCCCCCGCGGCGAGGGCGCCCTCGAACACCAGCGGCTTCAGTCCGGCGCGGGCGGTGTAGATGGCTGCGGCGTAGCCGGACGGGCCGGAGCCGATGATGATGACTTCGCGGATGTCGGACATGGGGAATCCTTGGACGGTTCGGGTGGGTGCCCACTCTATCGAGCACCCGGCCTGCACACCGCGCTAACCATCGCGACGCCCCGGTCATTCCCCGGAGGGCGAGGACTCAGCTGGAGGCGAACTGCGCCGCCCACTCCGCGACGCGCGCGGCGCTGTCGGCGTCCGACAGGTCCTCGACGCGGGTCATCACCGACCAGCGGACGCCGAACGGGTCCCGGATGCTCGCGAAGCGGTCGCCGGAGACGAAGTCGGTCGCCGGCTCACGGACCGTGGCGCCGGCCGCGACGGCCTTCTCGACCACGGCGTCCACGTCGGGGACGTAGATGCCGATCGAGAAGCAGCTGTCGTCCGTCGTCGACTGGCCGACCATGTGGTACTCGGGCGACGGCTCGCCGACCTGGAGGCGTCCGTTGCCGAGGTCGAGTTCTGCGTGGACGACCAGGTCACCGAACTCGGTGGTCCCGATGACGGTCGCGCCGAACACGTCGCAGTAGAACGCGATGGCGTCCCGCGCCGGGCTGACCGCGAGGAACGGCGTCAGGCTGGAGAAGCCGTTCGGCCGGCCGTTGGTGGTGTGGGTGCCGTTGGCAGCTCTGGATTCGCTCATCCCGCCACGCTAGGTCGCGAGTCGGGCTCCGGCTTGCAGATTCCCGACAGCTGCCGCCGCGCCTGGACAGGCTCGAGCGGTCTACGCCCTGAGGCCGATGATCGAGCTTGTCGAGATCGCTGTCACGTCTCGACAGGCTCGACGAGCGGTGGGGTGGGCCGGGCAATGGGTGGGGCTGGGCAGTCCAGGTGTCCCTGAGCTTGACGACGGGTGGTCCCTGAGCTTGACGAAGGGCCGGACGCGACTGAGGCTGGCAGGCATGCTCCCGTCCTCGCGTGGCGCGCTCTTCCCGAAGCGGCTGCCCGACTTCCATCGGCTGCCGCCGCCGGCGGAGGCGGACGAACTCGTCGCCTGGTTCTGGATCACCAGTTGGAGCCTCCCGGACGGCTCGGTGTCCCGCCAGAACGTGATCGGCTATCCCACGTCCAACCTCGTCGTGGAGCCGGCGCTGGTCGGCCTGGCGGGGCCGACGACCCGGGCGTCCCACCGCGATCTCTCCGGCCGGGGGTGGGCCGTGGGGGCGCTGTTGAAGCCGGCGGCGGTGCCGGCCCTCACGTCCGATCCGGTGAGCCTGCGCGACCGGTACGAGCCGATCGACGCGCCCGACCTGCTGCGCCGGGTGGCGGGAGTGCTCGCCGACGAGGTGACGGCCGACACCCGCGCCTCCGCGGCGGCGGCGGTCGCGGGCTGGCTTGCGACGCAGGTCGGCGAACTGAGCGCGGAAGCCCGGCTGGCCAACCGGCTGGCCGAACTCGCCGGGACGGAGCCCGCGCTGCTCCGAGTGCGTGACCTGGCCGACTGTCTGGGCATCTCGGAGCGAAGCGTCCAGCGGCTCGCCCGGCGCTACATCGGCCTCAGCCCGGCCGCATTGATCCGGCGCCGGCGGCTGCAGGAGGCCGCGGAGCGCATCCGGAACGACCCGGACGCGGACCTGGCGACCCTCGCCGCCGACCTCGGCTACGCCGACCAGGCCCACCTGACCAACGAGTTCACGCGGGTGCTCGGCCTCACCCCTGCGGCATACCGCCGGACCGACTGAACGCTGCTGTATTGCAGCTGATGCTGCTAAGATGCATGCATGGGTAAGGCGGTCACTGTCAGGGACGTTCCGGAAGACGTGGTGAAGGAGTTGGCGACTCGTGCGGCGAGGGACGGTCGCTCGTTGCAGGAGTACCTGCGGGGTGAGCTGATCGGGCTGGCATCGCGGCCGGACATCAACTACTGGCTCGCCGGTGCCCGGGCCAATCGAGAGGCCTTCGGCATTGAGATCAGCACAGAGGACATCCTGGCGGCCCGGGACGAGGACCGGCGTTGAGTTCAGCGCAGCCGGGACGGCACGCCGTGCTGTGCGTGGACGCCTCCGTCGTGGTGGAGGCACTGATCGGATGGGGAGAACTCGGGGACTGGGCGGAACGAGTTCTGCCGGGTGCGCATCTCGTCGCTCCGCAACTGCTTCTCGTGGAAGCGGCGAACATCGTCCGCCGACTGGAGGGTCACGGGAAGCTGTCCACCGTGGGGGCCGAGCGGACGTTCGCCCGGCTGCGCGCGCTGCCCGTCAGCGTGGTTCCCTTCGAGGCGTGCGCACAGCGAGTCTGGGAGTTGCGCCACAACCTGACCTGCTACGACGCCTGGTACGTCGCCGTGGCTGAGCTCCACGACGTGCCGCTCGTCACCCTCGACCTGCGGCTCGCGTCGGCACCTGGTCCGCGGTGTGAGTTCCTCACCCCGGCCGAGTGATCGCGCGGAGTAGCGTCCTGCGCGTGAGTCGAGGCGACGGCCAGACGGGCGGCAAGTGGGCCGGACGCGCGCACGCCTACGCCGAGACCTTCGCCGGGCAGTGTGCCCACACCATCCCGGTGCTGCTGGACGCGCTCGATCCCCGGCCCGGCTCCCGGCTGCTGGACGTGGGCACCGGTGCGGGCGCGGTCGCCGCGGCCGCTGTCGCCCGCGGCTGCGCGGTGACTGCCGTCGATCCCGCGGCGGACATGCTGGAACTGGCTGCCGTCGCCGCCCCCACCGCGTCCCTGGTGCGCGCGAGCCTGCCCGGCCTGCCCTTCCCGGACGGCGCGTTCGACCTGGTCAGCGCGAACTTTGTGGTGAACCACGTGCCCGACCCGCGGGCTGCGGTGAGCGAACTGGCTCGGGTCCTTGCTCCCGGCGGCCGGCTCGGTGTCAGCGTGTGGCCGGACGATCCGACCCCGCTGCGCAGGCTCTGGGACGACGTGGTTCGCGAAGCCGGTGTGCGGCGACCGGAGAGCGCCGCGCCGCTACCGTCCGACCTCGACTTCCCACGAACCACCGAGGGCCTGGCCGGTCTTCTGGGGAGCGCCGGTCTGCGGGTTGAGCGGGCGTGGCGGCACGAGTTCAGCCACGTGGTCGAACCGGACCTGTGGTGGAGCGGTGTGACCAGGGGTGTCGCGAACATCGGCCAGACCTACCTCGCCCAGGACGAGTTCGGAAGATCCGCGATGACCGCGGCCTTCGACCGGCTCAGCGCGCCGTACCTGCGGGCCGACGGCAGGTTGCAGCTGGCGGGAGCTGCCGTCCTGGCGCTCGCCGTGCGCTGAGCCCGGATCCACCGGCGGGCGCGTCTCGACAGGCTCGACGGGCGGTTTGCGCTCTGAGGTCGGTGATCGAGCTTGTCGAGATCGCTGTTGCGTCTCGACGGGCTCGGCGAGCGGTTTCGGTGCTCTCGCATCCTCGCGAACACCGCTACGCTCGCAGGGGTGCTGATCCTGCTCTCTCCGGCCAAATCGCTGGACTTCGCGTCGAAGCCGCCCAAAGTCGCCACCACCCAGCCGCGGCTGCTGGCGGAATCCGAGCGGCTGGTCGAACTGATGCGGACGAAGTCCGTGGCCGACCTGGCCGCTCTCGCCAGCATCTCCGACGAGCTGGCCGCCCTCAACGCCGAGCGCTGGACGGCGTTCGATACCCCCTTCACCAGGGAGAACGCACGCGCAGCCGTGCTGGCGTTCGCCGGCGACGTCTACCAGGGCATGGACGCCCGCGGCCGGTTCACCACCCGCGACTACACCGAGGCCCAGAAGACCGTCCGCATCCTCTCGGGCCTGTACGGCGTGCTGCGTCCGCTCGACCTGATCCAGGCCTACCGTCTGGAGATGGGCACCCGCCTGGCCACCGACCGCGGCCGGTCGCTGTACGACTGGTGGGGCTCGACCATCACCAGCGTGCTCCGCGAGGACCTCGCTGCCTCGCCCGGATCGCCGGTCGTCGTGAACCTCGCGTCGACCGAGTACTTCAGCGCGGTGCGTCCGGAGGAGCTGGGCGCTCCGGTGATCTCGCCGCGGTTCGAGGACACGGACGGCCGCGGTCGCCGCTCGGTGATCTCCTTCTTCGCCAAGCGGGCGCGTGGCGAACTGGCCGCCTGGCTGGTGCTCAACCGGGCGCGGACGGCGTCCGCGGTCAAGGCGTTCGATGGTGCGGGCTACCGCTATGACAAGGCTGCCTCGACCGCCGAGGTGCCGGTGTTCGTCCGAGCCTTCGCGGACCGCCGGTAGCCCGTCGGTATTTGGTCGGACCAGGGTTTTCCGGGCTTCGTTCGCGGGTACCGCGATGAGCGACAAAGGAGGACCAGATGTCCAGCGACCACACCAGCAACGCACCCGACAACGACCCGACCCGTTCCGAGCACCCACGGCGACTCCACCGCGCCGTCGGCAATCCAGGCGAGACGGGGCGTCCCGAAGACGAGATGGATCAGCCTCGCGCCGTCGGCAACCCCGGCGCCACCGCGAACCCGGACGACGAGTTCGACCAGCCTCGCGCCGTGGGCAACCCCGGCTCGACTGCCCATCCCGAGGACGAGTTCGACCAGCAGAGGGCGCTGGGCAACCCGGGCCCCGCGCAGTAGGCGGCGCCATCTGAGCGGAGAGTGAACGAAAAAAGAACCGTCCCCTTACCGTTCAGGTGAACAGAAAGGGGACGGTTCTTTTACCGTTCAGCGGGCTCAGCCCAGGCCGTAGGCCTGGTGGATCAGGAAGATCGGGTGCTCGGTCCGGACGCCGGACGACTGCTCGATCTGCCAGCGGCAGGTCTCGGTGTCGCACAGGGCGAGATCGGGATTGGTGGCCTTGACCATGTCGAACAGCGGCTTGCCGACGGCCTGGGCGATCTCGTACTTCTCCTGCTTCAGCCCGTAGGTGCCGGCGATGCCGCAGCAGACCTTCTCCGAGTCCACGACGGTGAGCCCCGGAATGAGCCGGAGCACCTCCAGCGCCGGCTTGCCCATGCCCTGGCTCTTCAGCTGGCACGGGGCGTGGTACGGCACGGTCAGCTCGATCGGCTGGAAGTCCGTGGGCAGCTCGCCGGCGTCGTAGAGGTCCAGCAGGAACTCCATGATGTCGCGGATCCGCTTCCCCACGTCCAGCAGCTTCTCCTCGGAGACGCCCATGATCTCGTGGGCCTCGTGCTTGAGCATGCCCGTGCAGGAGCCGGACGAGGAGATGATCGTCAGATCGCCGCCGGCAGAGCGCAGGTCGTCGCACAGCTTCAGCACGGACGCCGTCGCCTGGTCGAACAGCCCGTTGGACTGCTGGGCCAGCCCGCAGCAGCCCTGCTTGGGCACGATGACCTCGTAGCCGAGGTGCTCCAGCACCTCCACGGACTTCTTCGACGTCTCCACCTCGAAGTAGCCGCCCGCGCAGCCGTGGAAGAACACCACCGTCCCCCGCGGGAACGGTCCGGCCGGCTTCGGCCGCTTCGCCCACCAACTGGCGAACGTCTGGCCTTGTGGCGGAGGCATCGGCGCGTTCCGGTGCACCTTGACGACCTTCTCCATCACGGTCCGGATCGGCTTGTTGTGCAGCGCCGCCCGCGCGAGCGGCGCGACCGGGGTCATCAGCGTGCCCATCAGCACGGTCTGGCCGATCAGCTTGTCCCGCAGCGGCATGTGGTCGGCCTTCATCACGGCCCGGGCCTGGCTGTTCAGCTCGGCGATCTGGACGCCCTGCGGGCAGACCAGCGTGCACGTACCGCAGCTGGAGCAGTAGTCGAGCGAGTGGTCGACGCTCTCGCCGTTGCGGAAGCGCTCGGCCTGCGGGCCGACGAACTTCGGGCCGGAGAACAGCGGCGTCACCGCGGACACCGGGCACTGGGTCTCGCAGATCGTGCACTTCACGCACGCGTCCAGCGTGGCCCGGGACAGCTCGTGGCCGGCGAACTCGAGGCCCTCCTCGGGCCGGGTCGTGTCCTCGATCGTCATGACAGCTCCTCCAGGATCGAATCGGCGGCCTGCACCGCACTGCCGAGCGCGATGCCGTCCCCGGACTTCTCGGCCCATCTCGACGAGCCGCCGAGGATGCCGCCGGCGGCGAACAGGTTCGGGTGGACGACCGTGCCCGCGGCGTCCAGTACCCGCATGTCCCTGGCCACGCGAACGCCGACCTTGAACAACGGCTGCTCGGCATCCCAATAGTCGCCGTGCACGAGCGGCCCGTCGTCCAGCCCGGTCAGCGGCAGCCCGAACAGGGTCTCGGTGGCCGTGCCGTAGGAGTCCATGGCCAGGGCCCCGGACTCGAACCCGCCCGTGGCCAGCACGAACGCGTCCCCGATGAACTCCCTGGGCGCGCCGGACGTGGCCATGGTGACGCCCTTGACCACCCCGTCCTCGACCCGGGCGGAGAACACCCGGGTGCCGTTGACGAGCCGGACGCCGGCGTCCCTGGCCTTCGCGAGCAACGCCTCGTTCAGCCGCATCCCGGGGACGGACGGCGGTGGCAGCGGGATCTCGAACACCGGGTGGCCGAGCTTCTCGGCCAGGTCACGCCACGCGGTCGCGTCCTTCAGGCCCAGCACGGCCGGCAGACCGACGGTTTCGCCCTCGTCGAGCAGCGGCTTCAGCGCTGCCGCGAATCGTGCCCGGAACCCGGAGTCGTCGAACGCGCGGGCGTAGGTCAGGCCGGAGGAGTCCACCTCGCCGTCGCGGGCCGGCACGTCCACGGTGAGCGGACGGGCGGTGAGGTGACCGCCGTCCGGCAGGGGCGTGCGGGACAGGTTGCCGGCGATCAGGACCGGGTGGAAGTCCTTCAGCCGCCGCAGGCCGACGATGGCGAGCCTCGCACCGTCCGCCACGTGCCCGGCGAGCATGCTGGGCTGGGCGAGGCAGGTGGGCCGGATCGCGCCGACCGCCGTCGGCAGCTGGTAGTTCGCCTCCGGGTCGCCGACCAGCAGGTCGGGCAGCAGCTCCTTGAGGTAGCCGATGCTGGTCTGCACGGCCGCAGCGCCGATCGCGGCGTACGGGTGCTCGGGACGGGCGGAGGCGAGCGCGGACAGCGTCAGCACCGGGTTCGTGACCCGGTCGGGCGCGTAGCCGAGCACATCGACGGTGCCCTGGCCCAGTTGCAGACCACCGATGCCCTTGGTCAGCAGGGTCACGGTCACCCCGCCGGCGGCGAGGCGGTTGGCGGCGACGAGCCCGGCCAGGCCGGCGCCGATGACGATCACGCGGCTCACAGCGGTGCTCACAGCGACACCTCACTCTCGGGCCGGGGCAGGTGCTCGACGTCGAGCGTGCCCTGGAAGATCCAGTTGTCCAGGGCGGTCTGGCGGACCTGGTCGCCGTAGAGGATCGGCCACAACCCGATCCAGCGGTTCTTCAGGAACAGCCGCAGCAGGCCGGTCGCCCGCTCCAGGTCGATGTGGCCGCTCTCCAGGGCGATGCCGGTGGCCCGCATCGAGCAGAATCCGCCCTGACAAGGACCCATGCCCAGACGCAGCTGGCGGCGCAGGTCGTCGAAGGTGCCCTGGGGCTGGTCGGCCAGCGCGCTGGTGAACATCCGCCGGCTCATCAGCTCGCACTCGCAGACGATCTGGTCGTCGAGGCGGTCGTGTTCCCGGTCCTCCAGCCGATGGGTGACCAGGTAGTTCTTGCCGGACTCGGAGCCGGGGATGGCCTCGTCCGCGGTGCGGCAGGCGCGCTTCTCGCCGAGCTTGTCGCACATCGCGTCCACGATGTGCTCGGCCATCAACCGGTAGGTGGTGAGCTTGCCGCCGCCGATGGTCAGCATGCCGTCCAGGCCGTCCCGCGCGGTGTGGTCGATCACCGCCATGCCGCGGCTCATGTGCCGGGTGTCGGCGGCGGACACGCGGGAGTCTTTGATCAGCGGCCGGGCGCCCGCCCACGCGTGCAGGGCCCGGGACTGCCGGAAGCCCGGGATGAGCACCTCGCCGGCGTCCAGCATCTGCTGCACCTCGTCGTGCTCGATCGCCAGGTCGTCGGGGTCGTCGACCTTCACGTCCGTGGTGCCGATGATGCTCACCGTGTGCACGGGGACGAGGATGTCGCCGTCGGCGGGGTAGATGCAGCGGTTGACCACCCGGTTCACCAGGCGATGGTTCATCGCGATCATGATGCCGCGGCCGGGGACCACGTCTACCGGGTGCGCACCGGCCATCGCCGCGATCTGGCCGGCCCAGGGCCCGGCGCAGTTCAGCACGAACGAGCAGTCGATGACGATGTCCTCGCCGTTCTTGAGGTCGGTGCAGCGTACGGCCGCGACCTTGCCGTCGGCGGTGTCGATCTTCGTGACCTTGTGGTAGGTCAGGATCTCGGCGCCGTAGGCCCTGGCCGAGTTGGCCGCCCCCCAGACCAGCTGCCAGCCGTCGACGGAGCCGTCCTGCACCTCGATGGCGCGCAGGATCCGGGGGTTCAGCCGCGGCTCGTTGCGCAGCGCCTCGGCGACGGGGATCTCGTGGGCGGGGACGCCGGTCGCCAGCGCGCCCTCAAGGAACTTGTCGGCGAAGGCCGGGTCGTCGTCGGGTCCGGTGACGAAGTAGCCGCCGGTGGTCTCGATCGCCGATGCCTGGATCCGGCTCAGGATCGCGTTCTCCTGCGCACACTCCGTCGCGGACAGCGGGTCGCTCACGACGTAGCGTCCGCCGGAGTGCAGCAGGCCGTGGAACCGTCCGGTGGTCCCCTGGCCGAGGTCGGCCCGCTCCAGCAGCACGGTGCTGTAGCCGCGCATCGCGACGTCGCGCACCACTCCGGCGCCGGTCGAGCCGCCACCGATGACCACGACGTCGACAGCCAGCTTCCTCACGTAGACCTCCCGAAAGATCTGTGGGCGCCGCCGGCCCCTGACTCGCCCTCGACGTCCGGGCAGCGCACATGCGCCTCCTGTCGTTCAGGCTAACCACGGACGGGGACGGGTTTCAGCATCGGCGCCCAAGGTCGCCCAGACGTGCAGCGGTGTCCTGCACACCTGGGAAATCGACACCCACTCCCCTCGCCGCCCAGAAGCTGCCGAAAGTCGCCCGAGCTGCCGAAGGTTCGCCAGCTCGGGCAACTTTCGGCAGCTTCTGTGACGGGTCGGTCCGGGGCGGCTACAGGCGGGCCCGGTCCAGGACGGCGCGGGCCGTCCCCTCGTCCAGCACCAGGTCGGTGGCGGTGCCGGCGCGCAGGGCGCCGATCACGGCCGGGGCCCGGGACGGGTCGGCGACGACGCAGATCCGCCGCGGCACCAACTGCAGCTCCGCGGGTGTGAGCCCGGTGGCCCGGTCGTTGTAGGAGATGTCGGCGTAGGAGCCGTCCTCCCGCAGCAGCACCGTGCAGACGTCGCCGACCACGCCGTCCGCGGCGAGCTGCCGCATGTCGGCGGCGTCCATGTAGCCCGCCGTGTAGACGTGCGACGGCACCCGTCCCTCCAGGCAGCCGACGCCGAACACCGCGAGGTCGAGCTTCGCGTGCAGCTTCAGCACGTTCTGCACCGAGCGCTCCCGCCACATCGCCTGCTTGGTCGCCGCGTAGTCGAAGAACGCGGGGACGGGGAACAGCACGACCCGCGCGTCGAAGGCGTCCCCGATCGACTGCAGGATCTCGCCGATGTACGGAATCCCCGAACTGCGCTGGTTCGCCCCGCCGTTGATCTGCACCACCGTCGAGCCCACGAGGGGCCGCCGGCCGAGGTGCTTGACCACGTGCGCGAGGGTCACCCCCCAGGCGACACCGATCAGCTGGTGGTCGTCGACGGCCTCGGTGAACAGCCGCCCCGCGAGCCGGGCCACCTGGTCGAACCGCACGTTCTCGTTGGCGTTCTCGCGCACCGACACCATGTGCACGCGCACCCCGAAGTGCCGGCTGATCGCGGACGCGAGCGGCGACTGCGAACCCTGGTGGTCGGCGAGGCTGATCCGGACCAGACCGGACTCGCGCGCATCCTTCAGCAGCCGCGACACCGACGACCGGGAGAGGCGCAACTGATGGGCGATGCTCTCCATGGTCTCGCCCTGGATGTAGTAGCGGGAGGCCGCTTGGTACATGTCTTCGTAGCGCTCGTTCAAGCTTGCACCCTCTCCGTGCACGTTCGTGCACAGGTCTAGCGCATGCGTTCAAGCGTTAGCAAGATGAGGCGTAGCGGGACGGGGTCAGCGAGCAGTAAGCCGTGCTCCGGAACGCTGTGGTTCAGCGGGTACGAAGGAGTCAGATGAACCTCTCAGCGGTGGTCGCGCCTGCGCACTCCATCGAGGGTTCCTCGGCCGTTGTGGAAGAACCCGACCCGGCTGGGCACAGGCACCCCTCGCGTTCGTGGCTACGAGCTTCGGCGGACGCGACATTGCATGAGGCTCCGATGGCCAACGATGGCCACCGTGAAGTCAGTCCGAGCGTGTTGAGCGCCCGGCTGTCGTCCAGTTCACCGGCCTGGTGCACAGCGCCTCCCCACGGGCGAGTGAGGCGCGCCACCCACGGACGGCGACTGTTCTGAGTACCCACACGGTCTGACAAGACAACACACAGCCTGCGTCCCGTGAAAGGACGCCCAGACTGACACCGGCAGCGGTGTCGGAAAGTGAGCAATCACGATGCTTCCCACTATTTTCCTTTCGGAGGTCGTCGGCACTTGCGTCCTCGTCCTCCTCGGTTGTGGCGTGGTGGCGAACAACCTCCTGTCCAAGACCAAGGGACACGCATCAGGCACTCTGCACATCAACTGGGGATGGGGTATCGCCGTCTTCGCCGGTGTCGTCGTGTCCTACAAGTCCGGCGCGCATCTGAACCCGGCCGTGACGCTCGGCGTCGTTGCCTCTGGCGCCAAGGAATTCGTCGCCGGCGTCCCGGTGGACTTCACCTCGGTCCTGGTCTACATCGCCGGCCAGATGGTTGGCGCGATCATCGGCGCAGTGCTCTGCTGGCTCGCCTACAAGAACCACTTCGATGAGGACGCTCCGGCCGGCTTCAAGCTGGGCGTGTTCTCGACCGGTCCCGAGATCCGCAACTACGCGTGGAACACCGTCACCGAGATCATCGGCACCTTCGTGCTGGTCATCTTCATCCTGGGCCTCGGGCACTGGGGCGACGCCACCACCGCTGGCAGCATCGGCTGGCTCGGCGCCCTCCCGGTCGGCCTCCTGGTGGTCGGTATCGGTACCTCCCTCGGCGGCCCCACCGGCTACGCCATCAACCCGGCTCGTGACCTCGGCCCCCGGATCGCCCACGCCTTCCTGCCGATCCCGAACAAGGGCTCGTCCGACTGGGCGTACTCCTGGGTTCCCGTGGTGGGCCCGATCATCGGTGGCGTGCTCGCCGGCCTGGCTGCTGGCGTCCTGCTGCCCAAGTGATCTGAAAGGTGGGCGGCCCGGGCAACCGGGCCCCCACTTCAGCAGGAAAGAGCGGGCCGGTGGCCGCCGACCCGCTCTGTAGTAGCAATCATCATCCTCAACGAACAATGACGTGGAAGGAATTATCCATGGCGGACAAGTACATCCTCGCGATTGACCAGGGAACGACCAGCTCCCGGGCGATTGTCTTCAACCACGAGGGGCGGATCGTCTCCGTCGGGCAGAAGGAACACGAGCAGATCTTCCCGCGCGCCGGCTGGGTCGAGCACAACGCCATCGAGGTCTGGGACGCCGTACGCGAGGTCGTCGCCGAAGCCCTGGCGAAGGCCAGCATCAACAAGGACAACATCCATGCTGTCGGCGTCACCAACCAGCGCGAGACCACCCTGGTGTGGAACAAGGAGACCGGCGAGCCGGTCTACAACGCGATCGTGTGGCAGGACACCCGGACCGCCAAGATCATCGAGGAACTCGGCGGCGCCGAGGGCCAGGACAAGTACAAGGCTCGCGTCGGCCTGCCGCTCGCGACGTACTTCTCCGGTCCCAAGGTGAAGTGGGTCCTGGACAACGTCGAAGGCGCCCGGGCGGACGCCGAGGCCGGCAAGCTGATCATGGGCAACATGGACACCTG
Organism: Propionicimonas sp.; assembly: GCF_029975155.1. Lineage (GTDB taxonomy): Bacteria > Actinomycetota > Actinomycetes > Propionibacteriales > Propionibacteriaceae > Propionicimonas. Next base: position 28,964 of record NZ_JARKPQ010000200.1, on the reverse strand, counting down.
GGTGATCTGGAACCTCACCGGTGGAGTCAACGGTGGCGTGCACGTGACCGATGTGACCAACGCCTCCCGGACCATGCTGATGGACCTGAACACCCTCAGCTGGGACGCGGACATCGCTGCCGACATGGGCATTCCGATGAGCATGCTGCCCGAGATCAAGTCGTCGGCAGAGGTCTACGGCTATGGCCGCGAAGAGGGCCTGCTCGGTGGCATCCCGATCGCCGGCGACCTGGGCGACCAGCAGGCCGCCACCTTCGGCCAGGCGGCGTTCAACGTCGGCGACGCGAAGAACACCTACGGCACCGGCTGCTTCATGATCATGAACACCGGCGAGCAGATCGTCCCCTCCAAGAACGGCCTGCTCACCACCGTGTGCTACAAGATCGGTGACGCCAAGCCGATCTACGCGCTCGAGGGTTCGATCGCGATCACCGGCGCCCTGGTGCAGTGGCTGCGCGACAACCTGAAGATGTTCTCCTCCGCCCCGGAGATCGAGGAGCTCGCCGCGTCCGTCGAGGACAACGGTGGCGCCTACTTCGTGCCGGCCTTCTCGGGCCTGTTCGCTCCGTACTGGAAGTCGAGCGCCCGTGGCGCGATCGTCGGCCTGACCCGGTTCGTCAACCGTGGCCACATCGCCCGCGCGGTCCTGGAGGCCACGGCCTTCCAGACCCGCGAGGTGCTGGACGCCATGGAGGCCGACTCCGGCGTGAAGCTGGCGGAGCTGAAGGTCGACGGCGGGATGACCCAGAACGAGCTGCTGATGCAGTTCCAGGCCGACCAGGTCGGCGTGCCGGTGGTGCGTCCGGTCGTGGCCGAGACGACGGCTCTGGGTGCTGCCTACGCAGCCGGCATCGCCACCGGTTACTGGCAGGGCGAGCAGGACGTCATCGACAACTGGGCAGAGGACAAGCGGTGGGAGCCGAAGGCCGACCCGACCGAGCGCGACCGCCTCTACCGCAACTGGAAGAAGGCCGTCACCAAGACCTTCGACTGGGTCGACGACGACGTCGAGAACTGACGTACGCCTGACCGACGGCGCCGCCGGGCTCACCGATCCCGGCGGCGCCGCCGTTTTACCGAGGTGGCTGAGCTTGACGAAGCCGCCTGTTGAGCAGCCCTGTTCGGCCCCTGCGGCTCGTGCGGTGACCGAGTGCGGAACCGTGCCCCTTCCCCGGACCGGGCTTGGAGGTTCGTACAGTCCCATACACCCTCTCGGTAAATCGATGATTGACGATAGGTCTCTTTTGATGTGACGATAGGTGTGGTCCATCACAGGATCGGGTCCCACCCCGGGGTTCCACCCAGCACGCACGCTCAGGAGACTGGAGGAGTATGTTCTCGTCACGATTCAGCCGGATTCTGATTTCGTCGGTAGTAGCAGTGGTTCTCGCGGTCGGCCACCCCTCATCCTCGACGGCTGCTCCAGAACTGAAGGCATCTGCTGCGCTCGCGCTGACACGTGCCTCCGCCACGGGCGTCCCCCTCGCCAAGGCGAAGGGTAAGTCGATGACGTCCGTGATCAAACAGGTTAAGAAGAAGAACAAGGCGGCATTCAAGAAGCGCCTGAAGACCCTGAAGAAGTCCTCCGCCTTGATCTCGATCATTGACAAGGCGACCTACCGGCACCAGAAGTTGTATATCGAGTTCTTTGCCGCGGTGGTCACCCAGAAGGGGGCCAACAAGCTGGTGAAGATGACGAAGGGCAAGCACTTCGTGGTCACAGGTACCGCGAGCCGTCCCAAGGTCATCCTGGTTTCCAACGTGACATCAGCGTCCGCTGCGGTTGAAGAGGTCTTTCCGCGCACCATCACTTGCTGGCAGGGTTGGGTTTCCTTCTGGTCCTTCTGGGTCGGGTCAGAGATGATATGTGTGGCGTTCGGCGCTGCGGTTGGTTTGGGGATGTCCCCGACAGGGCCGATGGCCATCCCAGGGGGCTACATCGCCGCCAGCGCCTGTAGCGGGCTGATGGCATACTTGCAGCAGCAATTCATCGATTTCGAGGACGCCTGCGTGGACGTTCCATCACCCTCTTCCGCTGAGACTTCGGAACCGGCCACGGAGCTCTCGCGCCGACTTGGGGCTGCGTAATGGCTGAACCAGACCGGAGGAGCAACGCCAAGGCCGCCGCGTTCATCGGGGCGGCTGCTGTGGTCGCGGTGGTTTTCGTCGGTCTCACTATCGGGAGCAAAGTCTCGCGGGGGGAGCCTTGGTGGCCGTGGCTGCTCCTGCCGTTGGCGACCGGCGCGATCGCCGGCGTGGCAGTGTTGATGACCCAACGGGCTGGGGCCCGTCCGACAACGATGCGGTGGGCGCTCGGCGTGGGCGCGGCAGGGCTGGCGCTTGTCGGCCTGTCGATATTCCTGGTTGCCGGCAGTTCCTGAGCAACGCGCACCTTCAGACGCGCATCCGACGATGATTGCCGCAAGTAGGAGCGAGGAGGTTCGGCCATGAGTGAGCAGTCAGGGTCGCGACTGGTGCGGCCGGGAAACGTGGTCATCGCCGTGCTCATCGCCGCAGGTGCCGTCGCCTACGTCTGGGTGGTCGTCAGGCAAGTTGCTGACGGCACCGTGTTCTGGCCGTCGGTGATCGGGAGCATGATCACCATCCTCGTGGTCGGCATCGGATCGTGGGCTCTCCAGCGCAGGAGGCGCGCGGTGGAGCTGACCGATCCCGAGGCCGCGGAGCAGCTGCGCCGCCAGACCAATCGATGGTCGCTGATCCTGGGCGCGTCCGGGCTGATCGTCATCGGGCTCGTGCTGGCCTGGCTTTACCTCTGAGCTGCGGACCGCTCCGATAGAGGGCCCTTCGTCAGGCTCAGGGAGCGGGTGGTGGGTTTGCAGGTGAACGGTAAAGGAACCGTCCCCTTATTGTTCAGGTGTAGGTGAAGCGGGCCGTCGTGGACGGAGCGGACGCGATGTAGGGGTTCACCACGACCTGAACGGTAACGGTGCCGGCGGCGTGGGCGGGGGTGGTGACGCGGAGCTTGGTGGTCGAGAGCACCTCGACCTTCGTGCCGGGTACGTCGTCGAAGGTGACCGAGTCGATACACCGGAAGTTCGTCCCGGTGATCGTCACGTGGGTGCCGCCGGCGGCACTGCCTGAGTCGGGGGAGACCTTCGTCACGGTCGGCGCCGGGGTCTCGGCGTAGGTGTAGCCGGCTCCGGCGGCCGCCTCGGACGTGCCGTAGGCTCCCGTGACCTGGACGGTGGCCGTCCCGACCGGGTGCGCGGGCGCGACCACGACGAGCCGGGTGGGGGACGCCGAGACGATTGTCGCCGCTTTGCTGCCGAAAGCGACCGCGGTCACACCGTGGAAGTTCGTCCCGGTGATCGTGACGGTGGCGCCCCCGACGGTGTAGCCCGCCACCGGCGCGACGCGCGCCACGACGGGAGCAGGGGCGGAGACATAGCTGAACAGGACCGCCCGTCGTCCCGCCGTCGACGTGCCGTAGCGGTTGACGACCTGCACGTCCGCGTCGCCCACGTCATGCGCGGGCACGGTGACGGTCAGCTTCTTCGACGACTTCACCTTCAGTCCGGTGCCGGGCACCCCGTCGAACAACACAGTGCTGGCCGTGGAGAAGGACGAACCGGTCAGAGTGACCCGGGTGCCCCCGATGGTGAGCCCCTTGGTCGCGGAGATCTTCTTGACCTTCGCCGGCGAGCCGTAGCGGAACCGGCCGGCCTTCGCCGCGGCCGACGTCGTGGACGCGACCGCGACCCGGACGTCCACCGTGCCGCTGCGTCCACGCGGGACGATCGCCTCGATCTCGGTGTCCGACAGGATCTTGAACGACGTCGCGGCGCGCCGGCCGAACGTCACCCCCACTGCCTCCAGGAAGTGAGTGCCCTGGATCCTGACGGTGGTGCCCCCGCCGGTCGGTCCCGCCGACGGTGAGACCGAGGAGACCACCGGCCTCTCCTGGTAGGTGAACCTGCGCTCCCAGGTCGCGCTGCTGAGTTCCGTGACCACGGTCACGGCCACCGGACCCCGCTCGTGCTTCGGCGTGGCCACCGTCAGCCGGGTGGACGAGCGTACCTTCAGCCGACTGCCCGGCACCCCGTCGAACAGCACAGCGGTCACCCCGCGGAACCGCTCACCGGTCAGCGTCAGCGTGCGCGAGCCGGCGGTCGAACCCTCGGCCGGGTCGACCGCCGTGACCGTGGGTGCGATGTTCAGCAGCCGGTTGGGCGTGCCGGCGGGATTGGCGCCGACGGCGCCGCTGAGGCTCAACTGCAGCACCCGGTCGGACACCTTCGCCGGGCTCCAGCTCGGGTGCGTCGCGAGGATCAGCGCCGCCACCCCAGAGACGTGCGGGGTGGCCACCGAGGTGCCGGACGATGTGGCGACCCCGATGCCGGGACCCACGGCGGACGGCACATCGACGCCGGGCGCATACAGGTCGACGCAGGTGCCCTTGTTGGAGAAGTACGCCCGCTGGTCCGCAGAATCGGTCGCGCCCACCGTCAGCGCGCGGGGAGCGGACGCCGGCGAGTACATGCAGGCGTCCTCGTCGTCGTTGCCGGCGGCGACCACGACCGTGACGCCGTCGTCCACCAGGCGCTGCACGGCGTCGTTCGTCGCCTTGTTGAAGGGGCCGGAAAGGCTGAGGTTCGCGACCGCCGGGTTGCCCTTGTGGTGGTCCTTGGCCACCCAGTCGAGCGCCGCCACCACTTCGGCGGACGTGCCGTTCCCGGCGCAGTCGAGCACCCGCACCGGGACGAGCGTGACGCCCTTGGCCACGCCGTACTTCGTGCCGCCGATCGTGCTGGCGACCTCGGTGCCGTGGCCGTTGCAGTCCGTGGTGCCGTGCTCGTCCCTGACGAAGGACGTGCCGGCGTCCACGCGGCCTCCGACGTCGGCATTGGTGGCGTCGATACCGGTGTCGAGGACGTACTCCTTCACGCCCGAGCCGTCCCGGGACACGGTGTAGCTGTCGTTGAGCGGCAGACTCGCCTGGTCGATGCGGTCCAGGCCCCACGGCGGGTTGGGCTGGGTCGCGCTGGCATGGACGGGCGTGTTGGGCTCGACCCAGGCGACGACCGGATCGGCCGCCAGGCGGTCTCGCTCCTTCGTCGTCAGCCGGGCCACCATCCCGGGGAACACGCTCAGCTGCCGTTGGACGCGGGTGCCGAGGACGGCGTTGGTGGCAGCGCGGACCGACGGCGTGCTCGCCGACCGGAACCCGACGATGTACTCGGTGCGGCCATCGGCGGCCCGCGGGGCCGTAGCGACCGGGGTGGTCGGGGATGGTGTGGGCTCCACAGCCGAGGCAGGCAACAGCGTCGCTTGAGGTATGAACAGAACCCCCGCGACCCCTCCGAGTAGCGCCCCCCAGCGCCGATTCAGCATGCTCCCCCCGAGGCATTTGCGAAACCGTGCCCCCAGCGTAGGACATCGAGCCGAATTCCGCGTCCTTGCGCCGAATCTCCGGGACGAGACCGTGCCAGCGGTTGGGGGAGGGGCACGGTGCGGGCCTATCGCTGGTCGAGCTTGTCGAGGCCGTTGCGGCGTCTCGACAGGCTCGACGAGCGGTTGGCGGGGGTGGCGAGCGGTTGGCGGGGGCGAGCGGTTCGACGGGCGTGGGGGTGCGGGTCGAGGACTGGCGACGGGCTTAGCGGCCGGAGACGACGACCTCGGTGATGCCGCCGCGGAAGAACCCGTCGGCGGCGGGCGGAAGGGAGGTGAGGTAGACGAGGACGAACTGTGTCTGCTCCGGCGCGGCGAGCTCGATGGCCACGGTGTCGGTGGCGGCTGTGGCCCCGGCCACCCGGCGCCACTGCTGCACGGACTTCATCGGCGCCGACGAGGCGGTCTTGGCCGGCACGCGCAGGTCCAGATCGGTGCCCGTGCCGGTGAGCGTCACGGCCACCGCGGTCACCGTGCGGGTGGCGCCCAGGTCGAGCACCAGGCCGACGCCGGGCTTCAGACCGCCGAGGGTGGGCAGGGTGCGGTAGCGCTCGGTGCGCCAGACCGTCTTCGGGTCGCCGTCGATGACGAACGCCGCCTGCTTCGCGCTCTCGGCACCGCTGCCGCCGTCCGCCTTGGGATCGAAGTCGGTCACCTTGGCCACGGTGAGCGGGCCCACGGCGGCCACCGGTGCGGTGGGTGGGCTGCTGGTCAGTGCGAATGCCGCGACGATGCCGACGGCCAGCATCACGGCGACAGCGCCGAGCAACAGCGGCAGTTGGCGCGACCTCCTGGCCGGGCGGGCCTCCGTCCGCGCGTCCTCCCGCGGCGCAGGGCTGGCGGGCGGCGGCACGGGTGTGAACGACTCGCCCCGGCTCAGCGCCTCGTCCACGAACGGCGCGGTCTCCTCCGCGGGAGTCTGCGGGCTGCTGAGCCGTTCCGACGCCTGGAACCGGGTGGACGCCGGCGTCGGCACGGGCGGGGCGACAGAGGAGACCGGGACGGCGGGAGCGTCGCCGGCGTCCGGCCCGGTGCCCGGGTGCAGCCGCGCCTGCAGGTCGTGGGCAGCACCCATCGGGCCAAGGACGAGCGAGAGCTGGGTGGTGACGTCCTGGGCGGTGGTCAGCCGGGACGCGTGGCCGCGCGGGACGGGCGAGAGCACCCGGTCCACCACGTGGTCGACAGCGGGGGCGATGCCGTTCCGGACCTGGCTGGGCAGCACCCAGTGCCCGTCCACGACCGGTGCGGCGGGCAGGCCGAAGCGGTCGCCGCCGGGCCAGCGGGCGGCCAGGCAGGCGTAGAGCAGCTGGCCCAGCGCGCGCACGTCCGTTGCCTCGCCGTTGAGGTGGTTCGAGGTCGGCTGGGCCGCCTCGTTGAGGGCGTTGCCGAGAACCTTCACGTTGCCGGACGCGGTGACGAGCACGGTCGCCGGACTGAGGTGGCGGTGGTAGTGCTCCTGGGCGTGCAGGGCGATCAGCGCATCGGCCACCTCGCGCACGATCCAGGCGGCCTCCACCCCGGTCAGCGGACCACCGCGCAGCACTTTCTCCAGGGTCTGGCCCGCCGCGTACTCGTAGACCAGATAGGGACCTGTCCCCGGTTCGGCCGCGACCACGTCCAGCACCCGCAGGAACCGCGCGTCCGTGGCGAGGGCGGCTTCCCGGGAGGCCTGCAGTGCGTCCGGCGTGGTGGGGTCGGCCGGATCGAGCAGGTGCACGAGCACCGGACGGCCGAGGACGATGTCGTCCGCGCGCCAGGTCTCCGTCCGGCCCCGGACGACCAGACGCTCCGCCAGCCGGTAGCGCTCGCCCAGCAGCCGGCCGTCGGCGGCGGCCGTGGCCTCCGGAGTTCCGGCGATGGGCGGCATCGGGAACTCGACGAGATCGGACGGGGGTGCGGCCGCCGGCGCCACCGGCACGAAGACGCCGACGCCGTCCGGGTCCGGCAGCGGTTCGGCCTCGGCGGCCCGGTGGTCCTCCTTGTCGGCCTGGTCGCCGATCGCCTCCGCGGCGTCCGCCTGGCCGTCGTCGCCCTTGCCGCGCCGCAGTTGCTGCAGCAGCGACGTGGTCTCCGGGATGCCCAGCCGCTTGGCCGTGAAGAAGAACCCGAGCACGGCCACGGCGCCGGCGAGGGCGAGGCCCAGCACCCGCAGCAGCAGGCTGGGATAGCGCTCGAACCACCACGTGATCACCCACGCCAACGCGGCGGCGGGCACGGTCGCGATCAGCAGCCGGGCCAGGTGGCGCAGCGTCTCCCGTCCGGGCAGCTCCGGCAGCCGGCGGCGCAGCGACCAGTGGGTGACGCCGACTCCGACGATGTAGGACAGGCTGTACGCGAGGGCGAGGCGCATGGCGACGGTGTGCTGGTCGTCCCACGGCAGGGCGAGCGCCAGCGCGAACGCCGCGTTGGCGCCGCTGATCCACAGCTGCAGCATGAACGGCGTGCGGGTGTTGTCCATCGCGAAGAACGCCCGCAGGTACAGGTACTGGATCGTGAACGGCACCAGGCCGACGGCGAACGCCATCAGTGCCCAGGCGATGAACACGTAGTCGTGGGCGCCGGTGCCGTTGCCGAAGGCGAGCCGGGTGATCGGGTCGGCCAGGACGAGCAGGCCGACGCTCGCCGGCAGCAGGAAGGTGGTCGCCAGGCGCAGCGCGTGGGTGGTCTCCGCGGCGACGCCGGCCCGGTTGCCGGCCACCGCGTAGCGGGAAGCGCTCGGCAGCATCGCCGTGGCCAGCGACACCGTCAGCAGCGAGTGCGGCAGGATCCAGATCAGGTAGGCGTTCTGGTAGACCGTCCAGCCGGCGCCGCTGGTGGCCTCGCCGGTGGCCGTGGCGCCGGAGGCGAGGTTGGCCACCAGCAGCTGGACGAGCGTGGTCAGGCCCACGTAGCCGACCATCCACTTCGCGACGTGGAAGGTGCGGCCCAGCCCCGTCCCCTTCAGGTCGAACCGTGGCCGGTAGCTGAAGCCCGCCTTCTTCAGGAAGGGCAGCAGCGCGGCGGTCTGGACGACGATCCCGAGGGTCGAGCCGAGAGCCAGCAGCCAGGCCTGCTGGTCGGTGAAGGGATCCCCGGACAGTGCGGTCTGGTTGCCCCAGATCCACAGGTACAGGCCGAACACGCCGATCGAGACCACGTTGTTGGCGATCGGCGCCCACATCATCGGGCCGAACCGGTCGCGGGCGTTCAGCACCTGCCCGATCAGGAAGAACACGCCGTAGAAGAAGAGCTGCGGCATGCAGATGTAGCTCATCAGCACCAGCGAGCGCCAGTGGTCGGCCATCTCCGGGGTGGTCCACGCCCGGACGAACACACTCATCACCAACGGCGTGGCCACGGTGACGGCGAGGGTGACGACGCCGAGGATCATCACGAAGCCGGTGATGATCCGGTCGACGAACGCCTTGCCACCGTCCTCGTCGTGGGTCACCGCGCGGACGATCTGCGGGACGAGGACGTTGTTCAGCGTGCCGCCGGCCAGCAGCAGGTAGAGCGTGGTCGGCACCGTGTTGGCGAAGTTGAACGCCTCCACCTGGCGGGTGCCGTTGCCGAGCACGAAGGCGATCAGCATGGCCCGGACGAGACCGAGGATGCGCGACACCATCGTGCCGGACGCCATGATCGCGGTCGCGTTGATCAGCCGGTGCCCGCTGGCCTGGGGCTGCGTCATTCGGTGACCTCTCTCGCCGGCCGTGGCTCGGTGCGGCGGCGCACCTGCCGGATCCGCCACGCCGTGGCGCCGACGAGCACCAGGCCGGAGACCCCGACGATGATCCAGGCGACGACGCCGATGTCGGTGATCTCGACGGTGATCGGAGTGTCGGGCGACACCCGGTGGCCGCTCTTCGTGGCCAGGTACGCGCGCGCGGCGACCACCCCGTTGGCGGTGGCCTCGAGCCGGATGTTCACGGTGACGCCCTGGTTCGGCGCCACGGTGATCACCTCGGACGGCGGCACGGTCAGCCGCTGCGGGTTGTCCGTGGTGACCACGACCTTCACCTGGACGGGTTCGGCCAGGTTGTTCGTCACCGTCACCGGGAACTGGTTGGCCCGCGACGACATCACGAACCGCGGGCTCGCGTCCAACACCACCGAGCGCCCGACCTCCGGCATGCCCACGAGCTTGGCGACGCCGGCGAGCTGCTGGTCGAAACCGGCCGCGTCCCCCACCCATGCGGACGCGGCCGCGCGGGACACGGCGGCGTCGGACTGTGCGGTGAGGCTGGACTCGGGCGCCAGCTCGGCGTGGGCGGTGAAGTCGCTCTCCAGCCGGTGCAGCCGCTCGAACTGCGCGGCGCTGAGCCGCGCCGGCTTCGTGGCCGCCAGGCTCACTCTGCTCGAGGTCGGCGAGCTGTCCCGTAGGGCTTCCAGGTCACGGCGGACCAGCCAGCCGGGCATCGCGGCGGAGTCCTGCTCGATGTCCGCGAGGGTGTCCAGCAGCCGGACCTCGCCGCGGGAGCCCGCGACCGCGGCTGCGGCGAGGGCCAGCTGGCGGCCCAGGTTGGACGGTGTCTCGGCCGCCGCCGGGACGGCGGCCGATGCCCCCAGCACGAGCGGACGGTCCCCCGCGCCGGCCTGCAGCGCGCCGGCGGCGACGGTGTTGGTCGCCACCACGAAGTCGGCACCGCTGCCGGAGAGGAAGTCGTAGCTGGCCGCGGTGAGGACACCGCCGGCCGGCACGACGACCAGCGGCAGGTCGTCCAGACCGTCGACGGTGGCTGCGGCCCGCTCCGAACGGCTCACCACGAGGGTGTCGCCGGCGACCCGGGCGCCGTCGAGGTCGGGATTGGCGAACAGCGTGCGACCACCGGTGTCGTGGTCGAGGTGGCCGAACCGCTCCAGCCAGGCCCGGGCCGCCGCCTGGCCACCGGACGTGGAGTTGGCGTCCGCGCCGACGACCTCGTAGCCGTCCGCCATGTCGCGCACGGCGTCCAGCAGGGCCGGGTCGATCAGCCAGCTCATCCCCGGCTGGGCGGCGGTGTACAGCAGGCTGGACAGGCGCCCGGTGAGCTCGGCGGCGAGCGAGTCGTCCCGGAAGAGGTTGTCGACGAGCTTGGTCGGTGGCGCGGACAACAGCACGATCGAGGTGACCGGCACCTTCTTCTTTCCCGGGACGGGGAGGAAGGTGCGCAGCTGCGCGACCGTCGGGTAGTCGGTCGCGTTGTCCGCGGTCGCGCTGGCGATCAGATCGGCACCGAGCGCGAACGCCGCGCCCCTGGTGTCGAAGCCGAGCTCGGCCATGGTGGCGCGCAGGGTGACCACCTCGGCCTGGCCGGGCGCGAACGGTTGCGTGGACGCGCTGACCACCACGTAGTGGTCGGCGCTGATCGGCAGCCGGGAGCCGAGGATGTTGTTCGTGGTCGCCTGCCGCAGGGTGGTCAGGCTCTGGATGGGATCGCGCGAGCGCCACAGGATCACCTGGACGCCGTAGGCGGGGGTGCTGCCGGTGTTGGTGACGGTGCCTTCGAGCGTGACGCGGTCGTCCGGGTCGTAGCCGGTGGTCTTCAGCGAGGTCATCGTGAAGTTGAGTTGCAGTTCGGTCGCCGCCGCCGCGGACGGGGTCTGCACGCCGAGGCCGAGAACGACGGTCGCGAGGGCCAGCGCGTAGACGACGGCCCGACGCCTGCCGTTCGAACCGCCGCGAGTCACCGTCCCATGGTACGGGGACGGCGGCGAGGCCACGGTCGCGCCACCCGATGCCGCTGGACCGCGGGTCGACCGGGTGAGCCCGCCCCGGATGTTTCGGGACAATTCGCCCTCTGGGTGAGCTCGGTTTGTGAGTGAACCGTTTCACGGCAGTCTGGCGTGCGAAATGTCCCATTCGCTCCCCGGTAGACTGCTCGGTCGTGCCCAGCCTGACCGACGAGCAGCGCGCCGCCCTGGCGAGCGTGCTGGCGGCCGGACCCAAGGTGCGCAAGCTGGCGCGGCGGTTCGAGGCCGCGGGCCACGAGCTGTACCTGGTCGGCGGATCGGTCCGGGACGCGCTGCTGGGCGAGCTCGGCAACGACCTCGACTACACGACCTCCGCCCGTCCCGACGAGATCGAGGCGCTCGTGCGGACGGTGACCCGCGCGGTGTGGGACGTGGGCCGGGCCTTCGGCACGATCGCCTGCCGGGTCACCGAGGACGACGGCAGGGACTGGCTGGTGGAGATCACCACCTTCCGTGCGGACAGCTACGCCGACCACACCCGGAAGCCCGAGGTGGTCTTCGGCGACCATCTCGGCGGTGATCTGGTGCGGCGGGACTTCACCGTGAACGCGATGGCGCTGCGGACTCTCGACGGGGAACTGCTGGATCCGTTCGGTGGGCTGGGTGACCTGGTCGCCCGGGTGATCCGGACGCCTGCTGCTGCGGAGCTGTCCTTCTCCGACGACCCGCTGCGGATGCTGCGGGCCGCTCGGTTCACGTCCCAACTCGGGTTCGAGCCGGACGCGGACGTCGTGTCCGCGATGACGGCGATGGCCTCCCGGATCACGATCGTCTCGGCCGAGCGGATCCGCGACGAACTGGTGAAGCTGCTGCTGACCGACAACCCCCGTCCGGGACTGAATCTGCTGGTGCAGACCGGGCTGGCCGACATCGTGCTGCCCGAGCTGTCCGCGCTGCGGATGGAACGCGACGAGCACAACCGGCACAAGGACGTCTACGAGCACACCCTGACGGTGCTCGACCAGGCGATCGAGCTGGAGAAGTCCCGTGGCCACGCGCCCGACATCGTCAACCGGCTGGCGGCGATCTTCCACGACGTCGGCAAGCCGAAGACCCGGCGGTTCGAGCCGGGCGGCAAGGTGTCGTTCCACCACCACGACGTGGTCGGGGCGAAGCTGACCACCAAGCGCATGCAGGCACTGAAGTTCTCGTCGGAGGAGACGAAGGCGGTGGCGAAGCTGGTCGAGTTGCACCTGCGCTTCCACGGCTACTCCGACGGGGAGTGGACGGACGCTGCGGTCCGCCGCTACGTCCGCGACGCCGGCGACCAACTGGAGCGGCTGCACATCCTCACCCGTTCGGACTGCACCACCCGCAATGTCCGCAAGGCCCAGTCGCTGCGCCGCGCGTACGAGGAGCTGGAGTGGCGGATCGACGAACTCGCCGCCCAGGAGGAGCTGGACGCGATCCGTCCCGACCTCGACGGCACGCAGATCATGGCGCTGCTCGGCATTCCCGAAGGCCGCGAGGTCGGCCAGGCCTACAAGTTCCTGCTCGAACGGCGCATGGAGGACGGCCCCCTCGGCGAGGAACGGGCGAAGCGCGAGCTCCTGGACTGGTGGGCGGGGCGGACCGCCAATGGCTGAATCTCGCACAACGGCCCCCGAGGAGCGGACGCCGAGGAACGAGGCCTCCGCGTCACGAAGGGCCGTCGCCGACCTAACCCTCCTAGCGAACCTGCGTCCCACCGGCATCGTCTTCGACTGCGACGGCCTGCTGGTGGACACCGAGCCGTGCTGGACGGTCGGCGAGACGGCGGTGTTCGCCTCGCGCGGGCTGCCGTACGGTCCGCGGGAGAAGGCCCGGTTCATCGGGCTGAGCGTGCCGGCCACGTCCGCGTTGATGGCGGAGATCTTCGGCGAGGTGGGGAGCGAGGACGCGATCACCGAGTATGTCCTGGGCATGGTGGCGGACGTGATCGCGGCGCAGGCCGAGCCGATGCCGGGCGCGGTGGAGCTGGTGCGTGCGCTCGCCGGCAGGGTGCCGATCGCGGTGGCCAGCAACTCGCCGCGGCGCCTGGTCGACCTGTCGCTCGCCCGGGCGGGGCTGGCCGGCGTCCCCGATGCCGTGGTGGCCGCGGACGAGGTGGTGCACGGCAAGCCGGCTCCCGATCTCTACCTCACCGCGTGCGCGCGGCTGGGCGTGGACCCGTCCGCCAGCGTCGCGTTCGAGGACACGATCACCGGCCTCACCTCGGCCCGCGCCGCCGGGATGACCGTGATCGGCGTCCCGAGCCTCGAACCCGACGGCTTCCCCGCCGATCTGGTCTTCGGCTCCCTGGCCGACCCCGGGCTCCTGGCCTGGGCACGAGCGCTGTAGGGGGCGCCCGAGTATCGAACGCCACCGTTTCTGCCAAACGCTCCAGCCCTGGCTGGAGCGGATGACCGGAACGGTGGCGTTCGGCGTTCTGGGCAGGCCGGTCCGGGACGGCTGGTGGGGGTGTTCCGTCCATCCGGAATACTTAGCTCAGCTAATGAGTTAAGCTAAGTATCATGCCGAACGAAGCTCTGTTGACGACCGCGAACGACCTACGGATCGCGTGTCAGCGGGTCAGTCGCCGCGTCCGGTACGAGTCCACGTCCGAGCTGGCGCCGCATCTGGCGAGCGCGCTCGCGCACCTGGCCGACCGTCCGCTCACTCCCGGCGAGCTCGCCGAGATCGAGCGAGTGGCGCCGCCGAGCATGACGAAGACGACGAACTGCCTTGTGGAGCGGGGGCTGGTGGCGCGCGAGGACCACCCGAGCGACGGACGGTCGAAGGTGCTGCGGCTCACGGATGCCGGACGCGAGACGCTCGCGCGGATCCGCAGGGCGCGCGACGACTGGATGGTGCACCAGCTCGAGGGACTGACGAAGGAGGAGTTGAAGCTGTTGAAGAACGCGACGGAACTGCTGAACCGGGTGGTGGGGAGATGAGCGCGACGACCGCGGAGCGGGTGCCGATGTTCTCCTCGTTCGGGATCCGCAACTATCGGCTGTTCTGGACGGGCGGCTTCATCTCCAACATCGGCACCTGGATGGCCCGGATCGCCCAGGACTGGCTGGTGCTCACCGTGCTCACCGCGAACTCGGCCGTCGCGCTCGGGCTCACCACGGCTCTGCAGTTCCTGCCGGTCGCGGTGCTGGCACCGTACGCCGGCTCGCTCGCCGACCGGTTCTCCAAGCGCAAGGTGCTGATGGTCACCCAGGCCGCGATGGCCGTCACCGGGCTGACCCTCGCCGGCCTCGTTCTCGGCGGCGTCGTCCAGCTGTGGCACGTCTACCTGCTGGCCACGTTGCAGGGTGTCGCCGCGGCGTTCGACGGCCCGGCGCGGCAGGCGATGGCGCCCGAGATGGTGCCGGAGCAGCTGATCCCGAACGCCGTGGGCCTGAACACCACCAGCTTCCACGCCGCGCGCCTGGTGGGTCCGGCCGTGGCCGGGCTGAGCATCGCATGGTGGGGCGTGGGTCCGGCCCTGCTGTTCAACGGGTTCAGCTTCATCGCCGTCCTCGTCGCGCTGGCGATGATGAACGAGGCCGAACTCACGCCGTCCCCCCGCGCCAAGGCGAAGGGGTCGATCATGGCCGGGCTGCGCTATGTGAAGTCGCGTCCGGACATCATGCTGCTGATGTTCCTGGTGTTCATGCTGGGCACGTTCGGGCTCAACTTCCAGATCACGAACGCGCTGATGGCCACGTCCGTCTTCCATGTGGGTGCCGACTCGTACGGCGTGCTCAGCTCGATCATGGCGTGCGGCTCGCTGGCCGCAGGTCTGATCGCAGCGCGCCGGACGGAGCTGCGGCTGCGGCTGATCATGGCCGCGCTGGCGGCGTTCGCGGTGTCGTGTCTGCTGCTCGCGGTGGCGCCGGGCTACCTGTGGTACGCGGTGCTGCTGGTGCCGGCCGGGTTCACGTCCCTGACGGTGATGACGGCCGCGAACGCGTCCGTGCAGTTGTCGACCACGCCGGTGATGCGGGGGCGCGTGATGGCGCTCTACCAGGCGATCTTCCTCGGCGGGACGCCGCTGGGCGCGCCGGTGATCGGCTGGGTGGGCGACGTCTGGGGCCCCCGCTGGACGGTCGCGATCGGCGGTATCATGTGCGGCCTCGCTGTCGCGGTCGCCGTGGCGTACGTGGTGCGCCAGTCCGGCTGGGACGTCATGCCCTGGCGCAACCGCCGTCCGGACGCCGTCCTGGTCGAGGACTTCGAAGAAGCCCGCTGAACGGAAATGGGACCTGTCCCCGTTAAGGCTGGCGGCTTAACGGGGACAGGTCCCATTTCCGTTCAGGCATGGTCGGCCAGGAACTGCTCCCGGACCTGCTTGCGCAGCACCTTGCCCAGCATCGAGCGCGGCAGGTCGTTGATCGCGACGATCTCGCGCGGCACCTTGTAGCCGGACAGCCGCTCCCTGCAGTAGTCGCGCAGCGCGGGCTCGTCCAGGGTCGCGCCCGGCCGGAGCAGGACGACCGCGACCACCTTCTCGCCGCCGCTCGGTGCCGGGACGCCGATGACGGCCGCGTCGCTGAGGTCCGGATGGCCGCGCAGCACGTTCTCCACCTCGGACGGGGACACGTTGAAGCCGCCGGTGATGATGAGTTCCTTCACCCGGTCGACGATGGTGGTGAAGCCGTCCGCGTCCACCGTGACCACGTCGCCGGTGCGCAGCCAGCCGTCCGGCAGCAGGGCCTTCGCGGTCTCCTCGGCGTTGTTCCAGTAGCCGCTGAACACCTGCGGCCCCTTGATCAGCAGCTCACCGCGCTCCCCCTGGGCGACCTCGCGCGTCGGATCGTCGGGGTCGACCACCCGCATGTACGTGCTCGGGAAGGGGATGCCGATCGTCCCCGTCCGGCGGGACGGGTGGAAGGGGTTGCCCAGGCACACCGGGGACGCCTCGGTCATCCCGTAGCCCTCGACGAGCAGCCCACTGGAGACGCTCTCCCACAACTCGACCACCGAGTCGGGAAGGTTCATCGCGCCGGAGATGCAGTACTTGGCCGACCGCAGCGAGATGCCGCGCTCGGTGGCCCGGGTGGCGGTCTTCTCGTAGATCGGCGGCACCGCACAGTAGACGGTGGGCGGCGATTTCTTCGCCGCGTCCAGCACCAGGTCGACGTCGAAGGCGGGGAACAGCACCAGCCGGCCCTGCTTGAGGATGCCGTAGGTCAGGAACAGCGTCATGCCGAACGCGTGGAACATCGGCAGGATCGCGTAGAAGACCTCCTTGCGGTACTGCGCGCCGTGCATCCACGCCTCGCCCTGGCGGGCGTTGCTGAACAGGTTGAAGTGCGACAGCATCGCGCCCTTGGGGACGCCGGTGGTGCCGGACGTGTACTGGATCACCGCCAGGTCGTGCACGCCGGGCTTCGGATGGGACGCGTCCAGCCGCGGAGCCCCCAGCAGCTTCTCCCAGGGCAGCGTGCCCGGCGCGGGCTGGGTGAGCCGGTCACGGGTCTCCCGCAGCTTCTTCACCGGCAGGCTCAGGGCGAGGCGCTTGATCGTCGGGAACGCCTTCAGCAGGTTCACCGACACAATGTGGTCGGGACGGGCGTCGCCGGGGATCGCGCGCAGCCTGCCGACGGCCGCGTCCCAGCAGATCGCCACGCGCGCGGCGTGGTCCTCGAACAGGTGGCGCAACTCGCGCTCGGTGTACAGCGGGTTGTGCTCCACGACAACGGCGCCCAGCCGCAGCACGGCGTAGAAGGCCACGATGTGCTGCGGGCAGTTGGGCAGGACGATCGCCACCCGATCGCCGGCCTGGACGCCGAGGCGGCGCAGGCCCTCCGCGGCGCGGGCGATCTGGTCGCCCAGCTCGGCATAGGTGGTGGTGCGGCCGAAGAACTCGGTCGCCACGGCGTTGCCGGCCTCGGCGACGGACCGTTCATAGAGCGCCACCAGCGACTCGGTGGGCAGTTCGATCTGCGCCGGAACCCCCGGCTGGTAGTGCCTGATCCAGGGTGCGTCCACGGGATTACCGTACTGAGCCCGCGGGGCTTTCGTGCCGAAGCGCTGGTGATCGCCCTTCGTCAGGCTCAGGGAGCGTTATGGCGGGCGTCAGGCTCAGGGGGCCGTTATGGCGGGTTCCTGCAACGAACCGCGGGTGTCGCGACTGTTACCGGTATGGAGCGGACGGGCAGGCCGGTGCCGCGCTGGCTCGCGGCCGTCTTGGCGTTCGCCCTGGTGGGCGGGTTGGCGCTGCTGGTGTGCTCGGCACGATCGGGCGGCACGCGTCCAGCGCCGCAGGCACCGGTGACGTCGGCGGTCGGCGGGATCGTCCCCGCCGATCCGGGCACGACCGCCCGAGGGGCTCGCGAGTACCGCTGCCGGATCCGCAACGACACCGGTCTCGCCCTCGACGGCGTCCGGTTGGTGCCCCGCACGGGCGCAGGCGCGGAGTTCGGGTCCTTGGCTGCGGGCGCGGTGACGGACTATCGGACGGTCGGCTACGCGGAGGACCGTGCCACGATCGTGGCCACGGCCGGCGACCGGCGCTACGAGTTCCGCCAGGCGCGCTACATCGGTGAGGCCGAGTGGAAGCCGTTCGACTACACCTACGTGCTCGGCCTCGACCGGCAGGGCCGTCCGGTGTTCACCTTCTCCGGCTGGGGGTGACCGGTGAAGCTGGCACCGACTGCAACGAACGCGAGGTGCGGCGACTTGATCAGGGGTGTGGGAGCAACCGGGATCGCAGGAACGACCGAGGTGGCGTCGGCGAAGGCGGAGTTCACGGCCTTCGTCGAGGAGCGCGGTGATCGGCTGCTCGAGGTCGCCTGGCTGATCACCCGGCACCGTGAGGACGCCCTGGACGCCGTCCAGGACGCCCTCGCCGGGCTCTACGGACGGTGGTCGCGCCTGCCGTCCGGAGACGAGTTCGACGCCTACGTCCACCGGACGGTCGTCAACGCCTGCCTCGGAGTGATCCGGCGGCGGCCACGGTCACTCCCGGTGGCCGAGCCGGACCGGCTGCGCACGGTGCCCGTGGCCGCCGACCCGACCGCGGCCGTCGACGACGCCGACGAGGTCTGGCGGCTGTGCGGCGAACTCGGCCCGGTGCAACGGACGGCGGTGGTGCTGCGCTTCTACGGCGACCTCAGCTACGCCGAGATCGGCCGGGCCCTCGGCTGCCGCGAGGCGACGGCACGCTCCCACGTCCATCGGGCGACAGCCCTGCTGCGCACGCGAACGGAAGGACGACGATGAATGATCTCGACGAGCGGTTCCGGACCGGGCTGCGCCAGGCGGTGGCAGACCAACCGCCCCTGGGCCCGATCGACCTGGACGAGGTGATCGGTCGGGCCTCCGCCGGCGCGCCCATGCCGACGCGGCGGCCCGCCCCGCGCTGGGTCGCCGTGGCGGCGGCGCTGGCGGTGGTGGCTGGGCTGGGGGTCGGAGCGGTGACGCTGCGGCCATCGAAAACGATGCCTGCCGTGCCCCTGGCAACGCCCAGCGCGACGGCCGGCCGGACCGCCACGCCGAGCGGCCTGCAGCTGGACGGAACCTGGCTCGCTGACTGGATCCGTGGACTGGACGACCCCGTGGTCGGCACCGGTCCCGGAGACGCGCCGTGGCTGCGGTTCGAGTCCGGGATGCGGGTGGTGGCCAATGACGTCTGCAATCCCCTCAACGCCGACTATGAGTTGGCGGGCGCCGAGCTGAGGTTCAGGAACTGGACGGTGGGCACCGCCGGCTGTGGCGGTTCGGTCATCGAGGCGCAGGCGACGAAGTACCGGGCCGCGCTGGAGCGGACCGCGAAGGTCGTCCGCGAGGGCGATCATCTGCGACTGCAGGACGCCAGGGGCCGCGATCAGGTGCGGTTCGTGCGGGAGGGCTCGACCAGCAGCGTTCCCCAGCCGACCACGTCGCCGAGCGGAGTGACCACGCCGGCGGCCTCGGCTGCGCCCGCGACCGCGTCCGCCACCCGGGTCCGCGTCCGCAACGACTCCGGCCACGATCTGGAGTCCTTCCGCCTGATCTCCCTCGACGACTCGGTGGTCAACTTCGGTCCGGTGGCCGCGGGCGAGACCACCGGGTACCGCGAGGTGCTGGCCGCCTACAGCCGGGCGTACTTCGGCTTCCGGGTCGCTTCTCGCGACCGCCACCAGTTCCTCCCGCAGGCGGCGGATGACGCCGATGCCGACAAGCTGGAACCCGGCACCTACACCTACGTCCTCACCACCGACAACGAGAACCGCCTCAGCCTCACCCTGGAGTGACCAGCCCGCCCCTCTCGCCGAACGCCACCGTTCTGGTCAAACGCTCCTACCCAGGCTGGAGCGCTTGACTGGAACGGTGGCGTTCGGCGTTAGCATGAGCCGGCGCGGAAGGAGGCCGGGGAATGGGCGAGCGCTGCGGCTGGTGTGGCACGGATCCGCTCTACATCGCCTACCACGACGACGAGTGGGGGGTGCCCGAGCGTGACGCGCGGGCGCTGTACGAGAAGCTTGTGCTGGACGGGTTCCAGGCCGGGCTGAGCTGGTACACGATCCTGCGCAAGCGGGAGAACTTCCGGGCCGCCTTCGCCGGCTTCGATCCGGACGTGATCGCCACCTGGGGCGAGCCGGAGGTCACGCGGCTGCTCGCGGACGCGGGCATCGTCCGGCACCGGGGCAAGATCGAGGCGGCGATCACCAACGCGCGGGCGTGGCAGCAGGTCGAGGCCACCTACCCGGGCGGGTTCAGCGCCTTCGTCTGGAGCGCCGTCGACGGCGTCCCCGTGCAGAACCTGCCGGCCGACCTCTCCGGCGTCCCGGCGACGAGCCCGGCCGGCGACGAGCTGTCGAAGCGGCTGAAGAAGGCCGGCTTCCGGTTCTGCGGGCCGACCATCGTCTACGCGTTCGCCCAGGCCGTGGGCCTGGTCAACGACCACGTCCTCGACTGCCCGGCCGGAGCGCGCTGCCGGGAACTGGCCTGACTCCGCGCCGGTCCGTCACGGCGCCCGCGACGGGTCCGCATCGTCGGCGAGCCGGATGGCGCAGCCGTCGGGGCCGATCACGCGGCCCATGTGCTTGCAGATCTGCAGGACGACCGACCGGTCCGCGATCCGGGCGCCCTCGAACGCGGCGGTGAGTGCGATCTCGAGGCGGTTGATGTCGGTGAGGCGGCGCAGCCACACCGCGAGGATGAGGTTGTAGCGGCTGGCCGCGGTCGCCGCGAGGCGCACCTCCGGGATCGTTGTGATGGTCTTGCGCGCCACCTCGATGGTCCGGGCCGGCGCCTCGATGAAGTACCACGCGTACACGGGCCATTCCGAGTATGTCCGGGCGATGTCGGTGCGCAGGACCAGTTCGCCCCGCGCCCGGAGCGTCGCGATGGCGTCGCTGACGCGCTGGGGCGAATGACCGGTGTTGGCGGCGATGGTCGCGACGGGTGCGCGGGCGTCGCGCCACAGTTCGTCCAGGATGCCTGCGCTGAGTTCGGTGGGGACGCGCTTCGCCGAGCGCTGCCGGGGCGGACGCGGCGGCGGGATGAGTCGGACCTCCGCCGGCGTCAGGGCCCGCAGCCGCCAACTGGCGGCCTCGATGAGGATCTCGTTGAGCAGATGGGTGCGGACCGCGCGGATCCCCTCCACCTGCCCCAGCCGAGCCACCGTGTACGCCGACATGGACGCCAGGTCGGCGGTCGCGACGAGCGCCAGGATGTCCCTGCCGCCCGACGTGAAGTCCACGACCACCGCTTCCCGGTCGGTCTCGAGAGCGCTGGACACCGCGTGCAACTGCCCGTGTTCGCACTCCAGCTCCAGCAGTGCCATCTGCCCGGGCGGTGCGTATCCCATCGCCCAGACCACCCCGTCCGACCGCAGTCGCTCCCAGCGGCGGGCGAGGGTCGCCGCGTCCACGCCCACGATCGGCGCCAGGGCGTGCCACGACGCTCGCGGCTCGATCTGGAGGGCGTGGAGCATCCGTGAGTCGATGCCGTCCAGCCGCTGCAACTCGCCCATCCGGGTCCCCTCGCGATGGTGAGACAGATTATCGCGCATCGAGACGGTCAATCCCGCAAGAATCATGCAGTTTCACACGTTGGTAGCACGCCACCCGCAGAATTCTCGCAGCCCACGCGAGAGGAGAACCTGAAAGTGGAGATCATCGAGAGCCCTGATCTCGCCGAGGCGAAGGCACGGGTGGCGGCGGCCGTGGACGATCGCCGCGACGCGCTGCTGGCGTTGAGCCACGCGATCCACGACGATCCCGAGCTGAGCTGGGAGGAGCACCGGGCGGCCGCACGGATCGCGGAACTCATGAGCGCGGAGGGCTTCGCCGTCGAGGTCGGTGCCTACGGAGTCGGGACGGCCGTCGAAGCGACGTACGGATCGGGTGACCTCACGGTCGTCATCTGCGCCGAGTACGACGCGCTGCCCGGGATCGGTCACGCCTGCGGCCACAACGTCATCGCCACCTGCGGGGTCGGTGCGGCGCTGGGGCTGAAGCCGGTCGCCGATGCGGCCGGTCTGCGCATCAAGCTGCTGGGCACCCCGGCCGAGGAACACGGTGGCGGGAAGGTCGCCCTCCTCAAGGCGGGAGCGTGGGAGGACGCCGACTACTCGATGATGGTCCACGGCATGACCGGCGCCGACGGGTCCGCGACGGGCTTCCAGGCCACCGCGGTGGACCGCTTCCAGGTGACCTTCCACGGTCAGGCGGCCCACGCCGCCGGGACGCCGTGGGCGGCGGTGAACGCGGGGGCCGCGGCGACGCTCTCCCTCACGGCGCTCGCCCTGCTCCGCCAGCACGTCGTCCGGACGGCGAACCTCAACGGCTTCATCTCCGACGGTGGCCGGGCGACGAACATCATCCCCGATCGCGCCGTCGTCCAGATGGAGGTGCGGGCCGCGGACATCGAGGAATGGCGTTCCCTGAAGAAGCGGGCGCTGGCCTGCTTCGAGGGCGCTGCGATCGCCACGGGATGCACGTGGGAGTGGGAGCCCACCGAGTACCCCTACGCCCCCGTCGCGCCCGACGCGGACCTCGCCGCGAGGTGGGACGAGAACCTCGTCGCCAGGGGCCGCGCGATCACCCTGACCGAGGGCGTGTCCGGAGGCTCGACCGACATGGGCAACGTCACGCAGGTGCTGCCCGCGATCCACCCCATGATCGCGTTCCTCGGCACGACCGGGGCTCCGCACAGCCCCGAGTTCACCGTGGCGGCGGCCACCCCTGCCGCGGACGACGCCGCCATCGACGGCGCCGTGATCCTCGCCTGGACGGCGCTCGACGCAGCGCTCGACCCCACCCTGCGGACGAGGCTGAAGGACGCCCGCGCCCAGCGTCCGGCCGGCGCCACGACCGCAACGCTCGAGACCTGACCCCCCGTTCCCCCGACACCAACCGAGATCAGGACACACCATGACTGAACAACCAGACGTCGGTGCCACCCTCTCCGACACCACCGCCAGCGGATCGGCTCCGCTCACCGAGCGCATCACGATGACCATCAAGGACCGCCGCCTGTGGGTGGTGATCGGGCTCCTCATCGTCATCTCCGCCATCGCCCAGGCGATCGGGATGAAGACGATCCCGCTCGGCGGGGCGCTCTCGATCACCCTGCTCCCGATGATCTGGGGCCTGCTGATGGCCGGCTTCGCCTCGGGGCAGCCGTGGAAGAAGATGCCGATCGACCTCCAGGAGGCCGCGACGTCGATCATGGGCGTCGCCGTCCTGGTGCTCTGCGCCCGGCTCTCCTTCACCATCGGGCCGAACATCATGGCCGTGATCACGGCCGGTCCGGCGCTGCTGCTCCAGGAGGTCGGCCACCTGTTCGGCACCCTGCTGCTGGCCCTGCCCCTGGCGGTCCTGTTGCGCATGGGTCCCGCGGCGATCGGCGCGACCTTCTCCATCGACCGGGAGGGCTCGTTCGCGATGGTGAGCGAGCGATACGGCTCCGACTCCCCCCAGTACCGCGGCGTGCTCAGCATGTACGTCTTCGGCTCGCTGTTCGGCGCCATCCTCGTCAGCCTGATCGCCTCACTCACCACCAGCCTCGGCGTCTTCGACCCGAGGGCGCTCGCGATGGGCTCCGGCGTCGGCTCCGGTTCGATGATGGCCGCCGCCGCGGCCGCGGTCGTGGCGGGCCACCCCGAGATGAAGGACCAGGTCCTCGCGCTCGCCGCCACCAGCAACCTCATCACCGGGTTCCTCGGCATGTACGTGGGCGTCTGGATCTCCCTGCCGCTCGCCGATCGCTTCTACAAGCTGCTCACCCGCAACAAGGACGCCGTCCTGCCGGGACGCGTCGCCGCCGCGGACGAGGCCGCCGCCCAGGAGGCGAGGGCCGTCCTCGCCCAGCCCGTCGACGTGCCGGTATGGACCTCCGCGCTCGTGCTGCTGGTCGCCGGCGTGATCGTCGCCACGATCTCGGCGAAGTCGTTCTCGTTCACCACCGTGATCACCTACGTGATCCTCGGGCTGCTGTCCTGGCTCGGCATCTGGCTGAGCAAGGTGACCAAGGGCAAGCTCCCCGGGATCGTGACGGTGTTCACCATCGGCGCGGTCATGACGATGCCGTTCTCGCCGATCGGCGGCTGGATCACGGAGACCGCCAAGGCCACCGACTTCCTCACGGTGATCACGGTCATGCTCACGATCGCGGGCCTGAGCATCGGCAAGGATCTCCCGGTCCTGCGCAGCATCGGCTGGAAGATCATCCCGGTCGGGACGGTATCGATCATCGCGACCTTCGTCCTGTCCACGATCGTCGCCGAGTTCGCATTGGGCCTGTGGCACTGAGCAACACCGTGGTCGAGCGCGGAGCGTACGTCTTCGCGCTCGACCTGTTCTCCATCGGGATCGGGCCGTCCAGCTCGCACACGGTGGGCCCGATGCGGGCCGCGCTCGACTTCCGTACGCGGCTGGGCGCGCCGCTGAGCGGAGTGACGCGGATCCGGTGCGTGCTGCACGGGTCGCTGGCCGCCACCGGCATCGGTCACGGGACGCCCGACGCCGTCCTCGCCGGACTGCAGGGGTTCGTGCCGGAGACGGTGGATCCCGCGCTCGTCCACGGACTGTGGGAGCGACTCGCCGGGGGAGCGTCCCTGGACGTGGGATCGGCCCGGGTCACCGCCGCGGACATCGACTTCCGTCCCACCTCCCGTGCGTACTCCCACCCCAATGCGCTCACCCTGGTCGCCGAGGACGCGGAAGGGACCGTCCTCGAGGAGTCGTACCTGTCCGTGGGCGGCGGCTTCGTCCAGCGGGTCGGGGAGGCCGGGCCGGCCGTCGAGGCGGCGGCACCGCTCTCCACCTACCGTTCGATGGCCGAACTGCTCGAGTCGTGCCGGGGCGGGTCCATCGCCGACCTCGCCTGGGCCGACGAGGTGGCGATGCACGGTGAGGACGTGGCGCGCGCCGGCCTGGCCGCAATCTGGGCGGCCATGCGGTCGTGCATCGAGCGCGGCCTGCGTACCGACGGAGTGCTGCCCGGACGGCTCGGGGTCGTCCGGCGGGCCCCGGTCGCCTGGCGGGAGCTGGTGGAGCGGGGCGAGCCGAGCGACTCGGCGGAGAGCCTGTGCGTGTACGCGCTGGCGGTGAACGAGGAGAACGCGGCGGGCGGACGGGTGGTGACCGCCCCAACCAATGGTGCGGCCGGCGTCGTGCCGGCCGTCCTGTTCCACGCGGTGACGCGGTACCGGCTCGACGAGGAGGCGATCCGGATCTTCCTGCTCACCGCCACCGCCGTCGGGTCGATCATCAAGGCCAACGCGTCCATCTCCGGGGCGGAGGCGGGCTGCCAGGCGGAGGTCGGCTCGGCCTGCGCGATGGCGGCGGCGGGCCTGACGGCCGTCCGGGGAGGCACGCCCCCGCAGGTGGAGAACGCCGCCGAGATCGCCATCGAGCACCATCTGGGCCTCACCTGCGACCCCGTGGGCGGACTGGTCCAGGTCCCGTGCATCGAGCGGAACGCGGTGGCCGCGTCCACCGCCGTCACCGCGTCCAGGCTGGCCCGGCTGGGCGACGGCAGGCACATCGTCGACCTCGACACGGCCATCGAGACCATGCGGCAGACGGGTGCCGACATGTCCAGCCGCTACAAGGAGACCAGCAGCGCCGGCCTGGCCGTCAACGTCGTGGAGTGTTGAGCGACCGGGCCGGATTCTGGCCCCGTGCGGCTCCCGGACGCCCCGGGGCCCATCATGTTGCCGTCGGGTACGAGGGTCGGAAGGGGACGCAGTGGGGGACGGCGCGGGTGGCACCCGGACGTCGGCGGCCGGGGGGCTGCCGGCCTGGCTGAGCCCGGTGTGGCTGGTGCTCGGCGCGATCATCTCCGTCCAGCTCGGCGCAGCGTATGCCAAATCGCTGTTCGCGCTGACCGACCCCACCGCGGTGGCCTGGCTGCGGATGGCCGCCGCCGCGCTCATCTTCTGGGTGTTCGCCCGGCCGCGGCTGCGCGGGCGCACCTGGCCGGAGTGGCGGGTGGTGATCGGCTACGGCATCGCCCTGGCGACGATGAACTGGGCGATCTACCAGTCGTTCGCCCGGATCCCGATCGGACTGGCGGTGACGATCGAGTTCCTCGGGCCTCTCGGGGTGGCGATCGCCGGCTCCCGGCGCGCCCGGGACCTGATCTGGGTGACGCTGGCCGGGATCGGCGTGGTGCTGCTCGGGGTGTTCCCCGCCACGGTCGACTGGATCGGCATCGGTTTCGCCCTGCTGGCCGGGGCGGCCTGGGCCGGTTACATCGTGCTGTCCGGTCCGACCGGCGCGGCCTGGGAGGGTGTCACCGGGGTGAGCGTGGGCAGCGTCGTCGGGGCGGTCGTGTTCCTCGTCCCCGGGGTGCTGGCCGGCGGGACGAGCCTGTGGCAGCCGCAGGTGGTGTGGCTGGCGGTCGCCGTCGGGGTGCTGAGCTCGGTGATCCCGTACGGCCTGGAGATGGTCGCCCGGCGGAGGATTCCGGCCGGGGTGTTCGGTATCCTGATGAGCATCGAGCCCGCCGCCGCGGCCCTGGCCGCGCTGCTGGTGCTCGGCGAGCAGCTCAGCTGGGTGGAACTGGTCGCGATGGCCTGCGTGATCGTCGCGTCCGTCGGTTCCACCCGGACGCTCGCCAAGGCCCCGGCCCTGAACGAGTAGCCCTGCGGGTGAACGGAAAGGGGACGGGTCCTTTTCCGTTCGGCTTCGGCCCATCGTCATCCCGGGCTCGACCCGGGATCTCGGGGTGGGCGTGAGGGTTGGCTCCGGGGATCCCGGCGTTCGCCGGGATGACGGGTGTGGTGGGCCGGGATGACGGGTGTGGTGGGCCGTGGACGACGAGTGTGGTCTGCCCTGGACGGGTGTGGCGAGAGGCGGCTCAGGGGCCGACTACGCCGAGACTCGGCGCGGGGCTGCGGACCCCGGCCTTGGCCAAGGCGTGGAGGCTGCGCTCGAGCAGGGTGCGCTGGATGCCCCAGTGCTGATTGGGGGCGGTCTTCGCGGTCATCCGGATGGTCATGGCGGTCGCGGTGACGGCGTTCACCCCGGCGACGGTCGGCTTTCCCAGCAGCACGTCGGCGTAGGCCTCGTCCTGCTCCATGTGGGTCGCCACCTGTTCGAGGATGCCGATGACCTTGCCGGCATCCTCGTCGTAGGCGACGGGCACGTCGACGATCGCGGTCGACCAGCCCTGGCTCTGGTTGCCGACCCGCAGGATCTCGCCGTTGCGCACGTACCAGACCGTGCCGGTGCCGTCCCGCAGCCGGGTCACCCGCAGACCGACCTCCTCCACCGTGCCGGTCACCTCGCCGGTGTCCACCAGGTCGCCCACGCCGTACTGGTCCTCGAGGATCATGAAGATCCCCGACAGGAAGTCCTTGATCAGGCTCTGTGCGCCGAACGCCAGCGCGATGCCACCGACGCCGGCGGACGCGAGCAGGGGCGCCAGCGGGATGCCGAGGACCGCCAGCATCAGCAGGGCGGCGATCAGCCAGATGACGATGGACGTCAGGTTGCGCAGCAGAGACCCGACGGTCGCCGTCCGCTGCTCGTGCCGCTCCTGGGTGGCGCCGGTCGCCAGGGCCAGGATGCGGGCGGTGCGGGAGTCGGGATGCTCGTGGTGTGCCTTCGCCCTGCGGATCGCCGCCTGCGTGCCGAGCCGGATCCCGCGCATGATCAGTGCGTGGCTGACGAGCGCGACCACGAGGATGATCGCGAGCGCGATCGGGGTGTCCGGCCAGATCCATTCGATGGCGAGCGGGTACATGCGGCCATTGTCCACGATGTCGCGATCCGGCCGGTGCATGGCGGGTATGTGACAGATGAGCCATTCTGCGGGGTATCCAGTGGCCGGATCGCGTCAGGAATACCTGGTGAGCGGCCGAGGTTGAGCAGATAGTTGAAACAGCAATCATCGGAGTGGGACATGCAGCTCGGGATCTTCAGCGTCGGCGACGTCACGCCCGACCCGACCACGGGGCGGGTACCGACCGAGCACGAACGGATCCTCGCCGCGGTCACGATCGCGAAGAAGGCCGAGGAGATCGGCCTGGACGTGTTCGCGACCGGCGAGCACCACAACCCGCCGTTCCACCCGTCCTCGCCGACCACGCTGCTGGGGTTCATCGCCGCGCAGACCTCGACGCTGCTGCTCTCGACCGCCACCACGCTGATCACCACCAACGACCCGGTGAAGATCGCCGAGGACTACTCGGTGCTGCAGCACCTGGCCGAGGGCCGGGTCGACCTGATGATGGGACGCGGCAACACCGGCCCGGTCTACCCGTGGTTCGGCCGCGACATCAGGGACGGCATCGCGCTCGCGATCGAGAACTACGCGCTGCTGCGCCGGTTGTGGCGCGAGGAGGTCGTGAACTGGGAGGGACGGTTCCGGACGCCGCTGCAGGGCTTCACGCTCGCCCCGCGTCCGCTGGACGACGTGCCGCCGTTCGTCTGGCACGGCTCGATCCGCTCGCCCGAGATCGCCGAGCAGGCCGCCTACTACGGTGACGGCTTCTTCCACAACCACATCTTCTGGCCGGCCGAACACACCGAACGGATGGTCCGGCTCTACCGCAACCGCTGGGAGCACCACGGCCATGGCCCGGGCAAGACCGCCATCGTGGGCCTGGGCGGGCAGGTGTTCATGCGCAAGAACTCCCAAGACGCGATCGCCGAGTTCCGGCCCTTCTTCGACGTCGCCCCCGTCTACGGACACGGCCCCTCGCTGGAAGAGTTCATGGAGTACACCCCGCTGACCGTCGGTTCGCCGCAGCAGGTGATCGAGCGCACGCTGGCTTCGCGCGACTACGTGGGGGACTACCAGCGTCAGCTCTTCCTCATCGACCACGCGGGTCTGCCGCTGAAGACGGTGCTCGAGCAACTCGACCTGCTCGGCGAGGTCGTCCAGGTGCTGCGCGCGGAGTTCGAAGCGCTGCGCGATCCGGAGGTTCCCTCCGATCCGCCCACCCACGCCTCGCTACTGGCCGCCAAGGCCGGCCCGGAGCAGCAGTCCGAGGCGCTCACCGCCTGGAGCGCGGCCGAGCGGGTTGCCGAGCAGGTGCGTGCGGGTGACGCGTCGGCAGGCGAGAACACCGCGGGCGCAGCCACCGTGCGGCGTCCGGCCGAGCACCAGGACGAGGCCTTCGGCAGCGCCGACGCCTTCGGTGTGCGCATCGCCCACGCCAGCCAGGACTCCGTCACCGGAGCGTCCTTCTATCCGCAGGCCGCCACCGACGAGGACGCCGTGGCTCACGCCGACGTGTTGCTCGCCGGGGCCGAGCAGCAGAACGGAGCGCGTTCATGACCACGATCGTGATCGTCAGTGCCGGCCTGTCCGAAGAGTCGGCCACCAACCGCCTCGGTGCTGCGATCGAGACCGCGGCTCGCGAGACCGCAGAGGTCGAGGTCCAGTGGGTGCAGCTGCGCCCACTGGCTCGGGCGATCGCCGACCACCTGGTGAGCGGCTTCCCC
>NZ_JARKPQ010000188.1 GCF_029975155.1 Propionicimonas sp. | reverse complement strand
CCCTCGTGGTAGCAGTGGCTGACCAGGGGCGACATGCCGTGGTAGCGCAGGCCGCCGGCGTGGACCGGGTCGGGGACGAAGTCCGGGCCGAGCGAGTACATCTTCAGCAGCGGCGTCAGATGCGCAGTGTCACCGAAGTCGTACTTGTATTCGCCCTCGGTCATGGACGGCGCAGCCTTGGGCTCGCAGGCGACGATCTTGGTGCTCGCGCGGCCCTCGATGTTCTCCCGAAGGAACGGGAAGGCGATGCCGGCCAGGTTCGAACCACCACCGGCGCAGGCGAACAGGTAGTCGGCCGGACGCTCACCGAACAGCGACAGCTGCGTGAGCGCCTCCTGCCCGATCACGGTCTGGTGCAGCGTGACGTGGTTGAGCACGGACCCGAGGGAGTAGCTGGCGTTCTCGTCCTTGGCGGCCGCCTCCACGGCCTCGCTGATCGCCATGCCGAGCGAGCCGGTGGTGTCCGGGAACTGCTCGCGCAGGGCCCGTCCGGCCTCGGTCAGCTCGGACGGAGAGGCGACCACGCTCGCGCCGAACGTCTCCATCAGGACATGCCGGTAGGGCTTGCCCTCGTAGCTGGACCGCACCTGCCAGATGTCGCACTGCAGACCGAACACCTGGCACGCGAAGGCGAGCGCAGAGCCCCACTGGCCGGCGCCGGTCTCGGTGGTCAGCCGCGTGCGTCCGGCGAGCTTGTTGTAGTACGCCTGCGGCACGGCGGAGTTGGTCTTGTGACTGCCCACCGGCGAGGCGCCCTCGTACTTGTAGTAGATCCGGGCGGTGGTGCCGAGCGCCTGCTCCAGCCGGCGCGCCCGGTAGAACGGGGACGGCCGCCACAGCCGATAGATGTCGTGCACCTCCTTGGGGATCTCGATCCACCGCTCGGCGGACGCCTCCTGCTCGATCAGGCCCATCGGGAACAGCGCGGCCAGATCCTCCGGCGCCAGGGGCTGCTGCGTGCCCGGGTGCAGCGGCGGCGGCGGGGGAGTCGGCAGGTCGGCGACGATGTTGTACCAGTGGGTGGGCATCTGCGACTCGTCGAGCACCACCTTGGTCTGCATCGGATCGGACAACTCGAGCTCCTTCGCCTGGATGAACGGGTGGCCGGTCCACGTTGACCGGCCGGGATGCACTCTAGAGCGAATCCCGGGTGCGGATGGGCGCGTCCGTCCCGGAAGCTGGACGCGCGATTATCGATTACCGATAAGTTATCGAGTATCGATAACTGGAGGTCTGGTGCCATGTCCGTCCTTCCGCTGCTCGTCCTCGGTGTCGCCGTCGTGGGCCTCGTGGTCTTCGGCGTGGTGCAGCTGCACGTGCCCTACTGGCCGCTGGTCGCGGGGCTGGTGCTGGCGCTGCTGGCCGCCGTGTTCCGGTCCGGCCAACAGCTGCGCAAGGACGCGGGGGGCCTGGTGTAGTGCCTCCCGAGGACGACGAGGGACGGATCCACTGCCGCTTGGACGAATTGCTGGCCGACCGCGGCATGACGCTGACCCGGTTGTCCGAACTGGTCGGGATCAGCCTGGTGAACCTCTCGGTGCTGAAGAACGATCGGGCGCGTGCCATCCGGTTCTCCACGCTGACCGCGATCTGCGACGCCCTCGACTGCTCGGTCGGCGATCTGCTCGTGGTGCTGCCGTAGCCGCTGTGCCCTCGGGCATAGGGTCGTCCCGTGGCGTACCTCGAGGCGGTGAGCGTCGGCACGATCCGGCCGGCGCCGTACGGCAGCCTGCGCCGGACGGCGATCGACAAGCGTCCGGTCGACGGGCCGGTGCTCGTCGGCCTGCTGGGCGTGGCCGGCGACGAGATCGCGGACACCCGGCACCACGGCGGCGCCGACCAGGCCGTCTATGTCTATGCCAGGGAGGACTACGCCCACTGGGAAGCCGAGCTCGGCCGCGATCTGCCCGCCGGATCCTTCGGGGAGAACCTCACGACCGTTGGCCTCGACGTCCAGGGCGCCCGGCTCGGCGACCGCTGGGGAGTCGGCGGGTGCCTGTTCGAGGTGACGGGCGTGCGGATCCCGTGCGCGACCTTCGCGGGCTTCGTGGACGAGCCGCACTGGGTTCGGCGGTTCACCGAGCACGGCGTGCCCGGCGCCTACCTGCGGGTGATCGAGCCCGGCCCGGTGGCCGCCGGGGACGAGATCCGGGTCGTCGAGACCCGCCCGCACGACCTCACCGTGGGCTACGCCTTCCGCGCCCTGACGACCGACCCCGACCTGCTTCCGGCGCTCGCCACCGAGGAGCGCCTGGGCGCCCGGGTCCGCGAGAAGCTCGTCCGCCGCGGGCTCATCCCCGGGGACGGTTCCTGACCCGGTCCACCGCCCGAACGGAAAGGGACCCGTCCCCTTTCCGTTCAGCGGGACCAGATGGACGCCATCCAGGCCTCGACGGCGTCGGGGTCCCGGGGGAGGTGGTCGGACAGGATCTGGCAGCCGTCCTCGGTGATCACCACGTCGTCCTCGATCCGCACGCCGATGCCGCGCAACTCCTCGGGGACGAGCAGGTCGGTGCTCTTGAAGTAGAGGCCGGGCTCGACGGTGATCACCATGCCCGGGCGCAGTTCCGCGTCCCGGTAGTTCTCCTGGCGGGCCTGCGCGCAGTCGTGCACGTCCAGGCCGAGGTGGTGGGACGTGCCGTGCACCATCCAGCGGCGATGGTGGCCGCCGGTCTCCGGGTCGAGCGACTCCTCGACGCCGACCGGCAGCAGTCCCCAGGCCGCCAGGTGCTCAGCGATCACCCGGACGGCGGCGGCGTGCACGTCGGAGAACCTGTTGCCCGGCTTCGCTGCCGCCATGCCGGCCGCCTGAGCGGCGAGGACGGCCTCGTAGACCTTGCGCTGGGCGGGGCTGAACGTGCCCGATACCGGCAGCGTGCGGGTGATGTCGGCGGTGTAGAGCGACTCCACCTCGACGCCGGCGTCCAGCAACAGCAGGTCACCGTCGCGGATGTCACCGTCGTTGCGGATCCAGTGCAGCGTGTTGGCGTGGTCGCCGGCGGCGGCGATCGTGTCGTAGCCGACCGCGTTGCCCTGGTGCCGGGCATGCAGCCCGAAGACGCCCTCCACCCAGCGCTCGCCCCGGCCACGCCGCAGCGCCTCGGGCAGGTCGGCCACGACCGCCTCGAAGCCGACGGCCGTGTCCGCGCAGGCCTGGCGCAGTTGGTCGAGCTCGAAGTCGTCCTTGACGAGCCGGGCCTCGCTCAGCGCGATCTGGAACTCGGCGTCCGCCGCGGTGGCCGCGGCTGCCACGATGCCGGTGCCGGTTCGCAGCGCCTCGATCCGTCCGGTCACCGCCTCGTCCGCCTCCCGCAGCAGCCGGACCCCGGTCGCGGACAGGTTCTTCGCCACCGCGTTCTCGAACTCGGAGATCGGGGCACAGGAGAGCCCGGTCATCGCGGACATCTCCGCCAGCGACTCCCGCGTACCCACCCACATCTCGCCGTAGCGCGCGTCGCTGTAGAACTCGGGATCGGTGCGTGGCGCCCGCGGCTTGAAGTAGAGAGTGGCCTCGTGGCCGGTGTCGGTCGGCTCCAGCACGAGGACGGCCTCCGGCTCGCGGTCACTGCCCAGCCCGGTCAGCCACGCGAACGCCGAGTGTGGCCGGAACCGGTAGTCGGTGTCGTTCGCCCGCACCTTCAGTCCACCGGCCGGGATCACCAGCCGTTCGCCCGGGAACGCCTCGGCCAGCGCGCGCCGACGCAACGCGGCCGGGCCGGCGGCGGGCAGCTCCGCCGGCAGGTCCTCCGGGTACGGAGCCCAGCCCTGCGGGATGAACTGCCTGAACGGCTCCGAGAACGGGATCTGGCGGTTGGGTACGACGAGCGGTTCGGTGTCGGTGGGCTCCTCGGTCATGGATCGCATGCTATCCCCGCCGCAGGCACGCCATCGCCGGCCCCATGGCGGAAAGAGAAACGGGACAAACCTGCCGCCAGCTGCCGTCGCCGAGCGGTTCGCCGGCTCTGGACGCAGCGGGCGGCAGATTTGTCCCGTTCGGGAAGGGCCTGCGCCGAGTCCCGGCGGCCCGCGCGACCGGGAGCACGCACTAGAGTCAGCCTCACAACTCCAGGAGGTGCCCAGATGAAGGCTGATCCCACGGCCCAGCTACGCCTGCTCGATCTGCAGGCGGAGGACACGGCGATCGCCCAGATCGAGCATCGCCGGCGGTCGCTGCCCGAGCACGCGGCACTCGCCGACGCCCGCGCCGCGAGGACGCGTCTGGGCGAGTCGCTGATCGCGGCCAGGACCCGGGTGGACGACCTGCAGCTGGACGTGGAGAAGGCCGAGGCCGACCTCGTCCCGGTGCGTGAGCGGCAGTCCCGCGACCAGCAGCGGGTGGACTCCGGCAGCGTCACCGATCCCAAGCAGCTCAACGCCCTGATCGACGAGATCGCCCATCTCGGCCGCCGGATCTCCGATCTGGAGGACGTCGAGCTGGAGGTGATGGAACAGCTCGACACCGCCACGGCCGAGCGCGACCAGATCGCTGCGGAGCTCACCGAGCTGGAGAACTCCATGCGGGTCCTGATCGCCTCCCGGGACGAGCAGGTGGCCGAGCTGGACGCGGAACTGGCCGGCCACCAGGGCGCGCGGGAGGCTCTCGCGGCGGAGGTCCCCGCCGATCTGCTCGCCCTCTACGACCGGATCCGTGCCAGGGCCGGTGGGCTGGGCGCTGCCGCCCTCAAGGGGCGCCGCTGCAGTGGCTGCCAGCTGGAGGCGACGCCGACCGCGCTGCAGGGCTACGCGGCCGCCGCGGCGGACGAGGTGCTCCGCTGCGAGGAGTGCGAGCGGGTGCTGGTGCGCGCGTCCGTCGTGGAGGCCTGATGGCCCGCCCGCCCCGCCTGCCGCAGAGCGGTCCGTCCATCTTCGACGCGGGCGGCGAGCCGTCGGTCGACGCGCCCACGCCGCTGGTCGAGACCCCCCGCCGCAGACTCGTCGTCGAGGCGGACGGCGGCTCGCGCGGCAACCCCGGGCCGGCGGCGTACGGTGCAGTGGTGCGCGACCCACAGACCGGCGCGGTGCTGAACTCCGAGGGCCGCACGCTGGGGGTGGCCACCAACAACGTCGCCGAGTACTCCGGCCTGATCGCGGGTCTGGAGATGGCCCGCGCGCTGGACCCGTCCGCCGCCGTCGACGTGCGGATGGACTCCAAGCTCGTGATCGAGCAGATGGCCGGACGGTGGAAGATCAAGCACCCGGACATGCGTCCACTGGCGCTGAAGGCGCAGTCGCTGCGTCCGCCGGAGGTCACCTGGACCTGGGTGCCAAGAGCGGAGAACAAGGCCGCTGACGCCCTGGTGAACGCCGCGCTCGACGGCAGTCCGCGAACCCGCCGCTGAGGAGGAACCGTGCCCAGTCGCCACGTCTCGCTGCAGCAGAGTGAACCGCCGGCGCTGCGCGAGGGTCTGCGCCGGCTCCGGGCGACGCTCGGCGTCCCCGGGCAGTTCCCCGCCGAGGTGCTGGCCGAGGCCGAGCATGCCGCGGCGTCCCCGGCACTGCCGGGCGTCGACCGCACCGACATCGAGTTCGTCACGCTCGACCCGGAGAGCTCGACCGACCTCGACCAGGCCTTCCACCTCGCCCGCACGGACCGGGGCTTCCGGCTGCACTACGCGATCGCGGACGTCGCCGCGTTCGTGAGTCCGGGCGGGCATCTCGACGCGGAGGCGCACGCGCGCGGCGAGACGCTCTACGCGCCGACGCGGAAGACGCCGCTGCACCCTGCCGTCCTGTCGGAGGGCGCGGCGAGCCTCCTGCCCGATCAGGTGCGGCCGGCGCTGGTCTGGGAGCTGGACTTCGACGAGTCCGGGCGAGCCACCTCGACCCGGGTAACCAGGGCGCTGGTGCGGAGCCGCGCCAAGCTGAGCTACGCCGGTGCGCAGGCCGCGCTGGACGCGGGCACCGGCGGCGAGCAGCTCGAACTGCTGCGGACGCTGGGCACGCTGCGGCTGGAGATCGAGGCTGCCCGAGGCGGCGTGAGCCTGTCCGTGCCCGAGCAGGAGGTCGTGCCCACAGACAGTCGCTGGGACCTGGCCTTCCGGGCGCCACTGCCGGTGGAGGACTGGAACGCCCAGCTGTCCCTGGCCACCGGCATGGGCGCGGCGGCGTTGATGCTGGAGGCGGGCGTCGGTGTTCTGCGGACCCTCCCGCCGGCGCGGGACGGTGCCCTGGCCAAGCTGCGCCGGACGGCGGCGGCCCTCGGCATCAGGTGGGCGCAGTCGACGAGCTATCCCGATTTCGTGCGCGGCCTGGACGCGTCGGTCCCCGCGCACGCCGCGATGCTGAACGCCTGCACGACCCTGTTCCGCGGCGCCGGCTACCAGGCGTTCCAGGGCACGATCCCCGAACAGCCGCTGCACGCGGCGATCGCCGCGCCGTACGCGCACACGACGGCCCCGCTGCGCCGGCTGGTGGACCGGTACACCGGTGAGGTCTGCGTGGCGATCTGCGCGGAGGCCGAGGTGCCCGAGTGGGCCGCGTCCGCGCTGGCCGAGCTGCCCGGGACGATGGACAACGCCGACCGCCGCGCGAAGAAGTACGAGCGCGGCGTGGTGGATCTCGTCGAGGCCATGGTGCTGGCGCCGCACCTCGGCCAGACCTTCGCCGGAACGGTGCTGGAGGTCGATCCGGACGACGGCCTCGGCGTCCTGCAGATCCCGGATCCGGCCGTGGAGGCGAAGATCAAGGGCTCCGAACTGGTCCTCGGAGAGCAGGTCTCCGCCACCCTGGTCGCCGCCGATCTGCTGGCCGGAAAGGTCGAGTTCCGCGTCCTGCCCGACTGACGCCGCCCCGCCCGGGCCCGGCCCTCCCCACAGACGCCCCCGGAGTTCACAGCCGCCCCGGAAATTCCGGGGGCGGCTGTGAACCTCGGGGGCGTCTGCGTCGCGGGGACGGCGGACGGCCGGCCCGGCGGGGCCTCGGCGGCCCGGCTGCGGCCTTCTCCTCCGCTACGCTGGACGTGGACGAGTCGGCCGGGTGATCGCTGCGCTTGCAGAGGAAAGTCCGGACTCCACAGGGCAGGGTGGTGGGTAACGCCCACCCGGGGTGACCCGCGGGACAGTGCCACAGAGAACAGACCGCCCTCCGCGCGAGCGGGGAGCAAGGGTGAAACGGTGGTGCAAGAGACCACCAGCACCCCAGGTGACTGGGGTGGCTCGGCAAACCCCACCCGGAGCAAGACCAAGAAGGGCGCCGGGTCTTCGGACCAGGCGCCCGCGGACGCCGTTCGAGCGCTGCCCGCGCGAGGCGTCCGGGTAGGTCGCACGCCGGCAACGGCGAAGGCGGCTGGCAACAGCCGTCGCAGATGGATGATCACCGCCTCCGCGAGGAGGTACAGAATCCGGCTTACAGGCCGGCTCGTCCCCCATCCGCAGCCGGACGAATCCCACCGCGGGCCGGCATCGGGATCGCGCGGAGCTTACGCTGGACGGGTGTTCACGGCGGTCCGCGTCCTCGGCGCAGCGATGGTTGCCGCGG
>NZ_JARKPQ010000182.1 GCF_029975155.1 Propionicimonas sp. | reverse complement strand
CGGGTATAGCTGAACCCATGGCGAAGGGCTACGTGGAACCGGAGTTCCAGCGCGACACGAACTACATCCCGGACCGGATCACCAGGGATGCCCGGGACGGCTGGCCGGTGGAGGCGGGACGGTACCGGCTGGTGGCCGCGCGGGCGTGCCCGTGGGCGAGCCGGGCGATCATCGTGCGGCGACTGCTGGGGTTGGAGGATGCGATCAGCCTGGGACTGTGCGGTCCCACGCACGACGAGCGGTCGTGGACGTTCGACCTCGATCCGGGCGGTGTGGACCCGGTTCTGGGCATCGAGCGGTTGCAGCAGGCGTACTTCAGGAGGTTCCCGGACTATCCGAAAGGCATCACGGTGCCGGCGATCGTGGACGTGCCGTCCGGGAAGGTGGTCACGAACGACTTCCCGTCCATCACGCTCGACTTCGAGACCGAGTGGACGGCGTTCCATCGCGACGGCGCGCCCGACCTGTACCCCGAGCGGTTGCGGGACGAGATCGACGAGGTGAACTCGTGGGTCTACACCGAGGTGAACAACGGGGTGTACCGGTGCGGGTTCGCCGGGAGGCAGGAGTCGTACGAGCGGGCGTACGACCGGCTGTTCGCCGCACTGGACCGGCTGGAGGAGAGGCTGGCAGGGCAGCGTTATCTGGTCGGCGACCAGATCACCGAGGCGGACGTACGGCTGTTCACGACGCTGGTGCGTTTCGACCCGGTGTACCACGGCCACTTCAAGTGCAACCGGAACAAGCTCACCGAGATGCCGGCCCTGTGGGGCTACGCGCGGGACCTGTTCCAGACGCCCGGCTTCGGCGACACCGTCGACTTCGACCAGATCAAGCGGCACTACTACGTCGTGCACCACGACATCAATCCGACCGGCATCGTGCCGAAGGGCCCGGACCTCTCCGGCTGGCTGACCGCACACGGCCGCGAGTCGCTCGCCTGAGCCGCCCCACCCGCTCCCTGAGGAGCGTTCGCGAGGAACGAGCGAACGTGTCGCGAACGGCGAGATCGAAACCTGACGCGATCCGGCCACTCAACCACCCAGTTGTGACTCGAGTGACACCGCGGGCAACTCAACTGGCCAGATCACGACATGCGCGACCAGGTGACGTCAGGCCCCTGCGCCGGTCGCGGAGTCGGTG
>NZ_JARKPQ010000257.1 GCF_029975155.1 Propionicimonas sp. | reverse complement strand
TCTTTGTAATGATCATACTCTCTCAAAAGGCAAATAATATTAAAATGAATTGCATAGTTCTCTGGGAGCTATTCTCGGCCATCATCTGAATTGAGGTTGTGATAAGAGGGGATGGCCAGATAGCTCGGGCTTTTGAAGATTACAGATCGAGCTCCCTGAAAGAGGCTAAAAAACTCTGGGTCTCTGTTCCTCTGTGGTTCTTGGAAACACTAAAACTACGAAACCACAGAGACGCAGAGGCACAGAGAACAAAAAAAGAAACGGGGATCGGGCTCCCTGAAAAAAAGGTAAAAAAACTCTGTGTCTCTGTTCCTCTGTGGCTCTTGGAGACACTACAACTACGAAACCACAGAGACGCAGAGGCACAGAGAACAAAAAAAGAAAGGGAGATCATGTTCCCTGAAAAAAGGTAAAAAAACTCTGTGTCTCTGTTCCTCTGTGGCTCTTGGAGACACTACAACTACGAAACCACAGAGACGCAGAGGCACAGAGAACAAAAAAAGAAAGGGGGATCATGCTCCCTGAAAAAAGGTAAAAAAAACTCTGTGTCTCTGTTCCTCTGTGGTTCCGTCCGTTAGTTAGAAACCAGTTCCGCGCTGCAACCACGAAACCACAGAGACACGGAGACACAAAGAACAAAATTAGCAGCAACTTTATGGCATATCAAAATCTAAATAATCTCCATATGAATCTAAAAATAGATGATATAAATAATAATCAAAAACATGCTGTTCCCTCAGAGGAAGAAATAGCGGGCGCAAATAAAATAACCGCGGAGATAATTGGCGCTGCCATTGAGGTTCATAAAGCGCTGGGGCCTGGTTTGCTGGAATCGGCGTATGAAGAGTGCCTTTGTCATGAGCTCGGCCTCAGAGGAGTCTCATTTGAACGGCAGGTTCTTTTGCCTTTGGAATATAAAGGAATAAAGCTCGACTGCGGCTATAGGATAGATCTAGTAGTGGAGAATCAGATTATCGTTGAGCTTAAGACGGTTAATAGAATCGATCCCATCCATGAGGCGCAGCTTTTGACCTATATGCGTCTCAGAAATGAATGGCTGGGTCTCATAATCAATTTCAGCGTTCCTGTGCTCAAGAATGGCATTAAGAGGATCATTGATGACAAGCGAGCTGGCATAACCACTGCTTGAAACCACTTCATACTCGCTCTGTTCCTCAGTGGTTCTTGGAGACACTACATCCACCAAACCACAGAGACGCAGAGGCACAGAGAACAAAAAAAGAAAAGGGGATCGGGCTCCCTGAAAGAGGTTAAAAAAACTCTGTGTCTCTGTTCCTCTGTGGTTCCGTCCGTTAGTTGGCCACCGGCACTATGCATTGCAGCCACCAAACCACAGAGACGCAGAGGCACAGAGAACAAAAAAAGAAAAGGGGATCGGGCTCCCTGAAAGAGGTTAAAAAAACTCTGTGTCTCTGTTCCTCTGTGGTTCCGTCCGTCAGTTTGCAGCCAGCACTGTGCACTGCAACCATGAAACCATAGAGACGCAGAGGCACAGAGAACAAAAAAAGAAAGGGGGATCATGCTCCCTGAAAAAAGGTAAAAAATCTCTGTGTCTCTGTTCCTCTGTGGTTCCGTCCGTCAGTTTGCAGCCAAGCACTGTGCACTGCAACCATAGAGACGCAGAGGCACAGAGAACAAAAAAAAGAAAGGGAGATCATGCTCCCTGAAAAAAGGTAAAAAAACTCTGTGTCTCTGTTCCTCTGTGGTTCCGTCCGTCAGTTGCCAACCGACACTGTTCACTGCAACCACAAAGGGCACAATAGCCTCACAAAGTACGCACAAAAGGAACCATTTTCCACTAACCTACCGAATCTCACAAACTCAGGAGTTGAACTATTTCAATGAAGGTCGTTGTAACCGGCGGCGCGGGCTTCATAGGCTCGAACCTAACTGATGAACTGGCAAGAGACCACGAGGTCACCGTCATCGATAATCTATCCACAGGCAGAATAGAGAACCTGGATCACATCCGAGATAGGATAGAGTTCATAAATGGCAGCATCCTGGATCTGGAGCTGCTCCGCCGGGCGTTTGCCGGCGCAGATACTGTCTTTCACCAGGCGGCCATCCCCTCGGTGCAGAGGTCGGTGGACAATCCCAT
>NZ_JARKPQ010000153.1 GCF_029975155.1 Propionicimonas sp. | reverse complement strand
GTCAACCCCATCGACGCCGCCGCAGCCATGATGTAAGCGGCATTCACCAGCTGCTCACCAGAAAAACCCGCCACCGGCCCAGCCGGCACCGAGCCCGGATCCACAACGACTGCCGATCCCGCGGGAATGCAGGCGGCCTGGTCCTCATCGAACAACAAGAACCCCAGCAGGGCGGTGATGCGCGCCACCGGCAGGACGATCCCGGCTGCTGCGAGTTACGCCCGGTTCATGACAGCACCCCCGGTGCGATGAACCGCTCCTCCCGCCACACCGGGTCGGCAACGCTGCGAGAAACAACGACCAGATAGCTGCCGACATCGGTCGGCACACTGACCCGCGCCACCTCCGGCGTCGTCCACCCCGGCAGGTCCGCCGGCCCACTCACCTGACGCACCGGGATACGCGCCGGATCCACCGTCACATAAGCCGCAGTTCCCCGCGCCGACAACACCGGCTCCAGATCGGCCCACCACACCTCGTACGGCACGTCAGGACGCGCAAACAACCCCATCGCAGTCTCCGCCAACTCCAGCGCCGCCGACCGGCTGGCCTCATCCAACCCAAGACGGCCGGGCGAGGACGCCGCAGCAGAGGAGCCGTCCGACCAGACGACGCCCTCTGTCGGCGCCATGCCCGTAGATGCTGATGGCGAGGGGACCGGACTCGAGGTGTCAGATGCGACCTGGCCGACACAGCCGGCGAGTACGGCCAACGCGATGAATGCCGGGACAGCAGCGACGCAAGGCACGGTTAGCCTCCTGAATCGAACGCGGGATGCTCGATGCGTCAACGAAGCCTCGTGCGGAGCTGTGATCATCTCTCGTCCACCCCCAACTGCCTGCGGAGCACGTTCAGGCCGATCTTCATGTGGCGGTTGACAGTCGAAGGGCTGACATTGAGACGCCGGCTGATCTGGTCAAGTGACAATGGCTCGCCGGCGCGGGCAATGCCCATGGCCTCGCGCAGAATCTGGTTGCTGGGCCACGAGAGCCGATCAATGAGCTGGGCTGCGCGTTCTCCGTCGACGGTGTTCGTCGCAGTGTCTGCCGGATCTGGCAAGCCACTGACCAGATACTTGTGGTCGACGCCTTGATAGCTGTGCTCGCAGTACGTATCGGCCATCTGGGCTGGGATCGGCAGCTTCGCGCTCGCGTGACGATGCCTGGACAGAGACCAGTCCGACACCTGAATCGCATAGGTCAGCCAGCGAGCTCTCTGTGGGTTCCACCGGTGCACCGACGCCGAGACCTCGGCTGCCGCCACGGCGAACCGTTCGTCCCGATCATGAGGTGCCGCTCCGACGCGCGACCAGATGGCCAACTGCACGCTGGCAACGAGCACTCCGACCGACTGCCGGCCCTCCCAACTCAGCCGCATGAGCTCTTCCGAGGAGGCGCCGTCCATCAGGCGCTTGGCACTCGGAACACCATCCAAAGCAGCCTGTGCAGCGACGCCAAGATCGCGCCGCCGTGCAAGCTCTTGTTCTATTGCCGGGGTGAGCCGCACCGATTCAACAGATGGCGGCTCCGCCGATGCAGGAGATAGCCGCCGGGTTCTCGCACTCGGGGTCACGACCGGCATCGCTCTCACCGACCCCTGCTCGGGAAGAGAGTTCGCAATGACGTTGAGGTGCGATGTGCTATGGCTGAGCCGAGCCGTGAGCTGGTCCAGTTCCTGGGCCGAAGCCAGCAGCTGGTCAAATGATCCTTGCGATGCCGCAGCAGCCGTCAGGAGGTTGCCGCCGACACCCGTTCGGATGAGGATCTGAAGAGTTTCGGACGATTCGCGATGCGACATTAGTGCGTCTCTGGTACTCACGGCGGCCATCGACAGCGCCGTCGCCTGAGCACGCGGCACGGTTCGCTGATCACTGCTGGACTGCCAGGTGCCGGTCGCTTCACGCCAGCCTTGGGTGCAGGCGGCCAGACTCTGTCGCAGGCGCGGGATGCCGATCTCATCGGCCAGCGGTGATTCAGCCTTCGACGCGAGGTGACTGGTGATCGCCAACAGCGCGATCTGTTGTCGGGCAACTGCGGTTAGCAGCTGGGGACCGGCGTCCAGGCTGGTTTGGGCAACTATGGCCGGCCACCTGCGCAGGGCCTCCTCAAGATCGTTGACTGGCGGGCCAGAGGCCGCATCAAGGGCTGAGCGTTCAACCCCGGCGAGCAACCCATCCCACCTGCCAGACTGGCCGCGACGAGAAGCGTGAGTAGCGATGGCCAACATCGTCCGTACTTGTTGCGCGTCCGGATTGCGCCCAGCGCTGAGCGCCTCCACGATGGGATGAATTGTCGCGTCTCTTCTTGGATCGACGAGTTGACTGACTGCGGCGGCGAACTCCACCGCCTGATCACGGATCCCGCCGGCCGCCAGTGTCGCTCGACTGGCGCGGGCAATCTGGGCCCAATCAGCCAAGGCAAGCGGATCACCGGAATTGAGCACGGTGATCGACCATCTGATCGCGTCCGAGGTACTCATGGCATGCGAAGCAGGTCGGAGATATCCAGCACCAGCTGTGCACCCGCACGCAGCGTCTCGCGGTCCAGCGCGTCCCAATCCCA
>NZ_JARKPQ010000132.1 GCF_029975155.1 Propionicimonas sp. | reverse complement strand
GGCCATCACCGTCGCCGCCCGGGTCAACCGCTCCAACTCGCCCCTATCGCCTTC
The DNA here is from genome assembly GCF_029975155.1 of Propionicimonas sp. GTDB lineage: Bacteria > Actinomycetota > Actinomycetes > Propionibacteriales > Propionibacteriaceae > Propionicimonas. The sequence continues at coordinate 27,864 of NZ_JARKPQ010000132.1, read as the reverse complement.
ACGTAACACCAGTGCCGGGGCTGTCCTATTCGCCATGCCCCATTGTCCCATGCAACCGTAAAGGTACATCACCGACACGCCACTAGCCCCGTCGAAGTACAGCTCGGAAGATACCGACGCGATTCGGCGCCTGCTCATCCACGTGATGCCACGCCTCACTCCAACTCAATGGGATGCAATGCTAAAGGGCGCCCATCAAACCATTGCAGCGTCCGCGGCAGTTGAACTCATGGAACATGCCGACGTCACCCCCGAGCAATTTGAAGCTGCCATAGCGCTCGATGAAGCGTCCGTTGGTGACGCAATGGTCAGACGGGCCAGCCGAGACGCCGACTGGGCAGCCGCGAAAATCCAAGCAATCAAGGAGCTAAACTCTCACGCGTCGACCAGGCTCTTGAGTCGTCTACTTGCGGTATCTACCTCGCCCGAGGAACTCAAAGATCTCGACGAAAACGAGCCAGTCTATCTCTCCTACTGGGTCGCTCGAACCATTCAAGACCCAGGAGCGTTCAAGGACGCTGCCCGTCAAGTCCTCGATGGCACCTCAGAGTTTCTCAACGCGCGAACCGGACCCCTAAAGAACCAGTATGCCGCCGTTGCCGACTACCTCACCGGGATCGCTAAAGCAGCCGCTTGTGACGTCCTGGCAACCGTTGAAGATCCTGAGGATCAAGATCTCAAGCGAGTCGCCGACGAACTCCGACGCAACCACTATGTGTCCCGCGAATCGGCGCTCCGTGCCGTCATCAACATAGTCAGGCGATTTGCGGACACCTCCGATGAGATGCGCCCGGAACTTGGGGACCTCTCGGTCCTGGGTGGCTACAACTGGGAATTCGCGATGGAGAGCGTCCTCGAAAGCCCGATCGCTGACAAGGTGGTGCCGATCTGGCGCAAGAGCGGGGCCGCCGCACTCCGCACAGCCGCCCAACGTTGGGAACTCCAACACACCGCGACGGAGGAGACACTCGAAGACGCCCTCTACGAGGACGACGCCTCCGTCCGAATCTTCGCCCTCGATCAATTACTCGCTCGGTGGGACGATGAGCAGTTGGAGGCCCTGTTCGCCAGATACGATCAGCAGCAACGTGCCTTCTGGCATAACGTTATCGCCGCCCTAGATGAGCACCTTTATGGTTACTCGTCCGCCGTTGAGACGGATGGGTGAAGGCCCGATATGTGGCGTGGAGCGAGAGGGTAGCCGCGTAAGGGTGTGGGGCCGGATGGCTCCGGCCCCACACGTCACTAGGAGGTGGCGTTCATCGGGAACGCCAGCCTACGGGGGCACGATCAGTATGATGATGATCGCGTACATGGCATCACCGTCCTTTCTGCGTTCGGAAGGGCAGCCAGTGGGCCGGCGTCTGCCAGGGCGTCGGCCCACTGTCATGTTGGCCCACTTCGGCGACCGACTCGAGCAGTTCCCGTGACCATGCCAGCGGTGAAGTATGCTCATCTGAGCGGTCCCACTGCGCCTGCTGAGCGGCTCGTCCAGACCATTCGAGCGGGTGCAATGTGCCATGTGGGCGGTGTAGTATGCGGATGCACAAGGCAGGACGGTGGCGGGCAATAGTCCATCATGGCATCACCCCGGTACTGCAGCCGGAGCCGCTGGATTGGTGGATGACTTTCGCGGGAGCAGGGAAGTGGGGACTCGCAGTGGACACTCAGACCGCTCAGAAGCTCCTCAGCAAGCTTCCAGGCGAGTTTGGCCGTCGTGCAGCGGTCCAGTTCGGGCAGGCATTCGTGTTCGGCGCCGACGCCGCCGGTCAGGCTGTTGTATTGCCTGGCGGCCGGCCACCGTTGGCAACGCTCGCTGCAAATGAGGTCGCCTTGAAGGTCTACCTGACCCTCGTGCTGATGACCAAGACGCCCCCGAACGAGCTCTATCGTCCGCGCATGGTTGCCGAGTTGGCTGAAACGTTGGCCTATGACCTGCTAACTCCGCCCGACTACAGCCCTGGGCCGGGGACTAGGAGGGTCAGGCGGGCACTGGAGCGTCTCCACGCCCTCGGACTGATCAAGTTGACCACCAGCAGGGGACAGTATCAGGTCACGGTCACGCACATGCCGGACGCAGAACAGCCTCCCTTCATTAGCGTCCCGATCGGGCTGTGGAGTCACGGATGGATTCTGCGGATGAGGTCCCCAGCGCTCGCCGTCTATCTCTATCTCCGACTCGCCGGCGCTCGAAACGGCCGTCCCGTCGCGATCGACCCCATCGACCGAGACCGTACAGACCTGAGCGCGGACACCTTCGCCCGTGGACTCAAGCAGCTTGCAGAGCTGGGCATCTTGAATCAACGACCGGCTGTGATTGAGGACCGTTATGGCCGCCGTCAAGCGCACACGCGAGCCTGCCTAATTGATGATGCGCGGATAACCTTCGAAGACCCAGCGATCCCCACGAATACCGAGAGCGACTGGGATGCGCGATGGGCGGCGGCACGCATCTAGTGGGTCGCGGTCAGCGGTCTGCTGGAAGGACCGTCGCGGAGGGTTCGCGAGGAGATGCTCAGGATCTCGGCGCCATCCCATTCAAGCTCGGTTTCGGCTCGGATGCACCCTTCCGCCGCGATGTGCGCCGCGTGCACTGTCGCCAGCTGTTGATAGGTTGACGCCGTGTTCAGCAGTCATCGGAAGACTCCTCTGCGTGCGATCCAATCGGGAGCAGTAAACGGGAAGGAGCCGGTCACCGACCTGCTTCGACAAGTCATCGCTCTCGGTGGGCGCACAGGGTCCCAGGACCTCATGGACTGGGCGCATCGCGAGCTCAACGGATACGGCCCTGGCGACCCGTTGCCTGACTACCGAAAGGCCTCAGCTCCGCTGCAGATCGACGGCATGACCCCGACGGCGCAGATCAAGCAGCAGACTCTCGCGCCTTTCGACCTCCCCGACTTCGCTCAAGGACACATCTCAAACGACCTCAGTCTCAGGATGTCGATCTCCGAGATCGAGCACCTCGCGAAAGCGACCTCGCATGGGAGCGTTGTGAAGCTCGCCCCTCCCGGCGCGGATGACTTAGTTTCCTTCATGAACCGCGACGGCAAATGGAGCGGTTACATCGAGCGGATCTATTGGTCGGTGTCGCCCGTGGTGCTCGTCCGGGTCGTTGAGGGCGTCAGGACGACTCTTGTCTCCCTGACGGCACAGATGGAGGCCGTGACCCCGCCGACTGCCATCCTTCCGTCGTCCGAGGGGACCTCAGCGTCGGTTGCCCTCGTGGTCTATGGGGACCGAAGCAAGATCAAGAACGTCACCATCTACAACGCAGGCACGGACATGTCGATCGAGGATGGTGTTGACAAACGCCCGTGGTGGCGGCAGTGGTGGGCGGTCGCGAGCTTCCTGGTCGGGCTTCTGGGTGCCGCATTGGCACTAATGCAGGTGCAGGGATGGCGATTCTGAGCTGCATCCGGCCAGTCGACCGCCCGGCCCTCGCGATCGCGACCAATCGACCTGACGTCCCCTCGAGACGCGCGCACATGCCGCGCCGGGTGCGTTCGATCTTGCCGAGAGTCGGACATCATCCGATACGGGTTGCCACGCGTTCATCGGGTGTTAACTGACCCCGTCTCTGCCGGTCTCCTTGATCTGGAAAGGTCGCGCCATGCTGGCCGTTCGGTCCTTGTGTGAGATGGTCCCGCTCGGCCTGGCCGTCCCACTCGCAGTCGGTGGGTTGACGGTCACGATGGCGACCCACGCGGCGGTTCTCTCAGGCCGCCTGCCACACACCGCTGTCAGCGGGGGTCGGGTGACGGATCCGGTCGAAGGGCGACGGGTTGCCGCCGTGAGCATGTGCAGTCTTCTGCCGGTAGCGGTACTGGTGGCGCGTGGTGCGGGGATCGCCGGGGAGGTGTCCCGAGCAGAACGGGGCCTGCTCGGAGTCCTGGCTGTGGCAGGACTGGCCAGTGTCCCGGTACAGGCGCTGGGCACCACGTTCGAACGGCGTTACATGGCCCCCACCGCAGCGGCGCTGGCAGCAGGTCTAGGGCGGCTGGCGATCGAGCGCTGAACCGCCCGAAGACTGTGAGGCGGAAGGTGCCAACGCACTCATCTGGCTCCCCTCTATGTCAAGGGGGTCATGACGCTTTGGGGAGTCGGGGTCGTAGCATCGGTGCCAGCGGGTTCGGGAAGTGACTTCTTCGAAGTGTCGGTGTGGGGCTGTGAGCCGGCCGCGCTGGAGCCAGTAGACGCGCCCTGGTGTCCTCCCGGACCCGCCCCCGCGCCTTTGGTGTAGTCGGTGAGCATGGTGCGGTAGACGACATCGGACAGGCGCCGTTTCAGGCAGCGGAGGGCTTCCATGGGGGTCTTTCCATCGACTCGTTTCCGGTCGTAGTAGCTCCGCCCCAGGGTGGTCCGGGTGCGGAGTTGGACGATGGCCATGGTGTGCAGGACGCGGTTGATCTCCCGGTTGCCGCCGCGGGACAGGCGGTGGCGGACGTGGTCGCCGGAGGAGGCGTCGATCGGGGCGGTGCCGGTCCAGGACGCGAAGTGGGCCTTGGTCGGGAAGCGGGTGATCTGGCCGACAGCGACGAGGAGGCGGGCGGCGCCGGAGGGCCCGATGCCGTGCAGGTCGATCAGGCCGGTGCCGGTCTGGGCGACCAACGCCTTGAGTTCTTTGTCGGCGTCCTTGGTGCGGGCGTAGATGTGCTCGAGGTCGGCGGCGTACTCGACCGCGACTCGCTTGAGTGCCTGCCCGGCGGGATCGGTGGGGTTGACCTGCTCGAGCAGCAGCCGCGCTTGCCGGCCTGACAAGTACTTCTTCGCCCCGGCGGGGATGAGTTCCAGCAGCAGGGCGTGGAGCTGGTTGACCTTGCGGGTGTGTTCCTCGCCCAGGGAGCGGCGGCGGTCGACCAGGACCCGCAGCACGGTGAGCTGCGCATCGTTGACCACGGGGCGCAGGCCCGCAACCCGGGTCCCGATCAAGGCGACCGAGTGGGCGTCGGTGGCGTCGGTCTTGCGGCCCTGCCCGGTCGCGAACGCGCGGACCCGGGCCGAGTACTTCGCGGGGACATCGACCACGGGCTCGCCGATCGCGGTCAACCGCGCGGCGACATGGCGGCCGATGCCGTCACAGCCCTCGACCGCCCAGACCCGATCCGGCCACGCGGCGACGTGAGCGAGCATCGCGTCGAAGCCCTCGACGGTCGTGTCGAACCGGCCGCCGCCGACCACCTCCTCGTCGGCGATCATCACCTCGATCGTGACACTGCGTTTATGTGGGTCCATCCCGATCACGACCCGTGGTTGTTCTGTCATCGTTGCTCCTCGTCTTGGCTCGACTGGCGGTCGGGCAAGGGAGGGCACCGCTACTTCCGGACGTTCAGACCCCTCTTGAGCCACTCCTGCCCTGGCGGTGTCCGGGGTGGCGCAGACCAAATGAGAGCCACACGAACCCGTGGGCAGCCGCTAGTGAGAGCGTCCACCCCAGACACCTGGACCAAGCCTGGCCGGGCACTGGTCCTGAGGAGATTCTCTAAGTAGCCGCCGGTCGCGCGGTCGATCGTGCTGCTTCACGGTGATCGCCCATCGCCTCAACACTCGTCCGAATCCATCAGCGGCGCGGGCCAAGAGGGCACGCCGCCGCGATAGTCCATCCTTAGCCTCCGGGTTGGGTGAGAGCATTCGGCTATGGATTCATCTGGCGACGATGCGCCGACCTCCCTGGTGCCTTCCCTCCAGCGGACGCTTGGAACAGAGCTCCTTCGCTACGTGCTGACTATCGATGAGGGGGTGTCGCTCGACGGTCTCGTTCTGACCGAGTTCCAGGTTCAGACCGTCTTAGCGTTGCGGGGGTGGGCGGGGCTGCAGCCCGGCGCCACGGGTGGTGTCGCTGACTTCATGCAAGTGAGTGCGCTGTCCCAGTACGTCGACGCCGCAGAGGCCTCGGTCGTGAACATCCTCCGCCAGATGTCGGGCGGCGCGGTCGAGTCCGCCCAAGCGTCCGGCGATCCACTGGTCGACGCACTTGCTGAGCTTGCAGCCGATATCTGGCCGGTCTATCTGGCCAGGCCGAGCGGGGAAGTTCCCGCCACCTTCTGGATGTCCACGCCAATTGGCTTGTACAGCCATCCCGCAGCAGCGCGCGCTGTGGGGGTCTTCTTGAAAGACCCGGAGCTTATGAAGCTCTTCCCCTTCCCTCCCAGTGAGGCCTCGCCCGAACCGAGGCCTGGGCTGCTTGCTGGAATGGGGTACGACTCACTGATTGTCGGCAACGGGCAGAGCGGTTCTTTGTCGCTCACCAATGTAGTGGCTGGCTTGGTGTCAGGTGCTGCGTGCCGGCTGCTCATGACGGGAGCCCCCCTGTCGCTCTCGGGCATGGTTCCGCACCTGATCTCTGCCGTAGCTCAGCTCAAGGACTTGGCTCAAGGCCGAGAGGTGCAGGTGCCGGCCCTTGTTGGCCTCGCCGGATTGACCCTCCCAGAAGGGGCGCCGCCGCTCGTGCTTCCCCACGGACGGCTGCGGCGGGCTACTAATACCGACCGCGAGCTGTTCTTGGGAGGTTCGCTCTCGTTTCAGACCGTTCTTGAGACGACGTTCCCCAGTCGGGTCTATTCGGTGCGTGAGCACAAGTTTGATGACCAGGAGGACCCATTCGCGGACATGCGCAAGTACGAGACGCGGATTCAGGCGGCGTACCGGACGTTCGCACACTCCCTCGATCTCGTTCGCCTGTCGCTGCTTCTTGCTTCGCCTGTCGAGGCTCCTTGGCTTGCACGTGAAGTCGCGCGCTTTGTCTCAGACCTGACGTCGACTGGCGGTTCCCGCTCGTGGTCGAGCTCATCAACAGGCACTGCGAGCTACGAGCTGCCGGTTGACGACTACAGCAAGGTCCAGCAGTGGCTGTTGCTGGTTACCCAGAAGCACTCGGCATCACTGGACATCGGTATGCGGCGTCTGCTCTCGGCGGCGACGTCGAGATCCGACCCGATCGATGGGTTCGTCGACGCGGTGATCTGTTGGGAGAGTCTCTTTGGTGTTCAAACCGAGACGAGTTTTCGGGTGACAGCATCTATCGCGAAACTCTTGGAATCGAAGAGTGTCAAAGGTCGCGACGACCTGCATAAGGAACTCAAGGCCCTCTACGGGAAACGCAGCCGACTAGTTCACGGCGGCCCTGAGCCATCCCCTGAGGAGATCGAAAAGCTCAAAAAACGCGCCGTCGAAATAGCGGCTGCCTGTCTTCGCGCGTTTTATCAGGAAAGGGACGACCTGATCCCATTGGCATCCGAGGCCCGGGGTGCGCGAATCCTGTTGGAATAGGCCGGCCCGTCGCGCGGCGCGCGAGTCTGAGTATAGGTCACCCACGCCCAGTTCAATCCGCCACCCCACCCACCAGTGCTGCGCGAGTGACGCGCACGAGTTGGACGGGGGTGTGTCGGATCGGAGTCCAGCCCTGGGATGTCTGTCGCGTGCGGTGCTTGCGAGGGACCCCGCCTGCCAACGCGCGCACATGCCGCATGTGGGGCGCGCGTAGCTGTCGCGTGCCAGGCAACCAAGACCCGGCGCTGTTCGTCGATGCAAGCAGGTCTGGCGACACCTCGGGCGTGATTCCTGCTCCCGAGAGGTCGCTCAGTGAGGCTGTTCACCAGCCTCGGCACTCATCGGCCGGGACGATGAGTGCTTCGACGTCGCTGGACTTGAGCCGAAGCACCTTGCCTCCGATCACGTAGCAGGGCAGTTTGCCGGCTGCGGTCAGCCGCTTGAGCGAGCGGACCGACAGGGTGCACATCTCGGCCGCTTCGGGGTAGGAGAGCCAGCGCGGTTTGCGGTCAGCGTCCGAGTGGGTCGTGGGCTTCTTGGTCCGGGTGATCGTCTGAGTCGTCATGTCTCATCTCCTGGTCGGCTTTCGGGTGTGAGCGCTGAGGCTGGCTCACTGCGGGGGTCTGTCGCCCTGGGCCCGGTTGGTCCGTGGGTGCCTCACTACTACAAGCCAGCCGGAGGGCGTTCCTGCTCACCAGCGAGCGCTCGAGCATCAGAAGTCCTGGCCGTTGCCGTCTCGCGTGCGGCGACAGCCCCGGTTCACAGCCCGATCGCCCGCGACAGTCCCGGCCGGCTGCTGATCGTCGGCAACTCGCAGGCCTTCCTGGCCGGGCCGGTCTGGCCGTTGTGCAGGGCAACGCTGCCCGGGGAATCGCGCGTCCGGATGAGGACGTAGCCGGCGGACCTGGCGGCCAAGGCCTTGTCCAGGGTGTCGGACCCTCTCGCGTTGAGGTCGGCGCGCAGCACCTTGGGCAGCGGGGTGGGTGCGCGTCCCTCCAACGTGCCCACCGCCACCAGGGTTGGGTACTTGTCGGGGGCGTTCGGCCAGCGTTCCAGCGCCTCCCGTGTCATCGTGGCGACGGTGCTGGCCGGCAATGTGAACCCGGGGTCGGCGAGCGCGTGCTGGTTGAGCACGGCGATCTCGGCGGCGACCGTCAGGGCGACGCTGACCGACGTCCGAGCGGCCGGATGCTGCGCCAGGTCGGGCTGCAGGAGAGCCTGCTGGAGTTCCCTGGCAGCAGCGACGAGTTCCGGGAGTTGGCGTGAGGTGGGGGTGAGCATGCTCGACCAGACGCCGCGGGAGTCTTCCCAGCCCTGGGCGGACTTCTCGAGTGCCGGCAGCAGGCGTCCGCTGACGTCTGCGGCGTCCAGTCGGCCTTGTCGGGTGGCGAGGATGGCGAGCCGGGCGCAGTTGCCAACCAGGTTGCGGGCGCTGTCGGCGAGGATGGTCTGGACCATCGGGTCGGGTGGGGCGCTTCGGGTGGTGTAGGCGACGAGCAACCATCTGTTGAGTGCCCGGTCGAGGGTGGCCAGGGCATCGTTGGCCGGTCCTGGGGTTCCTGGCCGGCGGTGCAGGTGCGCGTCCAGGATCTGTTCGACGCCATGGATGCGCAGGTATGTCGCCCACAGGGCGCGTCCCTGTTCGGGCTGGTCGGGGGTGATTCGCTGGGCTTGCCGGGCGGTGCTGGTGGCCGTGGCGTGGGTGAGCAGATAGCCGACGTGCAGGATGCCAGCTCGTAGCTGGAGCGCCTTCGACGCGTCAGCCTCGCTGGGGCTGGTTCGGGCGTCCAGTTCGACGCGGATGCTGGTGGCCATCTCGTCGAGCAGGGCGGTGACCCGTTGCATGCGGGGATCAGGGCCGGCGTCCGCCCGTCGGGGTGTGTCCTGACCGATTTGGGTTGCGGTGATGCTGGCGTGCTCGAAGGGTGCGCCGACGGGCTGCCCGGTGGCCAGCCATGCCATCGTGGAGGGCAGCGCCCGCCACGCAGCGTCGGCTGCGTGCATGACACCGACCCAGCCGGTGAACAGGTTCGCGGCCCCGTCGGGGTTGTGGGCGTCGAGCAGGATGTCGCGGGCCCAGTCGTCGGCGCTGGTGAGCAGGCTGAGGGCGGGGGTGGTCACAGCCAGGCTCCGGCCCGGGTGCGGGCGATGACGTCGCACAGGTCGACCACGAGCAGCGACACCCCGTCCGGGTACTCCCCGACCGGACGCCGCCTGAGTTCAGCCTCGGCTTCTTCGAGCGCCTGGAGGCAGCCGGGCAGGCGGGGTTGGGCTCCGTCCAGGGGCAGCCCCTCGGGTAGCAGCGTCATCGCCTGCCACAACAGGTGGCGAACGGCTTCCTCCAGCAGCAGCCCGGGCAGGTAGGGGACGCGGCTGCTGGCGCCGCGTGCGTGCCGCGACGCGGCATGGATCAGCTGGGTGGCGCGCAGCAGGCTGCGCTCGCCCGCGGTCAGGTTCCGGGTGGTCATGAGGCTCCTGGGGTGGGGTGTCGGTCTGCGGCTGTGCGTCGTCGACGGAGTTATCCACAGACCGCCGCTTTGGGGTGCCGGGTGTCGGCGGGTCAGCGGATAGTGGCTGGTGAGAGGCGCATTCAAGGGATCGGAGGCCGTGATGCGGCGCGTCGTGTGGAAGGTGATCGCCGAAGTTCCTGCCCTGGTGGGCAGCGCGGCGATGGTGCTGGTGGTCATCGGGTTGCTGCCGCCGTGGGCCGCTGCGCTGGTCCTCGGCGCGGGTCCGGTGTGGGCGATATGGTCGCTGACTGCCCGAGGGGAACGTGGAGTCGCGCGCCTGGTCCTGGGGGCGCGTCCACCCACCGCGGTCGAGTTGGCCAGCCTGGCTCACCCGATCACCGTGCTGTGCGGCCAGCAGATGGGGCCGCCAGCGATCGACGTCATGGTCGTGGACCGGCCCGGGTGGCCGGCCCACGGGTTCGGCAGGCGGACGCTGCTGGTCACCCGGGACATGATCACCTCCCGCCGTCGAGGCCAGCTCAGCCGGGACGAGACGACCACGTTGCTGGTGGCCGGTGTCGGGGCCCTGCGGACCGCCGTCCCGCGGTTCGACGCCCCGGTCGCGGTGCTGACGTTGCCGGTTCTGCCGCTGCGGGTGGTCGCGGCCGTGGTGGCCGCCACGCTGGGCCGGGTTCCGCTGGTCGCGTTCGCGTGGCGCATCCGGTTCCTGACGGTCGGGATCGCGGCGTGGCAGATGACCGACAGTGGGCTGCCGGTCGCGCTGTCGGTCGTGTCGGCGGTGGTGGGTGTGCTGAGCTACCTGGTGCCGGTCGCCCGCAACCGGGTGTGGCGGGCGCTGCTGCTGGCCGGGGACGACTTCGCGTCCGCCGCAGGACACGGACCCGCCTTGCTTCGGTTCCTGCGGCGGTTCCCCGATGACGAGTTCCTGGTCGGCCGGGTGCATCGCCTGGCTCCCCCGGTCCCTCACCTGTCGGTGGTGCGCTGACCGCACGTCGGCGTCGCGTGTGATGGCTACGGGCCGAACCCCGCCGAAAGAGCATGGGACGGCCCGCCACACACGGGACCGTGCGTCCGTGCGGGATCAGCGTCCGCGGCGTCGGGGCGTGGCGCAGCCCGGGTCGTTGCACGTTCATCGTCCGATGCCCCTGTCTGGACGGGAGACACCGCCCGGCTTGTGGGGGATGCGCCGCTCGGCCGTCCGGCCACGAGACGCCGGAGCCTCCCGGAACCCGCCGGGGGTGCCAGCAGGGCGTGGACCGTCGGGCCTCTCAGAGCGACGAAGCAGGGCGTCGGTGTCGCGTCCGGCTTCGACGATCGCCTCACGCATGACGGCAGGGTCGAGCCTGCTCATCACCGAGCCGCGTATCAACGCGGCCAGCCCGGCGTTCGGCCCGGCCGGGTCGATACGTTCAACAAGCTCCTGAGTCAGTTGCGAGGAACGACCCGACGCATACAGGGTGGCGGCTGTCACCGCCGTGAGACCGTCACGGTAGGCCTCCGGTGCACCCGGAAGGGCCGCCTGCAGGACGCCGAGCCCGCCCTCGGTGGCAACGGCAGCCCCCAGGACGGCGTCGCGCGCCATCCGGTCGTGGCTGGCCAGTGCCCCCAACCAGCCGAACTCCTGCTGCCCCTGCGAGCCGGGCTCGGCCATCCGGGACACCAGCGTGCGGGCCAACGCCACCTGGTCGGCCACCGGCAGCGCGTCCAGCTCACGTGCCTGGTCTGCCGACAGTTCGGGCCACGTCCGATCCGGCTGTGGCTGGAAGGCTGCACGAAGCCGGTCGTAGGAGTCGGCCGGCGACGAGCCGCGCACCACCCACTCCTCGCCGCCTCCGACGGCCTCCCCCAGGCCCCAACCGCGCGCGTCGTCCCAGGTGCGGACCACGCCGCGGTCCACACACCACCGCGCCACACTGTGGTCGGCAGCGGCCTGGCCGGTCAGGGCACCCGCGACCCGGTGAACACGGTCGGGCCCGTCCGGGCCGTAGCCGACCACGATCGAGGTCGTGACGCCATGACCTTCGAACGCCGGCCCAATGTCGCGGGCCAGCCCGTCCACCGCGTCGGGTGCGAACGCTGTGGGCGACGGTGGGTGCAGCACCGCGATCGGACCCACCCGGCTGCCCTGCAACCCGACGACCACGACGGTCAGCTCGTCGGGACGAAAGCCCAGCAGGTGCGGCAGCGCCGCCGCGAACTCGCCCTTGTCGCCGATGGTGGCACGGCCCTTCGGTCGTTCGGTGCTCACTTGTCCTCCTCAAAGTCGACCTCGACAGGGACGCAGACCTCGACGATCAGGGCGGACAGGCTCCGAGGTGGCGACTTCAGCACCTTGTCGAGTTCGAGTTCGACGAAGGAAATGGATTCGGTCATGCGTGTGCACCTTTCTGTTGGAGGGTGAGGAACCGGACGCTGAGCAGGGAGTTCACCGGGCGGGCACCACCGCGAGGGGGCGGGTAGCTGTGACGGTCGGTTTCGCTGGGGCCAGCGGGCGGGTGCTGAGCTGACCGATGACGAACGACCGGTCGACCGCCACGGTGCGATCCAACGACGTCGCCATGGCATCGACCACCTGGACGGCGACGGCCGGCGGCTGGGTGGCAGCCAGGATCGTGTCGGCGCTGCTGATGACCCGTGAACCGGTCGCCGAGATGACGTCCGCCAACGTGGTGCCCTCCCGGGCCGTCGCCTGAGCGGACTCCGCCCAGCCCGCGACATAGCAGAACGTGTACTGGCCCGAGTTCAGACCGTGTGCCGCCGTGACCAGGTAGGCGACAGACTCGGCCTCCACCTCCGAGCGACCCCGGCATACCGGTTCACCCAGGCGGCCTTCCGGGGCGTGCAGCAGCACGTGACCCGCTTCGTGGGCCAGCGTCTTCACCGCCTGGGCGTCATCAACATCGGAGCGGACACGGACCACCGCAGCAGTGAAGTCGGTGAACCCGTTGGCGGTCCCACAATCGCCGCGCTCCACCCGGAATCCCTGCGCCTCGACGAACGACTGCAGCCTGTCCCACAGTCCGTCCGGGGCCTGGCCCTTCAGCAACTCCGGACGCGGCGTTACCGGCAAGTCAGGGCCAGTGGTCTGAGAGACATCGAAGACCGACACCACTTTTACGCCAACCAACTGCCGACCAACTGCCGGCTTGCCCGACTCATCCAGGAGCGGCGACCCGTCCAACTCCAGACGGGAGGCGCGTGTGGTGACCGGCGCCAGGATCCTGATGCCCGTCTCCCCCTTGTTCACCTGGCGACCGAACGAGGTCTTCCACGCCTGATAGCCGGCGACCGCGGTGGCGTCCGGGCGCTGCAGCATGATCAACACCGAGTTGTTGAAGCTGTACTTGTGGAATCGGGCTGCCACGTCGAGCCACCTCTGCCACTCGTCGCCATTGACCAGATCGGTGACCTTGCCGGCGATCTGGGCATGCCACATCTCGAGCTGCTCGCGCCGTTCCGCGGCGAACTGATCCTTCTCGGCCTGCGAGAACTCCCGTCGCGACATGTCAGGCCTGCTCGAACAACAGCGGCTGGTCCTCCAGGTAGGCCTCGCCGGCCAGCAAGGACTTGGCCAACGTCAGGGCGGCATCCACCTCACCCGGCGGCGCCCCGTTGCGGTGAAGCATCTGCGCTTCGACAAGCAACTCCTCGACCACCAGCGGCAAATCCCGAGGGGGTGGACACCACACAGCCATGACAGTCCTCTCTGAGGTTCCTGTCACAACACGACGAGAGGCCGGCGCTCCTGCTCACTACCCACGAGCAGGGCCCGGCGGGGCCTGTCAGGTCAGTTCCGGGTGGCCAACGCGACGGCCCACCGCAATCGGGGAAGCAACTCGGCGGCCTCGTCGCCAGCGACGATCACGGACTGCCCCGAACTCGCCTTCAGTACCAGGTGGTCTTGCATAGGATCGCTCGCCGCGAGTTCGGTCACCGCGTCCAGCAGCGCTGCCAGCTGAGCACCTTCGTACTCCCCGGCGGTGTTGAAGTCGTAGTCGGCCTGCCGGGTGGCTAGGTCATCGAAGCGGTCATCGAGACGCCGCATGAATAGTTGCCCGAGGCCGACCCGGGGCACGTCGATCTGCAGCCACTCGGCGCCGACTGGCCCCACCTTCAAGGTCGTTCCCACGGTCACGACGCTACAGACGCTCGCACCGGGCGAAGGGCAACGAGTTCGCCGAGGTGATGCCCTCCAGGCGCTGATCGACGTCGCCGAACGGCTGGCGAAGGTGGGGGCCCTGTGATGTTGTTCACGTCTTCAAGGTCAGGTCCAAGTACTCGTAGACGCTGAACGGGTCGGAGAACCGAACGCCCATCGCGAGGCAGGCGTCGGGGATGAGGATGCGCTTCTTAGCGTCTGGGGCGGGCTGCTCTCTAGTCACGACGATGTGGCCGCCAGCATCTGCGGCCGCGACCAGGAAGTAGTCCGCTTTGGACAGGAAGTCGCTGCGTGCAGCTGGAAAGTACTGCCGAGCGGGATCCATCGTCCACTTGCTGAGCTTCTCCATGCTCGTCACCGTCTGCTGATCGGGCTGAAGCCAGAAGCTCTTGGGCAGTTGGCCGACCCACGTGGTCAGGTGACCGGAGTTCCCGTCGAGGATCTCCTGCTTCACCTGCGGGATGGAGGCGACAGATCCCTCGGCGTGTTTTGTGGCGAGCCAATCCCAGAAGTCGAGGGAGATGGCGGGCGAATAGTACGTGCGCGAGGCCTCGATGAAGACGTTAGAGTCCAGCAGGTACATCAGACGGTTTCCAACCTGCTGGCGTAGGCGTCGAACACGCCTGTTGAGCCGAAGGCCATCAGTCTCAGGGCCTCCGTCAGGGGGGTAGTGCCCCGGCGCGTGTCGGCGATGAGCGCACGGGAAAGACGCTCGCCGATGCGGAACGGTTGGTTGTTGTAGAAGTCACCGCCGGCGGAAGTTCCCCGCTCGGCGATGAGCAGCAGCAGCCGGCCCAGTTCAGCTTCGTACGTGGCGTCGAATCCGTCATGGGGAATCAGCGCGAGGTCTCGAAGACGAATCAACAAGACGAGGGTGGAGCAGCGGTAGAAGTCGGCCAGACGTTCGAGTTCGTCAGTGAGGGGACGATCTCTATCAAACCTGCGGACAAGATCGTCCTTCGGTACCGCGATCTCGGCGGCGACTTGGTCGCACCACCTCTCGATGCTGGCGCCTGCTCCAGTCAGAGGATCGCCGCCCACGCTGACGCCAGTGTCGCCATGCCAGACGTGTCCAAACTCATGAAGCAGGGAGAACACCTGGCCTGTCTTCGTATCGTTGGCGTTGACGAAGACCAGCGGTGCCGTGGCGCTCCGAAGCGTGAATCCACGAAACTCGTCGCGATCGAGCATCCGATGCGTGTTGTTGCCCACCATGGAAGAGATGACGACCAGCCCACCGAGACGCTCGAAGGAGCGGATCAGGTGCTTTCGCGCATCGTCTGTCGTCCGGAACATCGCTCGACTCGCCAGTTCGTAGTCGAGGGCTCGACTGATCATCAGTGCGGCATCCTCGACGCTGGCCCCCTTTGCCGCGCCGACGAAGTCAAGCGGGTCGGTCCCGAGTTTGGCCAGATAGTCCTCAAACCAAGCCTGGCGCTGTTGATTGAGATAGACGGTGTCCAGCAGGTCTTGGCTCGGTTGCTCTCGGCCTTCGCCTGTGACTCGGAAATCCGGAATAGGCAATTCCACGACAGGTGGAGCCTCCAGAAGGAGCATCCCGAACGGCACATGCGTGTACGCCGCGAGGTTTTGTGCCTGGCGCACGGTCGGCTGCACATCCTGCGCCAACCAAAGGTCCCACTCACGGAACTTTTTCCGCATGGCTGCCGGGTCTTTGCCTCCCCGCGTCCGGGCCCACTCCAAGAGGGGACGTCGAACAGTCACTCGTGCGGTCACGTCTCCCCTCCCATTCAGATTATCGCCCTCGCGGTACGCTCTGACATTCAACGTTAGTCCAGAGGTTGATGCTCTGCCCGTTGCCTGTCAGCCAGGTTGACCAATCCGCGCTGGTTGATCAGGTGCCAGCCCCGGGGCTTCCAGCGCTGCTCGCCGCAGCCGCACCACGTCCCGAATGTTGACGTCGCCGGCGCACCACTCCACCACTTCGCTCACGTTGAGCCCCATGCCGACCATGTCGTCGAGTGCACGGCCGGCTCGCGCCTCGCCTTCGGCGACAGCGGCCGCTGCCGACCGCAACGCGTAGCTCACCTCGACAGCGAGAGCGGTAAGACGTTCCTCCCGTTCCTGCCGCGCCCTCCGGCGCTCGCTCTGTGCCTCCAGCACCGCCCTACGCGCCGCCACCCTGACGTCTGACTTGCCCATCGCGCACCCTCTCCAGTTCGACAACCTCCACACCTTCAACAGGCCAGCAGCACCCTCCTCCTGCTCACCAGTCACAGCGCCCGCCGACCGAGGCCTTCGACAGCTGAGACAGCTCAGCAACCCCAAGGGCAACGCAGACCTCGAAACCCCACACACCTCTTGCACTCCCGGGATAACGTGTTATTCGAGTGCAAGGAGAAGCGATGGAAAATGCGACGTCCACGGCCCCGATCGGGACGTGCCCGGTCTGCGGTTCGGAGTTCCCGCCACAGGGCGGGAGGGGCCAGCCACGCCGCTACTGTTCGTCGCGCTGCAAGAGCCGCGCCGCGCGTGATCGCAGGGAATCCGGCAGCACCCAAAGCTCGCCTCCAGAAGCGCCTGCTCCCGAGACCGAGTGGGAGGCGAGCGAACAACTGCGCATCACGCAGAGCCTCACCCGTCAGGCCGCCATCGACCTCGTGGCGAGTGATCCAGCAGCGTTGAATGCCGTCCTGAAACGCGCTGAACTGCTGGTCACCTCGCCTCTCCACCGAGCAACAGATTGGCGCGAAGTGACCGCCACGATCAGCGCCCTGGCGGAACTGATCCCTCACGACATCGAGTAGGGAATCAGTGCCGCTGAGGTGAGCAGGAACACCCACCCCGCGGCTTGTTGTGGTGTGACCATGTCCCTGCACAAGCTGACGGCGGGGTCGGGGTATGACTACCTGACCCGGCAGGTCGCGGTGCAGGACGCCACCGAGAAGGGCCACACAGGCCTGGCGTCCTACTACACCCAGCGCGGCGAAACTCCGGGGGTTTGGGTCGGCTCCGGGTGCGCGTCGGTGGGCCCAGGTTTCCCCGGTTCGGTGGTCACCCAGGAGCAGATGCAGGCCCTGTTCGGTGCCGGGATGCATCCGCAGGGCCCGGAGGTGGTTCGCCAACTGGGCCCGGACGCCCCGCAGCCTCTGGTGGACGCGGCCCTGCGGTTGGGGACACCGTTCCGGGTGACCGGAACGGTCGATGAGTTCCGCATCCTGGTGGCCCGCCGCATCGAGGACCTCAACCGGTCACGCGCCGAGAAGCTGGACGCCCCGGTGTCGGTGGACGACCGGGCTGCGATCCGCACCGAGGTCGCCCGTGAGGTGTTCACTCGCGAGTTCGGCCGGCCCCCGCTGGACGCCCGTGAGTTGGCGGGGACGATCGCCCGGCATTCGCGTCCGGCAGCAACGGCGGTCGCCGGTTTCGATCTGACGTTCTCGCCTCCGAAGAGCGTGAGCACGTTGTGGGCGGTCGCCGACCCGACGGTGTCGGCGCGTATCGAGGTCGCCCATCAGCAGGCCGTGCAGACCGCGCTCCGGTTCATCGAAACCACGCTGCTCTACTCCAGGGAAGGCACCCGCGGCGTCCGGCAGGTCGACGTCGAGGGACTGGTCGCCGCGTCGTTCACCCACCGCGATTCCCGCGCCGGCGACCCGGATCTGCACACGCATGTGGCGGTCGCGAACAAGGTCCGCACCCTCGACTCCGGGAAGTGGTTGTCGATCGACGCGCGGGTTCTGTATCGGGGGGCGGTCGCCGCGTCCGAGACCTACAACACCGCGTTGGTGAAGCTGCTGGAACGTCAAGGACTGCGCTTCGAGGACCGACCGTCGACGGACGCGCGGAAGCGTCCGGTGCGAGAGATCTCCGGGGTCTCGGCCGAGTTGAACACCCGGTGGTCGTCGCGGCGGGCCGACATCGAGTCGCGGCGCACCCAACTGGTGTCGGCGTTCCAGCGCGACCACGGCCGTCCGCCGTCGGTGATCGAGTCGGTCAAACTCGCCCAGCAGGCCACTCTGGAGACCCGTGAGGCCAAGCACGAGCCGCGTTCCTTGGCCGACCAGCGTGCCGTCTGGTACCGGCAGGCGGTGGAGGTGCTGGGTGGTGAGGGTGGCCTACGTCGGATGCTGGACCAGGTCGTCCGCCCTGGTCGTCCTGAGGTTGAGCACGCCGACTCCGGGTGGTTCGACCAGGCAGCCGACCGGGTCGTCGAGGTGATGGAGTCACGGGCCGCCACCTGGCAGGTCCACCACCTTCGGGCGGAGGCCCAGCGGATGATCCGGCGCACCGACATCCCCTACGAACGGGTCGGGCAGGCGGTCGACCTGCTGGTGTCGATGGCCGGCGACCGGTCGGTGTCGTTGGCCCGACCCGACCACGGCATCACCGAACCTCAGGCCCTTCGCCGCGCTGACGGCTTCAGCGTCTACACGGTCGCCGGGTCTGACCTGTTCACGTCCGCGCGGGTGCTGGCCGCCGAGCAGCGACTGGTGGAGTTGGCTGGCCGCGCCGATGGCCGTCAAACCGAGGGTGTGCATGTCGCTTCTGCCCTGGACGGGTGCGCCGCCGACGGTCGGGAGTTGAACGCCGGTCAGGCGATCCTGGTGACCGCGATGGCCACCTCGGGTGCTCGGGTGCAGTTGGCGATCGCCCCGGCCGGCGCAGGGAAGACGACAGCGATGCAGGCACTGACCGCCGCCTGGACCGTTAGCGGGGGCGACGTGCTGGGGCTCGCACCCTCGGCGGCGGCCGCGGCGCAACTGCGCGAGCAGACGAACACCATCACCGAGACACTGGCGAAGTTGGCGTGGAGCATCAGCCACCACGACCTGCCCGACTGGGCCACCAAGGTGGGCGCGGACACCCTGGTGGTGATCGACGAGGCGGGGATGGCCGACACGTTGAGCCTGGCCCAGGTCACCTCGTGGGCCGTCGACCGGGGCGCGTCGGTGCGCCTGATCGGCGACGACCAGCAGCTCGCCGCGATCGGGGCCGGCGGTGCCCTGCGCGACATCCGCGCCACCCATGGCGCCGTCGAATTGTCCGAACTCATGCGGTTCAGCGACCCAGCAGAATCCGCTGCCTCCCTCGGGCTGCGGGACGGCACACCTTCGGCTCTCGGGTTCTACCTGGACGCCGGCCGCGTCCACGTCGGCGACCTTGAGACGATGACCGAACACGCGTTCAACGCCTGGCACACCGACACCACCGCAGGTCGGGACTCGATCATGCTGGCACCCACCCGAGCCCTGGTGGCCGAACTGAACCAGCGAGCCCGCCAGCAACGCCTGGCCGAACTACCAGCCGGCGCGTCGTCCGGCGGTGAGATCACGTTGGCGGACGGGTGCACGGCCAGCGTGGGGGACACGGTGATCACCCGCACCAACGATCGGCGGCTGCGGATCTCGCGCACCGACTGGGTGAAGAACGGTGACCGGTGGACGATCCGTCAGCTGTCACGCCGCGGTGAACTGCAGGTCGCGCACGCCGGCATCGGCCGGCTCGTGACGCTGCCCCGCGAGTACGTCGCCGCCAGCGTCGAACTCGGGTACGCCACCACCGTCCATTCCGCGCAAGGGGTGTCGGTCGACACCATGCACGGCGTGGCTACCGGCGAGGAATCCCGGCAGCAGTTCTACACGATGATGACGCGCGGCCGGCACGCAAATCACGTGTGGTTGCAGGTCACCTCAGACGGAGACGACCACACTCTCATCCGCCCCGAAGGCATCAGTCCCCTCACCCCCACCGACGTGCTCGAGAAGATCCTGGGCCGCGACGAGGCGCAGGCCTCCGCGACCTCGATGATGCGCGACCAGACCGACCCACGACTCGGCTTGGGGGAGGCCACCCAGCGATATCTCGACGGCCTGCAGGTCGCAGCCGAACACCACCTCGGCCGCGACACAGTCACCTATATCGAGGGCCGCGTCGAGCACCTGTTGCCGGGCATCAGCGACGCGCACGCCTGGCCCACCCTGCGCGCCCACCTTCTGTTGCTCGGCGCCCAGGGCGACGACCCCCTCACCCGCCTCGAGTCAGCCATCAACCTGCGCGACATCGCAGGCGCCCACGACATCGCCGCGGTCCTGTCGTGGCGTCTCGACGACACCGGCCTGCGCAACGCCGGACGCGGCCCGCTGCCGTGGCTGCCCGGCATCCCGGCCGCCCTCACCGACGACCCGACGTTCGGTGCGTGGCTGGGCCAGCGACACCAACTCGTCACCGACCTGACCGACCAGGTACGGCAGCAGGCACGAGACGCCACCACCGATCCCGGCTGGGTGCCCGCCGGCACCCGACGCCCACCGGCCGACGTCATCATCGACGTCGAGGTGTGGCGGGCCGCGATGCAGGTCGCTGCCACCGACACCCGTCCCACCGGCCCCGCCCAGCTGTCGAACGCCGCCCACAACTGGCAACGGAACCTGAACGACCGAATCCGGCAGGGAGTGGCGCCCGCCCTGGCCGAGTGGGGTGACGTGCTCACCAGCATCAGCCCGGCCATCGCCCGCGACAACTTCCTGCCGCAACTCGCCGACCGGCTGGCGGGCCTGTCACGCACCGGCCTGGACGCCACGCGCATCCTGCAGGACGCCTCCGCGCAGGGCCCACTTCCCGACGACCATGCAGCGGCGGCGCTGTG
This sequence comes from Propionicimonas sp., assembly GCF_029975155.1. Lineage (GTDB taxonomy): Bacteria > Actinomycetota > Actinomycetes > Propionibacteriales > Propionibacteriaceae > Propionicimonas. The sequence continues at coordinate 7,355 of NZ_JARKPQ010000132.1, read as the reverse complement.
GTGGAGAGTCGTGCGCACCCTGCCAGACGCCAGCCGCGAGCGCATTACCGAGCTGTCGCCCGGGGCGTGGGTCACCCGACTTCCCGGACTGGTCGGGGCAGAGGTGGCCGAGCAGTTCACCGCCAGCCCGTTCTGGCCCACCCTCGTCGACCAGGTCGACCAGGCGCTGGAACGCGGATGGCGCCTCGACCGGCTCCTGGCGATCACGCACGACACCACCGAACCGGATCGCAGTCTGGCGCTGGCCTGCACCATCGCCTTCCTCACCCACGAACCCGACGCTGACCCGATCGATCACCCCGAGACCCTGCCACCCGACGACCTCCACGACGGATGGACACCCCCAACCGACCAGCATGAATCGCCCGTCCTGGATGCCGCTGAGGCCTACGACAGGCTCGCCCCCGAGGACACCGGCGACGTCGAGTCTGAACTCGCTGTGGCCGCGATGCTGCGATCGGTGATGGGTGCCCCCGAACCCACCGACGCCGACATCAGCCGCGTGCTCGACCGCGCCGACGCCTGGCGCGACTGCCCGATCGACCGCGGACGACTCATCCAGATCAACCAGCTGACCCAAGACTTCTACGCCCACCGGTTCCCCGGCTCCTGGGCCCAGCAGTACCTCATCGACCGGTTCGGCGCCGACCTCGGTGGACACCCGCTCGTCCAGCCCGGACACGCCCCAGCAGGATGGACAACCCTGGTCAGCCACCTGCGCCGCCACGGCGTCACCGACCAGGAGATGCTCACCGCCGGCGTCGCCCGCGTCGCCTCCACCGGACGACTCATCGACCAGTTCCGCGACCGGGCCGTGTTCCCCATCACCGTCGACGGAGAGATCCTCGGATTCGTGGGACGCCGCAACCCCACCATCAAGGACGACGGCACCGCCGGCCCCAAGTACCTGAACACCGGCCAGACCCCGCTGTTCCACAAGGGAGACCAGTTCTACGGCACGCTGCGGCCCGGCACCACCCCGGTCATCGTCGAAGGACCCATGGACGCCATCGCCGTCACCCTGGGCAGCGGCGGCACCTACACCGGCCTGGCTCCGCTCGGAACGTCCCTCACCGACCAGCAGGCACGACTCCTGGCCGGCCAACCCGACGTCATCATCGCCCCCGACGCCGACCTCGCCGGCCACGTCGCCGCCGAACGCGACTTCTGGCAGCTCGCCCCCTACGGCGTGGACCCCCGACGAGCCAGCTTCCCCGAAGGCACCGACCCCTCCGACATGCTCACCACCCGCGGGCCCCGCGCGCTCGCCGACACGCTCACCAGCGCCACCCCCATGGCGGACGCGATGATCAGCGAACGCCTCACCAACCTGCCCATCACCCAGGCGATGGACGAAGCCAGCCAGGTGGCAGCGGCCAGACCCCCGCAGCACTGGGACAGCGACACCGACACCATCGCCGGCCGGCTCGGCGTCCCGGCACCGACCGTCCGCGAGGCCTTTGCCTGCCATGTCCGCACCTGGAACCAGGACCCCCGGCACGCGGCCACCCAGATCCTGTACCGATCCACCGACGTGCGGCGGCGGTTGGAGGCAGCGGCACACGCCAGCCGCTGGACGCAGCTGGTCAACACCGTCGACCCGCGCCTCACCCGCCAACCTGACTGGCCCGCACTCGAGCACACCCTGCAACAGGCCTACGAGAACGGTTACGACGTCGACCAGGCCGTCCGCCTGCTCGCCACACCAGAGAAGGCCAGCAGCTGGCCGGCGGCCGACTTCCGGGCACGATTCACCACCACCCTGTCGCTCACCCCTGGACTCGACGTGGCCCGGCCCGCCAGCGCCAGCGCTGGCGGAGACCAGCGGACGCTCAACCCACCACCCGCACCGACCCGGGCACCGCGGCGGTGACGTGACAGACCCCGACATCGGGAACACTGATCCTGGAAGGAGTGAGGAGGACCCATGGCCTGGATCGCAACAGCAGCCATCGCCGGCAGCATGATCGGCGCTACCCTCGCCCTGCAACTGCGCGCACTTGGCTACCGGCGAATGGATGAACAAGCCCTGCCCGCGCCCCGGACTGCCTGGTGGCTTGCGCCCGCGGTCGGCCTGTCCTGGGCGTGGCTCACCTGGCACCTTCAAGGCCGCGCGTGGCCCGTCCTCGCCCTGTGGCTGCCACTGAGCGCAGCCCTCGGCTGGCTGTCAGCCGTCGACCTGGACGTGAGTCGACTGCCGGACGCTGTCCTGCGACCAACGGCTGGATGGCTGGCGCTCACGCTGATCGCCCACGGCATCATCACCGGCTCCGCGCTGTCGAGCCTCGTCCCTGCCGCCATCGGCGTGGTCGTGGGGATCGCAGCGTGGGTCTTCCACCATGTCTCCCGGGGCGCCTTCGGATTCGGCGACGTCAAACTCGTCGCCGTACTCAGTGCAGCCGTCGCAATCGTGAGTCCCTCGCTGGTGCTGCCCGCTCTGTTCGCTTCGTGCCTCGTGGCCATCGCCGTGGCCCTGGTCACACGGAGACGGGAGTTCGCGTTCGGGCCCAGCCTGGCGGTCGGCTGCGTGCTGGCCGTTGGTTTGGCCAGTTTGACCTAGCTTTCCTCGAACCCCGCCCTGGTTGAACGTCAGCGAGTTGACGTTCTCTCTGCGGGGTACCCAAAGGGCTCCCTCGTCCTGCAGAACCTTGTCCATAGCGACCGCTAACGTGGGCATTGTCGCCACAAGGGCGCACACAAGGGGGAACATCTTGACCACCGCCACGTCATCGTCGGCCAGGCTCACCCAGGCCGAACTGGAACGCACACTGTGGGCCGCGGCGAACGCGCTGCGCGGTCCGGTGGACGCCGGTGACTTCAAGGCGTATGTGTTCCCGGTCATGTTCTTCAAGTGGGTCAGCGACAACTGGGACTACCGGCACGCTGAGGCCTTGGCCGACTGGGGCGCCGAACTCACTCCCGAGATCGAGTACGCCGACTACCAGCCGTTCGTGGTCCCGAAGGGCTGTCACTGGGCCGACGTGCACGGCACCGCGGTCAACGTGGGCTCGAAGCTCGCCAACGCGCTGGACCGCATCCAGGAAGCCAACCGTGACCTCGCGGGCGTGTTCGGTGACGTCCAGTGGGCCAACACGGACCGGATCCCCGAGTCGGCCCTCACTGCTCTGCTGGACGTCTTCCACCCGCTGCGCCTCGACCCCGACCACGTGTCGGGTGACCTGCTTGGCAACGCGTACGAGTACCTGCTCCGGGAGTTCGCGGAGGCGTCGGGCAAGAAGGCGGGCGAGTTCTTCACCCCGCGGCACGTGGTGCACCTGCTGGTGAAGATCCTCGAACCACTGCCTGGGGACGAGGTGGTGGACCCGGCGTGCGGTTCGGGCGGCATGCTCGTGGAAACGGTCAACGCGGTCCGCGCGGCGGGGGGCAACCCCGACTCGCTGCGACTGCACGGCCAGGAGATTAACCTGACCACGTCGGCTATCGCGAAGATGAACCTGTACCTGCACGGTCTGGAGGACTTTGAGTTGCGTCGCGGTGACACGTTCCGTGACCCGAAGTTCACCGAGCGCGGCCGGTTGCAGAAGTTCGACGTGGTGATCGCGAATCCCCCGTTCAGCCTACAGAACTGGGGCGCGGCCGCCTGGGCCAACGACCCGTGGGGACGGGTGCTGTGCGCGGTGCCTCCCGCGAAGAACGGCGACTACGCCTGGATCCAGCACATGGTCGCCTCCATGAAAGAGACCACCGGCCGGGTCGGCGTCGTCATGCCGCACGGCGTCCTGTTCCGCGGCGGCAAGGAAGGCGAGATCCGGCAGTGCCTGCTGGAGAAGGACCTGCTGGAAGCCGTCATCGGCCTGCCGAACAACCTGTTTTACTCCACGTCGATCCCCGTGTGCCTGCTCATCTGGCGGAAGACGAAGCCCGTCGGACGACAGGGGCGGGTCCTCTTCGTGGATGCCAGCAAGCGGTTCACGCCCGGCAAGAACCAGAACGCGATGTCCGAGGCAGACGTCGAGGCCATCCACGCCGCCTACGCCCGCGGGGAGGACATCGACGGCGACGGCGGCCTCAACCTGCGACTGGTTGACATGGACGAGATCGCCAGCAACGGCTACGACCTCAACATCGGCCGCTACATCCAAACCGCCGCCACCGCCGAAGTGGACGTCGAAGCCGCCCTTGCCGCCTACCAAGACGCCCGCGAAGCCCTTCGCGCCGCCGAACGCATCCTCGACACCAAGCTGAAAGCAGCGGGCTTCGATGCGTGAAGGGTGGACGACGCGCCCGTTGGGCGACGTGCTACGTCAACTCTGGCGTCCTGTTTCCGTAGCCGACATCGAGGTCGTTCCGTTCGCTGGCGTTCGGTGGTACGCGGAGGGCGTCTACCACCGCGACGATCAGCCAGCCGTCGCCGTGAAGACGAAGATGCTCAATCGCATCGAGAAGGGCGACGTGGTCTACAACCGGATGTGGGCCACCAAGGCAAGTTTCGGTGTGGTTGGGGACGACGCCCATGGGTGCCTGGTAACGAACGACTTTCCCATCTTCGAAGCCACCGAGGCAATCCTGGCTGGTTTCGTTGCACTGCTGTTTCAGTGGAAACCGTTTCAGGCCGCCGCAGCGGGGGCCGCGACGGGGACGACAGAGCGACGTCGGCTCAATGAAAAGGAGTTCGTAAGACTCCGAATGCCGATTCCTCCGATCCCCGAGCAGCGCCGCATCGTGGATCTGGTCGGCGCTCTCGATGACGCTGCAAGTCGTCTGGATACCTTCCTGACCGCTGCCAACAACACTCATGACGCGATGCGTCGCCACCTGATGGCAGGGGGATCTGGGTGGCGCTTGGCAGTCCTCGGTGACGTCGCAGCCCCCACTACGGGGCGAGCGTTTCCCGCACGTTTCCAGGGCCGCCAGACCGGCGAGTTCCCATACATCAAGTGCTCTGACATGAACATAGAGGGGCAGCATCGGATCATCGAGACCGCCGCGAACTGGATCGATGAGGCGGGACGGGGGCAGCTTGGCGCAAGGATTCTTCCAGCGGGAACCGTCATCTTTCCCATTCTCGGTGCCGCCCTCGCCACCGAGAAGCGACGACTCCTCGGCCGACCTGCCGCGTTCGACCAGAACGTCATGGGCTTGGAACCGGGGCCAGATCTGACACCGGACTTCTTGCTTGCGCTGATGAGCGAGATCCGCCTGTCGTCTCTCGCCCAGCGCGGCGCGGTGCCCTCTGTCAACCAGTCAATCGTGGCCTCGATCCAGGTCAGCGTGCCGACTCTAGATGAGCAAGACCGGATCGGGTCCCTCCTGTCCGAGGCAGCCGAGACCGTCACGAAGGCGATGGCAAGCGCAGCCAAGCTTTGCACCCTGCGGACTCAACTGCTGACAGCGCTCCTCTCCGGGGAGCATGCGATTCCGGAGTCGTACGACGAGCTGATCGGGGGGCCCGCGCATGTCGGGAATGGATGAGCACAATTCGGTGCAGCAGCCTTTGGTGGCCGAGTTGGTCGCGCTGGGCTGGTCGTATGTGCCGGGCAAGGACTTGGCGCGTGAGTTGGAGCAGGTGTTCGTCGAACCGGAGGTCGTGGACGCTCTCGGACGGTTGAACCCCGACGTTGCCGAGGTCTCGGAGCGGGCGTCCGAAGTCGTCAAGCTGCTCAGAAACTTGACGTTCCAAGTCGATGACGAGGGTTTGGTCGAGACGAACCGCGACGCGACGAAGTGGTTGCGCGGGTTGGGTGCTCACAAGTTCGTGGGGGCGGACGGGTTCCGGCCGGTGCGGTTGATCGACTTCGAGAACCTGTCGAGCAACCGCTTCGTCGTGTCGGATGAGGTGTCGTTCGGGTCGCCGGGGCACAAGGCCCGGTTCGACATCGTGTTGTTCGTGAACGGCTTGCCGCTGGTGGTCGGTGAGACGAAGACCGCGTTCCGGCAGAAGGTGACGTGGATCACGGCGGCCAGCGAGGTCGCCAACGTGTACGGGGTGAAGCATGCGCCGTTCTTCACGACGAACGTGTTCAGCTTCGCCACCGAGGGCCGGGAGTTGATGTACGGGGCAACGGGAGCGCCGGTCGAGCACTGGATGACAGCCGGGCCAACGAAGGAACACCCGAAGCTGGCCGACGTCCTCCACGCCGCGGGATGGCTGCTGTCACCGGCGACGGTGTTGAAGTTCCTGAACTCCTACACCTTGTTCGAGACACCTGAGGACAACTCCGGCTCGGCGTCGCTGATCAAGCTGATCGCCCGGTACATGCAGTTCGACGCGGTCGAGTTGATGGTGGCCCGCGCCCACTCCGGCGAGTCGCGGCGCGGCCTGATCTACCACACCCAAGGTTCCGGCAAGACCCTGGCGATGGTGTTCGCCGCGGGCCAACTGCTGCAGGACCCGGCGCTCGGGAACCCGACCATCGTGATGGTCGCCGACCGGATCGACCTCGTCCGAAACGCTTGGGACCAGTTTCGCACCACCCACATGCCGCGCCTGTTGGCCCCCGAGACGGCGAAGGCGTTGCAGGACACCCTCGGCCCAGCGGACCGGCGTGGGCTGATCTTCACCACCGTGCACAAGTTCGCCGGTGCGGCGTCCAACCTGAACACCCGCAGCAACATCGTCGTGCTGGTGGATGAAGCCCACAGGACACAGGAGGGCAACCTCGGTTTGACGATGCGGGCTGCTCTGCCGAACGCGCTGTTCTTCGCGTTCACGGGGACACCCATCGCTGAACTGGACCGCAACACGTTCGCCAACTTCGGCGACCCTCAGGACCCGAAGAAGACGCTGCACGCCTACACCTCTGACCAGTCCATCGCGGACGGGATGACGGTGCCGATCCATGTGGACCCCCGGCTGGTGACCTTCCAGCTCGACAAGACCGCGGTGGACCAGGCGTTCGACGAGTTGACGGCCGTCGAGGGCCTCGACGAGGACCAAGCCGAGGTGCTGGCGCGCCGCGGCTCCCGCGTGGACGTCATCTTCGCCAACCCGGCCCGGATCGAGGCGGTGTGTGACGACATCGTCGAGCACTTCTACTCGACCATCGACCCGCTCGGCATGAAGGCGCAGGTGGTCGTGTTCGACCGGGCCGCCTGCGTCGCCTACCACGCTCGCCTTACCGCTCTGTTGGAGCGCCGCCACACCGACGGGCAGCAGCTCGATGAAGCCGCGGTCGTCATGCACGTGACCGGCGGCAAGGGTGAGGACGAGGACTGGGAGCAGCACCGCCGCACCGAGGCTCAGGAGGCCGACCTACTTAGCCTCGATCCACCGATGAGCCTGGGGTTGAGTGGGTGCCGTAACGGGGAAATGCCCCTCGGATCAGGGAAAATAGAGCTTGTCTAAGGTTCTAGTTCCCAGAGACGAGAGGCATCTCGTAGATGCAATTCAAGCA
>NZ_JARKPQ010000119.1 GCF_029975155.1 Propionicimonas sp. | reverse complement strand
GCCGTCGAGGACGGCCGCCCGCGGATCATCGTCCACTTCCACTCTGATCAGCGGCAGAAGGCCGCGGGGGTGTTCCTTGCGGTTGTGGTGGCCGAGCAGCTGCCGGGCGATTACATCAGCGTTAACTTCTCGCGGTCGACCTGGCGCGTACTTGATGAGGCTGAATGGCGGTTCGCGGCCGAAGAGAGGCCGGAGATGACGATCCGTAACAAGGTGCGGGACCTGGCCGACAAGTGGGCGGCGGCCCAGCGGGCTGAGGTGGTGTGATGAGCGACTTGTTTCGCATTGTCGACCCGGAGAACTGGGACGTGTTCATTATCGACAGTGAGCCGGTCGAGTACGTCAACCTCAAGGGCCTGGCCCAGTTGGTGAAGGGCTCGCCGCTGGGTGTCGACCGGGCCATGCAAGCACTCCAAGACAAGGGCATGGACGGGGCTCTCGCGGCCCGGGTGTGGCTGGAACTAGCCGAATTGTGCTAGACCTCCACGATGATCCAGGGACCAGCGCCCTGGGTCGTCGTGGGTGCCTGGCACTCGGCGCGTCTCACCTGCTCTAGCGGCAAACCAGTAGCAGCCGGTCACAACCTCCCGAACCGCACGAACCGGCGTGCGGAGTCCGCAACTCGCGATTGCTGGCCAGGCCATGATCCAAGCTCGCCGTCAATTCGACAGCGGGCCCTCGGTCGTGGGCGAATGTCGCTGAGCGGGGTCGGCAGGCGGCGGGCGCTTTCGGGGAAGAGGGACCCAAGCAAAGGCCATCCATCCCGTAGGGATGTCCGCATCTCATCGTTGAGACACTGCCGCACAGCTGTTCGTCTGATGGGGGTAGTGAACTGCTACCCCGCCGAGGCCCTCAGCCGGTCGGGGATTGCAGCGCGGCGAGAAGGCCGGTGCTGATGTCTACGTTGCCGCCGGCGGGTAGCTGGAACGTCCATGACAGTCTTCGGATGCTGGGGCCGGTGACGGTGACACGCCACGACCATGGGCCGTCGTCCAACTCGATCTCGGGGGCGTTGGTGGCAATTAGTTCCACGCCGGCGCTGCCGTGCTCATTCAGTAGTAGGCCGTCGGCGTCGGTGGTGCAGTTGACCGGTCGGGCAGCAACCAGGACGGGCGGTGAGGCGCGGGGTGCCCTGAGCATCTGCGGTGGGTCGATGGTCAGTGTGACGCGGGCGTTGGGGATCGACTGGCCGGTGCGGCCGGGCATCGCCGGGCCAACCAGTCGGCCAGCAACCTTACCGGTTGCGATTCCGATATCCATGGTGTGGTGTCCTCTCGTGGCGGTCTATATCGTCTGTGACGTGTCTGGAAAACTTTGAACCCTCCGCACCCCAGAGACGCCTTTCAAACGCTGGGGAGGCGAGGTTGTTCGCCCCCCTCCCCCGGGGGTTTATCTCATGGTTGAGATGCGGGATCAGGCAGTGAGGAACGGCGGCCAGATATCGCGGTGGTGAAGCGGGTAGATGCCGCCCGGCCATGCCTCGGTGGTCCATGGTGGCAGGTAGCCGCCGGCGGGTGCTGCAGCAGCTGCTTGAAGGTCGTGGGTGCGGTCGCGGATGGCTTGGTAGGCGGCTGCACCGATCGCGTCGTCTTGGCCTGCGGTGGTCTCGTCGGGCAGCGTGAGCGTGTAGCTGCGGACTCCGTCGGCCTGGGTCTCGGTGATGGTCGCGATGTGGGTGGTCGGG
>NZ_JARKPQ010000114.1 GCF_029975155.1 Propionicimonas sp. | reverse complement strand
TGCCCTTCGACCAGGTGTTCGCCACCCTGCGCGAGATCGGCTTCGACGGCGTGATCAGCGTCTGCGTGTTTGGCTGGCACGAAGACGCCGACAACATCAACCGCCGCATGCTCCAACGCATCCAGACCGAACTCGGCAACTGAGCCAGGGCGCTTCACCTGTTCCGTCTGCTGCGGCGGATCGCAACCCTGGCAACGGCGACAAGACCGACGGCGGCATTCGCGGCGAGTGTTCCTGCCCATGTCGCCGGCGGGATTCCGATGGCGGAGCTGGCGGCGTTGAACATGGTGTGGCAGAGCACGCACATGAACACGGCGCCCTTGCCGGAGACAAGGGAGATCGCCCCGTACAGAAACCGGAACGCGATGAGCTGAACGGCGAACATCCCGAAGTCGATGAGGCCCGCTGCCTGGTTCGTGCCGGGGATGAAGAACAGTGGGACGTGCCACAGGATCCAGATGCCGCTCGTCACGAGGGAAGACGCCGTGTAGCCCAGTGCTGCGTTGAGCCTGGGCTGTAGCACGTACGCCCAGCCGGACTCCTCCAGGCCGCCGATGATGAGGTTGCCCGGCAGGGAGAGCAGGAACGTGTAGAGCGGCAGCGCCGTCGCGATGGGGCCTGAGACGGCCAGGTGGATCAGGAAGTACAGTGCCAGGACGGCGATCACGTACCCGTAGAGCAGGATGCTGTTCCTGGCATGGAACACGGTGGCCAGCCATTCTTTCGGGCTCGCGACCGTGCCGCTGCGTTTCAGAACGATGTACGAGGCGATCGCGGGCGACAGGATGTAGATCGCAAACGGGACGTTCATCATGAACTGCGGCAGGGAGCGCACCCACCCGTGGACGGAGTAGCCGAACCGCCCAAGGACGATCAACGCCCCCGAGACCGAAAAGGCGATGCAGAAGGTCAGGGCCGTGAACTGCCCGATGATCCTTCGATCCGTCATGCCCGCTTCCCCTCCTGATCGCGCGCCATCGCGTCGACGCCAGTCGCATACCGCCGAGACCCCCGACTCCTGAGACTATTCCATACGCTGTATATATCGAGTGTATAGTCTGGTCCATGGACACGTCACGAACCCTTCTGGGACTGCTGGAGGTCGAGCCGAACTATGGCTATGAGTTGAAGCAGAGCTACGACCGCTTCTTCGGCGGTGCGAGGCCGGTCGCGTTCGGCCAGGTGTATGCGACGTTGGCGCGGATGGCCCGGCATGGTCTCATCGCGGCGCTCGGGTCCGAAGCGGGCGGTGGCCCGGATCGGAAGCGGTACGTCGTGACCCAACCGGGGCGGATCGCGTTGCGCGAGTGGATGAGCAGCCCGGACGATCCTGAGGCGACGGTGCAGAGCAACCTGTTCGCCAAGACCGTGATCGCGCTGCTCATCGGGGAGGACGCGCAGGGACTGCTCGACGCCCAGCGCAGCGAGCACATCGGGAGGATGCGGGCGCTGACCCGGGAGAAGCAGGGCGCGGCACTCGCCCGCGTGCTCACGATCGATCATGTGCTCTTTCACATCGAGGCCGATCTTCGCTGGATCGACCTCACCGCGGCGCGGCTGACCGAACTGCGCAGGGAGGTCGCGTCCCGATGACCGTCATCGACCGGCAGGCGCCGTTGCTCACGGCGCGGGCGCTCCGGAAGTCGTTCGGACGTACCGACGCTCTTCGCGGGGTGGATCTGGATGTCTTCCCCGGCGAGGCGGTCGCGGTCATGGGCCCGTCGGGATCAGGGAAGTCCACGCTGCTGCACTGTCTGGCGGGCGTCCTCGTCCCTGACGCGGGAACGGTGACGTTTCGCGGCACGAGCCTCGGCGACCTCGACGAGCGGCTGCGGTCGCGGCTGCGCCTGACCGAGTTCGGTTTCGTCTTCCAGTTCGGGCAGCTCCTACCCGATCTCACCGCACTCGAGAACGTCACGATCCCGTTGCTGCTGGCCGGGGTGAAGCGCTCGAAGGCGGAGGTGACGGCGCGATCGTGGCTGGACAGGTTCGAACTCGGCGAGAAGTCCGGACAGACCCCCGGAGCGATGTCAGGCGGAGAGGCACAGCGGGTCGCGGTCGCCCGCGCGCTGGTCGCCGAGCCCGAGGTGATCTTCGCGGACGAGCCGACCGGGGCACTCGACAGCCTCGCGGCGGAGACGGTCCTCACGGCGATGCTGGAGCAGGTGAAGCAGCTCGGCGCGACCCTGGTGATCATCACGCATGACCCGCGCACCGCCTCGTACGCCGACCGCGAGGTCATGGTCAGGGACGGGCGGATCACCGCCGGCGGCGCTGTCGGTCAGTCTCGATCGGGCGTTGACCCGGAACCTGCCGCCCGGCCGGAAGAAGTTGGTGCTTCCACGCCCGGCCGGCAACTCCGGAGTCAGGACGAGCAGCGATGAACCTTGGCCTGGCCCGGCTCGTCCTCCTCGGTAGCCCAGGGGCTTGGCGCAGGCTGGCCGGGATCGCGGCGGGTGTCGCGATCGGGGTGGCGCTGTTTCTGACCCTGTGGGGCGCGTCGTCCGCGCTGGAGCTGCGCGACGCGCGGACCGGCTGGACCAACCCCGCCTCGGCGACCTCGGTCGGTGACCGCCAACCGGAGCCGCTGACCGACACAACCGCCTTGTTCGCCCGTGACTACGACGTGTTCCGCGGCGCCTCGCTCCACCGGATCGGTGTCGCGGCGACACCTGACACGTCTCTCGCCTTGCCCGGCGGCATCACGCTCCCCGCAGCAGGGGAGTATCTGGCATCGCCCGCGCTCGCCGACCTGATCGCGCGCGTGCCGGCCGATCAGCTGGGCGACCGCTTCGGAGAACAGGTCGGCATCCTGCCCGAGAACCTCCTCGAGGGGCCGGATTCGCTCGTCATCGTGGAGGGCTATCGCGAAGCGGACATGCCGGGCCTTCGCGGCACGGCGGTGATTACCGGCTTCGACGGGACGCCGAAGATCACGAAAGACGGGTACCGCACGGTCATCACCATCGGCAGCATCGCGGTCTTCCTGCCCGTGCTGCTGCTGATCGGCATCGTCACCCAGCTCGGGGCGGCGCAGCGAGCAGAACGGTTCGCCACCCTAAGGCTGATCGGAGCGAGCCCCGCGGTCATCACGCGCATGGCGGCCTGCGAGATCGGCGTGGCGAGCCTGATCGGCTCGATCGCGGGCATCGGCCTGGCCTGGGCGGTGCGTCCGGTGGCCGCACTCGTGACCATCGAGGGCACTCGCTTCTTCCCTGCCGACCTCGCAACAACCCCTCTGGTCGCTCTGCTCGCGGTCATCGTCGTCCCGGCTGCGGCGGCCCTGGTCGCCTTGCGCCGCGTGCGCCGGGCCGGCATCGGGCCCCTGGGCGCCACGCGGCAAAGGGCTGAGCGCACCCCGCGCGCCCGGCGCCTGCTGCCGCTCCTGGTGGGACTCGCCGCGATGGGCGCCGCGGCCGGTTTCGCAAAGCTCCTGCCGAACCCTGTCGTGTCGGCGCTGCTCATCCTCGGGTTCACGGCACTGTCGGCGGGCATCATCACCGGCGGGCCGTGGGTGGTGCGCCAGCTCAGCACCTGGTTCGCGCCCCGGGCAGGAACGGCCGCGGGCGTCATCGCTGCCGCCCGCATCCGCCGCACGCCCGCCGCGACCTTCCGCTCCGTCAGTGGCCTCGTCCTCGCCGTGTTCATGGCGACGGTCTTCGCCGGAGCCGCTACCGTGGCCACACCGCTGACCACCCCACGAGAGGCACCCGGTCTGCTGCCGGCCGACGCCGCCTACGTCCTCCTGAAGCCCGGAGCGAACGTCGAGGAAAGCGTTGACCCGCTGTCTGCGGTCCAGGGTGTGACCTCAGTGGTGCTCGCGTATCGGGACGAAGCGGACGTAGCCGAGCGCAGCGACACAGTGACGATGAAGGCAACCGATGCGGTGGCCCTCGGATTCGAGAACGTCCCGGCCAACGACCTGGTGGCGTTCCGAGCCGGCGTCTTCGTCGACCCTCGCTCCGAATCGGCGCCGAAACTGGAGCCTGTGAACTCGCGCGGTCGGCTCGTCCCGGCGCTGGTGTTCATCCGCACCGATGGCGCGGAGGATTCCCTCGAACGTGCCCAAACCGCCGCCATCGCGCACGGCGTGACCGCGCTGGCTCCGCCGACCCGTGCGACGCTCGCGGACCTGGGGACGAGGGGCGTGGTGAACAGCCTCGCGACGCTGGCCTACCTCGGCGTGACGATTGCCATCCTGACCGCCGGTGTCTCCCTCACCGTCTCGACGGCCGCCTCCATCCTCGACCGCAGGCGCGTGTTCGGCCTGCTGCGGCTCATGGGCATGCCCACGAGCGTCCTGAACCGCATCATCGGGATCGAGGCCGCCACGCCGCTCCTGGGTACCATCGCGTTCACCATCGCGCTGGGCTTCCTCGTCGCCTGGCTGATGATCACCGGTATCACCAACAAGCTGAGCATGACCTGGCCGGACCATCGCTACGTCCTCACGCTGGCGTTCAGCGCCGGCCTGGCCCTCATCGCGGTCGGCGCCGTCTTCCGCGCGGTGCGCAAGGACACGGCGCTCTCCGCCACCAGGTTCGAGTAGCGCAGGAGTTCCTGCCCTGCCGGTCTGTTCACGTGGTACCGCTCCGGCTGATTGGCGTTTGTGTGGGCCGGGGATCGTTGAGCGCCACCGACCGAGTCGGTGGCGCTCGACGCGTGTCTGCGTTCCTCAAACACTCGCGGCCGAACCCTTGACCCGTCCCGGGGCAGGCCCTACTCTCATTATGTACCTATTTAGGTATCTAATGAACCCGGAACAGGGACGAGGACGTCTTGACCGCGACATCGCTGACCCGAGCACCGCGCGAGACCGGTACACCCGGACGCCGGAGCGATCACCGCCCACCGCGCGCGCCGCTGGCGCACCGCCTGCGCATCGCCTTCCGCGATCCGACGAATGTCATCGGGGTGCTCGCGCTCGTGCTCTTTGCCTACCTGATCATCGCGCCGATCGTGTCCCTGCTGGTCGACGGGATCACCGTCAGCCGTCAGGACGCGCGGGTCACCCGTTCGCCCGAGGGGTCGCTCACCTCCTACTACCTGTGGCGGGTGTTCGTCTCGCCACAGGCCAATGCGATCTTCTGGGCTCCGCTCGGGAACACCCTGGTGATCGCGCTCGGCAGCGTGGTCCTTGCCCTCGCCATCGGGATCACCGTTGCGCTCCTGCTCGTGCGCACCAACCTGTGGGGACGCAAGTGGTTCGCCACCGCGCTGATCGTCCCGTACATGCTGCCCGCGTGGACGTTCGCCCTCGCCTGGCTGACCATCTTCAAGAACAGGGCGACCGGCGGCCAGGCCGGCTGGATGGAGGCGCTCGGCGTCTCCGTGCCCAGCTGGATCGCCTACGGTCGCCTGCCCATCACCATCATCTTCGCGATGCACTTCACGCCTTTCGTGATCCTGCTCGTCGGCAACGCGCTCAAGCGCTTCGACACGACCCTCGAGGAGTCCGCGCGGATCCTCGGAGCCTCGGGCGCGCACACTCTCTGGACGGTCGTGCTGCCAATCCTGCGACCTTCCCTGATCTCGGCGGTCACCCTGATCCTCGCCAAGGTCCTCGGCGAGTTCGGCGTCGCCTACGTGCTCGGCCTGCCGGCGAACATGAACGTGCTCGCCACCAGCCTGTACCGCAGCATCTACAGCAACCAGCAGGGCGCCGCCGCAGTGATCGTCGCCGCGATCATCCTGATCGGGGTGATCTCGCTCTGGGTCGACATGCACTTCCTCCGTGAGGCCAGACGCTTCGTCACGATCACGGGCAAGAGCGGCGCCGCGGCCACTGTCACGAAGCTGCGCCCGCGGGCCCGGTTGCTCGCCACGCTCGGCTGTTCGCTGCTCTTCCTGGTCAGCGTCGCCGCACCGTTGGTGGTGCTGGCTCTGTCGACGATCATGAGCGCGCCCGGGCGCTTCACGCCGGACAACTTCACCCTCGACTTCTGGATCGGGCGCGACCTGCGGACGATCGGTGCGCCCAACGGCATCCTGCTCGACCCCGACGTCTGGCAGGCGGCCTGGAACAGCCTGTGGATCGTCGGTCTGTCGTCGATCCTGGCCGGCATCGTCGGGCTGCTCACGGGCTACGTGATCGTGCGCTCGCAGTTCGGCTTCATCTCCGGGACGCTGCGGCAGATGCTCTTCTTCCCCTACCTGGTTCCCGGGATCGCCTTCGCCGCGGCATACCTCTCGCTGTTCGCAGAGCCACGCGGACCGATCCCGGCGCTCTACGGCACGCCGGCGCTGTTGGTGCTGATCTACTTCACCCAGCAGATGCCGTTCGCCTCCCGGGCGGGCATCTCCTCGATGATGCAGCTCGGCAGCGAGGGTGAGGAGGCGGCCCAGATCGCCGGCGCACGGTGGCTGCAACGGTTCCGCACCATCATCGTGCCGATTCAGAAGGGCGCCATCGCCACCGGGATCCTGATGGCGTTCATCTCCGGGATCAAGAGCCTGAGCGTGGTGGTCATGCTGGCCGTTCCCGGCCTGGACGTGCTCACCACGCTCTCGATCCGCTTCCTGGACGTCGGCTACACCCAGGCCGGCAACGGCGTGGTGCTCATCGTCTCCGCCCTCGCCTTCTTCGGTACCTACACGACGCAGAAGCTCATGCGCACAGATCTCTCTCAAGGACTAGGAGCCTGACATGCCGACCATCACGCTCGATCGAGCGGTGAAGAACTATGGAGCCGCGACCAACGCCGTGGACGGTCTCGACCTCCACATCGACGATGGCGACTTCATGTGCCTTCTCGGCCCCTCAGGCTGCGGCAAGACCACCACGATCCGCATGATCGCCGGCCTGGAGACCGCCACCGCCGGCCGCATCGTGGTGGGGGACCGCGTGGTCGACGAACCCGAGAAGCAGCGGTTCGTCCCGCCCGAGGACCGACGCCTCGGCCTGGTGTTCCAGAGCTACGCGCTGTGGCCCCACCTGACCGTCTCGCAGAACGTAGCCTACGGCCTCAAGCTGCGCAAGATGCCGGCCGCGGATCGCGCCCGGCGGGTGGAAGAGGTGATGAGCTCGCTCGGGATCGCCGAGTATCGCGACCGCTACCCGGCGCAACTGTCCGGCGGGCAGCAACAGCGGGTCGCGTTGGCCCGCATGCTGGCGGTGAAGCCGGAGACGATGCTGCTGGACGAGCCGCTGTCCAACCTCGACTCGCGGCTGCGCCTGGAGATGCGGGCGGAGCTGAAGCGCATCCACGCCGAGTCGGGTGCCACCACCGTCTTCGTCACCCATGACCAGTGGGAGGCGATGACCCTGGCGACGCGGGTCGCCGTGATGTCGCACGGCGTGCTGCAGCAGGTCGGCACTCCGCTCGAGATCTACGACCACCCACAGACCCGGTTCGTGGCCGGCTTCCTGGGGGTGCCGCCGATCAACTTCTTCGAACTCGATCCAGCCGGGGCAGACGCGGTGGCGCCGCTGGCATTCCTCGAGCGCCGTGGGTTGGCGGCGGACGGCCTTGGCTCGCTGGGCATCCGGCCCGAGTCGCTGCGGGTCGGGGCGCCCGGCCAGTCCGCCGGCGATGAACTGGAACTGCCGGGGAGGGTCGAGTCCCTGATGCCCACGGGCGGCAGTTGGACGACCGAGGTGAGGATCGCCGACCGTGCCGTCTACGCCACGTCTCCCCAGGTTCCCACGGTACGGCCCGGTGGGGACGTCGTGCTGCGCGTCAAGGCCAGCGCGCTGCATGTCTTCGACCGCGCCGATGCCCGAGTGGAGGTTCCGGCATGATCGCCAGTGCCGAGCTGATGGACATCGCCCGCTGCGCGGCGTTGAGCGCGGGCAAGGTCGCCCTGCAGGGCTTCCGCAACCACAACGTCGAGATCGAGGAGAAGGCCGACTTCCACGACATCGTGACGGCCTACGATCGCAAGGCCGAGGCCGAGGTCCGCACCGTCATCGACGCCCGACTGCCGGGATCGCGCATCCTCGGCGAGGAGGGCGGCTTCAGCGGCGACGGCGAGGTGACCTGGTACGTCGACCCGATCGACGGCACCGCCAACTTCGCCCGTGGCATCGCGCTGTGGGCGGTGGTCGTGGCCGCGGCCGTCGACGGCGAAGTGGTTGCCGGAGTGGTGTACGACCCGGTCGCCGAGCAACTCTTCGAGGCCGACGAGCGAGGTGCCCGGCTGAACGGACGGCCGCTGCTGGCCCGTGGATGCACGGTGCCTGAGCAGGCGACCGTCATCGCGTCCTTTCCGTTGCCGCGGGATCTCGTCCACTACAGCGCCGAGGCCCTGGCTGCCTACGCCCAACTGGAGTTGGGCTACTCAGCGGTCCGTGACCTCGGCAGCAGCGCCATCTCGTTGTGCCACGTCGCGGCGGGCTGGGCCGACGCCACCTTCGCCTTCGAGGCCAACCCATGGGACGTGGCGGCACCGGCGTTCATCCTCAAGCAGGCGGGCGGTGTCTACCGCACCTACGGCGAAGGCAGGCAGCTTCCGTCCGTCTCCGATCACCTCAACCGGCACTACTTCGGGACAGTCGCCGGTGCCGACTTCGCGCTGATCGACCAGATCATGCGCTTCCAGAGCCGTCGTCCTGTCAACGCGACGGTTCCCGATCCGACCTGACAGCTCCTGTTCGTTCCCTTCGAGAAAGGCAATCATCGTGCCCGAACGTTTCTCTCATCCGAAGCCACGCCGCGTCGCCGGCCTGGCGACCCTCGTGGTGCTGGCCCTGCTCTCCGCCTGTGCGCCTCCGGCGGGCGCCGACGGTCAGAGTGGCCAACTCGTCCCGATCCAGCGACCCGATCCGGCTCCCGACGAGACCGCGGCGGGCTTCGACCTGGACAAGCTGATCGCCGCCGCCAAGAAGGAGGGCCCGATCTCGATCTACGACGAGACCGGCAAAGTCGTGAAGATTGCCGAGGCCTTCACCGCGAAGTACGGCATCAAGGCCAACGGCGTGAAGATCGAGACAAATGTGCTGGAGAAGGTCGCCATGGAGAGTCAGGCGAACAATGTGATCGGCGACGTCGTCGCCACCTCGGAGGTGCCGGCGGTCTATGCCCAGCTCCTGGCCGACGGGATCCTCACCAGCTGGGTCCCTGGTGACATGCGGGACACCCTGCCCGAGACCGCCACCTACCCATTCCTGTCCAGTGACAACCAGATGCTCTGGACCTACAACACCGAGGTCAACGGTGCGAACTGCCCGATCAAGAACATCTGGGAACTCACCGACCAGAAGTGGGCCGGTCTGGTGGCCATACCGGATCCCGAGAGCCGGACCGTGTTCACCACTGCGTGGAACCAGGCCGCTCGCAACCACGCCGACGCCTATGCGAAGGCGTACAAGGACCTCTACGGCGAGGACCTGAAGACCGATGAGCCGACGGCCGTGCACGAGTGGGTGAAGCGGCTGGCCAAGAACTCACCGACGATCTTCAAGAACGATGAAGAGGTCTCCGATGCCGTGGGTGCGCCCGGACAGACCAGCCCTCCGATGGGTCTGATGTGGGCCGCCAAATACCGCAACAACGCCGACAAGGGATACTCGCTGGCTGCCTGCGCCGGAATCAACCCGTTCCTGGGAGCGTCCACCCCGCAGACTCTGGCCTACGCGACGAAGACGAAGAGCCCGAATGCGGCAAAGCTGTATATCCACTTCGCCACCTCTCAGGAGGGAATGGAGTTCATCATGCCGGATGGCAAGTTCTCCTTCTCCAGCCTCGTGACTTCTTCCGATCCGCAGGGCATCGCAGGGATTCGCGATCAGATCCAGCCGTTCGACACCGTGTACCTGACCGACGACTACGCCAACACCACGACGTGGCAGGACTTCTGGCGCGGCAACCGCTAGGCGGTCACCGTCGTTGCCGCGAGGCGGCCCTCAGGGTCCGGTTCGAGATCAACCGGGTCCGGGCTTCGCGGTGAGCCGGAAAGCGTCGCGCGGGTACCTCTCGCCCGCGCGACGCCAGGCGTGTGTACTGCCCGACGACGCAGGGGGATCAGGCTAGGCTCCTGGGTCAGGGAGGCATCGGTGACGGACCATACTCGGAGCGTGGATTTCGACTTGGTGTTCACACCGGTCGCTCAGGAGAGCCGGATACCCCTCTACGCCCAAGTGCTGGACCAGATCGAGAGCGCGATTCGGCTGGGCCTGCTTCCGCCGGGAACCTTCCTCCCGGCAGAGAAGGACCTCTGCAAGGGATTCGGCATCGCACGCTCGACGTTGCGGCGCGCGATGGGTGTGCTGGAGTCGAGCGGCACGATCTCTCGCACGCGGCGCCGTGGCACCCGCATCGAGACCGGCCTGGGTATCGGGTACCGGCCAGAGACCTCGAACACGATCTTCGAGTTGATCACGGCGAGCAGGCGCGAACCCCGCACTGTCGTACGCGTCTTCGAGCACGTCAGCGCTGATGGCGAGCTGGCCCGAGCAACCGGCTATCGAGTCGGCACCGAACTGCTCCACCTGGTGCGTGAGCGGTACGCCAACGAGACTCCGATCGCTCTGCTGGAGAACTTCCTGCTCCGCCGGATCGCCTCGTTCGGCCGCGACGACCTGGAGACCGGCAGCCTCGCCGCCCTGCTGGCTGCCTGTGGTTGGGAGGAAGACCGGCTCGAGTACGAGTTGAGCGCCACTGTCCTGGACGACTCCAGTGCGCGCTTCATGCAGCTGCCGGCCGGAACTCCGGTTCTCAGTGAGCGCCGCAGTGCCTACCGGGACGGCGGGCTCATCAACCACTCGTACAACCTCTACCACCCGGTGACCAACCGGATGCGCGGCGTCCTGGATCGCCAGCTGGAACCAAGAATTCAGCTGGCGTAGACCGTGATGTCGAAGAGGTACCGGTCGTAGCGGTAGCAGTGGTCGCCGAACTCCACCGGCGCTCCCGCGGAGTCGTAGGCGCGGCGGGACATCGTCAGCACCGGGTCGTTCTTGTCCAGGCCGAGCAGCTTGCGCTCGCTCGGCTCCGCCGGCCGGGCGCCGATGGTCTGGTGGGCGACCGCGGGCACGACGCCGCGGGCCCGCATCACGTTGTACAGGCCGTGGCTGGCCAGCGCGTCCAGGTCGAGGTCCGCCCACATCGGCGGCAGCCAGTTGCGCAGCACCGACATCGGCCCCTCCTGGACGGAGCGCAGCCGCTCCAGGTAGACCAGCGGTGTCTCCGGGTCCAGGCCGAGGATCTGCGACGCCCGCTGGTCGATGAATTCGGTGTTGAACTCCAGCACCTCGGTCAGCGGTTCGCGGCCGTTGCGCTTGAGGTCGTCGTACAGGCTGGTCAGCTCGTTGCGGCGGTGGATCACCTCGTTGGCGACGGTGGTGCCGATGCCGCGGCGGCGGACGAGCAGACCCCGCGTCACCAGCTCGACGATCGCGCGGCGAACGGTCGGCCGGGACAGGTCCAGCCGGTCGGCGAGGGACAGTTCGTTCTCGAAGGCGTCGCCCGGCTTGAGCACTCCGGTGTCGATCGCTGCCGCGAGTTGTTCGGCCAACTGGTGGTAGAGCGGGACGGGGGAGTTCCGGTCGATAGTCACAGGAATCTGCGTCGCCATGAGCGCACGATAGCCGAACGGACGATGCATTGATAGCGTAAACGCCGGATGCCTGAATAGGCTAATGTCCTAACAAAGCTTGACACCTTCAGGGCGCGCTGCGAGACTGAGAGCCCGGGACGTTGCCAACGCCGCTGAAGTCGAAGGATCTGATCCATGGCTGACACCTACGAGGTCGTGTGCATCGGTCGTGTCGGCGTGGACATCTACCCCACCCAGATCGGCGTCCCGCTCGAAGAGGTGACCTCCTTCGGCAAGTTCCTCGGGGGGAGCGCGACCAACGTGTCCGTGGCCGCCGCCCGCTACGGACACACGTCCGCGATCATCACGAAGACCGGCAACGACCCGTTCGGGCGTTTCGTCCGTGCCAAGCTCGCCGAACTCGGCGTCACCACCGACTTCGTCGGCACGGACCCCTGGTTGCCCACCCCGGTGGCGTTCTGCGAGATCTTTCCGCCGGACGATTTCCCGCTGTACTTCTACCGCTATCCCCAGGCACCCGACCTGCGGATCGAGGTCACCGACCTCCCGCTGCACGAGATCGCGGACGCCGGCGTCTACTGGTCGACCCTGACCGGGCTCTCCGCCGAGCCGAGCCGGCAGTCGCACCTGGCGGCATGGCGCGTCCGGGAACGGAAACCGCTGACCATCCTCGACCTCGACTACCGGCCGATGTTCTGGAAGACGGAGGCCGAGGCGACCCGGCACGCCGAGATCGCCCTCTCGCACTGCACGGTCGCGATCGGCAACCGCGAGGAGTGCCGGGTGGCCGTGGGCGAGGCCGAGCCGGTCCGGGCGGCGAAGGCCCTCCTGGAGCGCGGGATCGAACTCGCGATCGTGAAGCAGGGCCCCAAGGGTGTGCTGGCGATGACCGCCGACGAGACCGTGGAGGTGCCACCGGTCGTCGTACGCGTCGTCAACGGCCTCGGCGCGGGCGACTCCTTCGGTGGCGCGGTCTGCCACGGCCTGCTCAGCGGCTGGGGCCTGGAGAGGGTGCTGCGGTTCGCGAACGCGGCCGGGGCGCTCGTCGCGTCCCGGCTGGAGTGCTCGACAGCGATGCCCACCGAGGCCGAGGTCGAGGCACTGCTGGAGGAGGCTGGACGATGAGCACCCCACGGAGTTCCTCTCCTCCGCTGCGCTCCCCCGAACAACTCCGAGGGGACCCCGCATGACCCTCATCGACGCGGCGGCACTCACCAGGCGGCGGGCCTCGGACCCCGGCGCGATCACCAGGGCCTGGAAGGATCGCCGCCGCTCGGAGCGGCCCGCGGACGGGCGCCTGCTGATCGTCGCGGCCGACCATCCCGCTCGGGGCGCGCTCGGCGTCCGGGACAATGCGCGCGCGATGGCCTCCAGGGCAGACCTGCTGGAGCGGCTCGCCGTCGCCCTGCGCCGGCCGGGCGTGGACGGCGTGCTGGGCACGGCGGACATCCTCGAGGACCTGCTGCTGTCCGGCCTGCTGGAGGGCAAGGTCGTGGTCGGCTCGATGAACCGGGGTGGCCTGCAGGGTGCGGAGTTCGAGTTCGACGACCGCTGGACGGGCTATGACGCGGAGACCCTCGCCGGCAACGGCCTGGACGGCGGCAAGATGCTCACCCGGATCTGCCTCGAGGACGAGGACACCGCCCGCGTGCTGGAGTCCACCGGCGCGGCGGTCACGGCGCTGTCGAAACGCGGGCTGATGGCCATGGTCGAGCCGTTCCTCTCCGTCCGCGTCGCGCCCGACCGGGTGCGCAACGTGCTCGATCCCGACTCGGTGATCAAGTCGATCCAGATCGCGGCCGGCCTCGGCGCCACCAGTGCGCACACGTGGCTGAAGCTGCCGGTGGTCGACGACATGCACCGGGTGCTCGACTCCACGACCCTGCCCAGCCTGCTGCTGGGCGGCGACCCGGTCGGCGACCCCGACCAGATCTACCGGCAGTGGGCGGACGCGCTCGAGCATCCGACGGCGGTCGGGCTCGTGATCGGCCGGGCGCTGCTCTACCCGGCGGACAACGATGTGGCCAAGGCCGTCGACATCGCCGCCGGGCTCGTCCATCAGCAAGCGACCCAGGTGGGAGTGGCATGAGTCAGTGGGTGTATCCGGCGGGGACCTCCGCCGACGCGGAGTACGACACCCGGGTGTTGCCCGGCTCGGTCGAGGGGTGGGCCCACACCGGCCTCCAGGTCGCCGATCTGGCGGCGGGGGAGAGCCGGACGGTCGAGACCCACGATCTGGAGTACATCGTCGTACCTCTGCGCGGCGCGGCGAGCGTCGAGGTGGCCGGACAGGCCTACGAGCTGGCCGGGCGTCCGGACGTGTTCAGCGCGGCCACCGACGTGCTCTACGTCCCTCGCGACGCGAGCTTCACCCTGACCAGCACCACCGGCGGTCGCTACGCCCTGTGCTCCGCGACGGCACGCAATGCCCTCCCCGTGGCCTACGTGCCCGCGTCCGCCGTGCCGGACGAGCTGCGCGGCGCCGGCACGGCCAGCCGCCGCGTCCGCAACTTCGGGACGCCGGGCGTGCTCGAGGCCGATTCGATCATCGCCTGCGAAGTGATCACCCCGGCCGGCAACTGGTCGAGCTACCCGCCGCACAAGCACGACGAGGAGCGGGACGGCGTCGAGACGTCCCTCGAGGAGATCTACTACTTCGAGCTTCGCACCGAGCCGGGAAGCCCGGCGGCGGGCGATGCCTTCGGCTACCAGCGGGTGTACGGCACGGACGAGCGTCCGATCGACGTGCTCGCCGAGGTGCGTCCCCGCGACGTGGTGCTGGTGCCGCACGGCTGGCACGGCCCGGCGATGGCCCCGCCCGGATACGACATGTACTACCTGAACGTCATGGCCGGCCCGGGGGAGACTCGAGCATGGCTGATCTGTGACGACCCCGCCCACGCCTGGGTGCGCCAGACCTGGGCGGGCCAGGCCGTGGACCCGCGACTGGCGACAACCGAATAGCCCAACCGGCCGCGCCCGGCACCCTTCCACGGCGCGGCCACCAGACGGGCCCGATCGGCCCACACAGAGAGGAACACCAGATGTCGTTGACCAATGAGGCCGCCCCGGCTGCCACCCAGAGCGCCGCAACGCTGAAGCGGTTGCGCTACCTGGTGGACAACGAGTGGCGGGAGTCGAGGACCGGCACCTACATGCCGGTGATGAACCCGTCCACCGGCGAGCAGATCGCCGAAGCCCCCTGCTGTACCCAGGAGGAGGTCGACTCCGCCGTCGCTGCCGCCGCGCGGGCCTACCCGGCGTGGCGCGACACCCCGGTGCCGCAGCGGATCCAGCTGATGTTCCGGTTCAAGGCGCTGCTGGACGAGCACCTGGACGAGCTGAGCACCCTGCTGGCGACCGAGATGGGCAAGGTCCTGTCCGAGGCCCGCGGCGACGTGCTGAAGGCGATCGAGGTCGTGGAGTGCGCGTGCTCGACGCACTACCTGATGCAGGGCGACACCACGATGAACATCTCCAAGGGCTACGACACGGTCTCCTACCGCGAGCCGCTCGGCGTGTTCGTGGGCATCGCGCCGTACAACTTCCCGGCGATGATCCCGATGGGCTGGATGCTGCCGTTCGCGATCACCACCGGCAACACCTTCGTGCTGAAGGCCGCCTCGATGGTGCCGCAGACCTCGATGCGGATGATGGAACTGCTGGTCGAGGCGGGTCTGCCCAAGGGCGTGGCGAACCTGGTCACCTGCTCCCGCGTCGAGGCCGACAGCCTGCTCGTGCACCCGGACGTCCGCGGCATCAGCTTCGTCGGCTCCACCTCGGTGGGCAAGCACATCTACCAGGTGGCCGCGGGCGCGGGGAAGCGCGTCCAGGCCCTCACCGAGGCCAAGAACCACGCCCTCATCCTCGAGGACGCGGTGCTGGAGCGCTCGGTCGCCGGCATCATCAACTCGACCTACGGCTGCGCGGGCCAGCGCTGCATGGCGCTGCCGGTGGTCTGCGTACAGGACTCGGTCGCCGACCAGGTGGTGGAGATGCTGGCCGCGAAGGCGGCCGACCTGAAGCTGGGCCCGGCCTACCTTCCGGAGAGCCAGCTCGGCCCGGTGATCACCGCCAAGCACCGCGAGTGGGTGGCGTCCTGCATTCAGCGCGGTGTGGACGAGGGCGGTGACCTCGTGCTGGACGGGCGCGACGTGAGCGTCGACGGCTACGAGGGCGGCTACTACGTCGGCCCGACGATCCTCGACCGGGTGGGCGCGGACAACTGGGCCGGCACCTACGAGATCTTCGGCCCGGTGACCTCGATCAAGCGGGTGAAGGACTTCGAGGAGGGCCTCGGGATCATGAACGCCAACCCGTTCGCCAACGGGTCGTGCATCTACACCAGCTCCGGCCACTACGCGCGTGAGTTCGCCAAGCGCACCCACGCCGGCATGGTGGGCGTGAACGTGGGCATCCCGGTGCCGTTCTCCACGTTCCCGTTCACCGGTCACAAGGACTCGTTCTTCGGCGACCTGCACGCGATGGGCAAGGACGGCGTCGCGTTCTTCACCGAGACCAAGGCGGTCACCACCACCTGGTTCACCGAGGAGCACCGCCACCAGAAGGTCAGCACCTGGGACGGCATGACGACCCGCCACTGACCCCTCCTGGCGGTCAGTGGGGACAGGCCCCTTTCCACCACCCACCCGGGTGGCGGAAAGGGGCCTGTCCCCGTTTGCCGCGGTGGTCGCTGAGGTGGGACTCGATCGCCGATGCCATATGTACTGACAATCTCACCTAATGACTTGTTGACAGCACAAACCCGCGGCAATAGGCTCGAACCGACAGGGCGGGAGCCCTGTCACTCGGAGTGAAGGTAACCAACGATGGCCACCCGCGAACCACGTACTGCCTGCTGCTAGGGCAGGACTGCGAGCCCCTCCGAGCCTCCTCAGCACCCGAAAGGAACTCAACTCATGGCGTCCAAAGCCGTCAACCCCGACCCGAGGTACAGCAAGCTGACGATCGGTGTCTGTCCGGACCAGTGGGGCGTGTGGTTCCCCTATGACGAGAAGCAGGTCCCGTGGGACATCGCGCTCGCCGAGATGGCTGAAGCGGGCTTCTCGATCATGGAGACCGGCCCCCACGGCTACTTCCCGACCAACCCCAAGCTGCTGAAGGCCGTCATGGACGCCTACGGCTTCAGGGTCGTCGCGGGTACCGGCTGGGGCATCCTGCACAAGGCCGAGGCCTGGGCCGACACCGAGGCTTTCTTCCGCTCGATCGGCGAGACGCACGCCGCGATCGGTTCGGAGTACGTGGTGCACCTGCCCCCGATGTACCGGGACGAGAAGACCGGCGGCTACACCGACGACAAGGTGCTGTCCACCGAGGCGTGGAACCTGTACATCAAGAATGCCGACAAGCTCGGCCGGATGATGAAGGAGGACTACGGGCTGAAGATGGTGCTGCACCCGCACGGTGACAGCCACATCGAGACCCCCGAGGACATCGACCGCGTCTTCCAGGCCACCGACCCCGAGTACGTCGGCTTCTGCCTCGACACCGGCCACATCGTCTACGGCGGCGGCGACCCGATGGAGATCGCGCGGAAGTACCCCGAGCGCATCGAGTACGTGCACATCAAGGCGATGGACCCGGTGATCGTGAAGCAGGCCCACGACGAGGACTGGCCGTTCGTGAAGGCGAACCTGTCCGGTGCGTCCGTGGCTCCGCCGGCCGGCCTGCCGGAGATGAAGGCGCTGATCGAGACCCTTGCCGACCTGGACAAGGAGCTCTACGTGATCTGCGAGCAGGACATGTACGGCTGCGAGAAGAGCTACCCGTTCCCCAACGCCGTCGCCACCCGCGAGTACCTGGCCTCCCTGGGCCTGGGCGTTCTCTGAGACCGGAAAGGCTGACTGACATGACTGTACGGATCGGCATGATCGGACCCGGCGGGATGGGCAAGGCCCACATCGAGCGCATCCACTCGGTGATCGCCGGCGGACGGGTGGTCGGCGTGAGCGACCTCAACGCGGACAACGCCAAGGCTGTCGCCGACAGCATCGGCGGTGTGGTGTTCGCCGACAGCACCGCCCTGATCAACTCCCCGGACGTGGACGCGGTGATGATCACCAGCTTCGGCCCCGCCCACGAGGCGGACGTCCTGGAGTGCATCACCGCGGGCAAGCCGGTGTTCTGCGAGAAGCCGCTCACCCCGTCCGCGGACGGCGCGCTGCGGATCATGGAGGCCGAGCAGGCGGGCGGCCGCAAGCTGGTCACCGTCGGTTTCATGCGGCGGTTCGACAAGAGCTATCGGGAGATGAAGGCCCTGCTCGATTCGGGCGAGCTCGGCGAGGTGCTGCTGGTGAACTGTGCGCACCGCAACCCCACGGTGCCGGAGTCCTACACCTGGGACATGGCGATCAACGACACCGCGATCCACGAGATCGACACCACCCGCTGGCTGTTGGGGGAGGAGTTCGTGGCCGCCCGGGTCGACAAGCCCAAGAAGACCAGCCTCCGGTTCCCGCACCTGCAGGACCCGCTGGTGCTGATCCTGACCAGCGAGTCCGGCGTCCGGGTCTCCGACGAGGTGTTCGTCAACCACCAGTACGGCTACGACATCCGCTGCGAGGCCGTGGCCGAGAAGGGAGTAGTGTCCCTGGCCGACCAGAACGTCATCGACGTCCGGGACGCCTACGGTGCCCGCAACCGGATCGCGCGCGACCACAACGACCGCTTCTACGGCGCGTTCGTGACCGAGGTGCAGGAGTGGATCACCGCCGCGTCCGAAGGTCGCCACACCGGTTCGTCCTCGTGGGACGGCTACGCCGCGGCCGTGGTCTGCGACGCCGGTGTCCAGGCCCTCACCGCCGACGGCGAGGT
Organism: Propionicimonas sp.; assembly: GCF_029975155.1. Classification (GTDB taxonomy): domain Bacteria; phylum Actinomycetota; class Actinomycetes; order Propionibacteriales; family Propionibacteriaceae; genus Propionicimonas. Next base: position 52,964 of record NZ_JARKPQ010000114.1, on the reverse strand, counting down.
GCCGATCACGATGATCGACAAGCCGGCCTTCTACGCCTGAGGTCCCGGCTGAACGGCCCTTCGCCAGGCTCAGGGACCACATGTCGGCTGAGCCTGGCGAAGCGGCCGTTCCGCAGCGGGACGGCCCCTTCGGTTCACGTCGTGCCGCCCCACCTTCGTCGTGCCGCCCAGCCTTCGTCGTCCCGGGCCAACCCTCGTCGTCCCGCCCAACCTTCGTCATCCCGGGCTACCCTCGTCATCCCGCCCAACCTTCGTCGTCCCGTCCCAACCCTCGTCATCCCGTCCAACCTTTGTCATCCCGGGCTTGACCCGGGATCCCGTGAGTGTCGTCAGGTCGGTGCGGGGATCCCGGCGTTCGCCGGGATGACGAGAGTGGGGCGGGATGACGGGGACGTTCGCCGGGATGACCGGGACGTTCGCCGGGATGACCGGGGAAGGAGGGGGATCCCGGCGTGTGCAGGGGCCGGCCCGGAGGCGACCGTTGTAAGAATGTTATCTAACTAATGTCACAGGCTTGTCTATATGTCTTGACAACCTGCTCACCCGGATCGTAGGTTCGGACTCGCCGGTCACGGAGTCGTGGCCGGATGATATGAGAAGCCTTAGGTTGGCAATGGAGGAGCCAGGGCCTCCTCCGTGCGGGCCAGTCCAAGGCGGATCGTGTCCCCCTAGATCTCAAAGAGAGGGATTATGGCCAACAGAATCGGACTCAAGGTCGCAGCGATCGTGCTCGCGTCCGCCAGTGTCCTCACCGCTTGTTCCACCCCGTCCACGACCGCGAGCCCCGGCGCCGCAGGTTCGGAGCCGGCCGCGAACAAGACGCTCAAGATCGGCGTCACCTTCCCGATCCTCGACCAGTTCCTGCAGAAGGTCGCCGACGGCATCAAGGCGGAGGCCGACGCCCAGGGCGTCGAGGTCAGCATCGTCGCCGCGGAGGAGAAGACCGACGTGCAGCTGGGCCAGGTGGAGAACTTCATCTCCCAGAAGCTCGACGGCATCATCGTGATCCCGGTCGACACCGATGCGGCCGACCCGATGACCGACGCCGCGCAGAGCGCGAACATCCCGCTGGTCTACGTCAACCGGCGTCCGGCCAACCTGCCCGAGACCGTGCCGTACGTGGGCTCTGACTCGCTGGTGTCGGGCACCCTCCAGATGACCGAACTGGCCAAGCTGGCCGGCGGCAAGGGCAACGTCGTGATCCTGCAGGGCGACCCGGCCAACGAGGCCGCGAAGCTCCGCACCCAGGGCTGCACCGATGTCGTGGCCAAGAACCCGGGCATGAAGGTCATCAAGACCCAGGCCGGCAACTGGTACCGCGACAAGGGTCAGTCGATCATGGAGAACTGGCTGCAGTCCGGCGACCAGATCGACGTGGTCTGCGCGAACAACGACGAGATGGCGCTCGGCGCGATCAACGCCATCAAGGCCGCCAACAAGAAGCTCGGCGCCGGCGGCATCCTGGTCGGTGGCGTGGACGCCACCTCCGACGCCCTCGCCTCCATGGAGGCCGGTGACCTCGCGGTGACCGTGTTCCAGGACGCCAAGGGCCAGGGTGCCGGTGGCCTGGACGCAGTGATCAAGCTCGCCAAGGGCGAGAAGGTGGACTCCTACGTGGACATCCCCTACCAGCTGGTCACTCCTGACAACATGGCTGATTTCAAGTAACAATCTGATGGTGGGTGGGTGACCGTCCGCGGCCACCCACCCACCACATGTCCCCCTGCCCGACAACGCCGTCAGTGAGGTTACGAATGGCTGACCAGTACCTGCTCCAGATGCAGGGCATCGACAAGATCTTCCCGGGTGTGCATGCGTTGGATCATGTGGATCTGAACGTGCGTCCGGGAACCGTCCACTCCCTGATGGGGGAGAACGGTGCCGGCAAGTCGACGTTGATGAAGGTGCTGATCGGGATGTACCAGCCCGACGGCGGCACGATCGTCTTCGACGGCAAGGAAGTGCAGATCGGCGACACGGCCACCGGGTTGGGGCTGGGGATCTCGATGATCCACCAGGAGCTGTCACCGGTGCCGGAGATGACGGTGGCGGAGAACATCTGGCTGGGGCGGGAGCCGAAGGGCGCGCTCGGCCTGATCAGCCGGACCGAGATGAAGCGGGCCACCCGCGAGCTGTTCGACAAGTGGGAGATCGGGATCAACCCGGCCGCGCAGATGAAGACGCTGAGCGTGGCGCAGACGCAGATGGTGGAGATCGCGAAGGCGATCAGCTTTGATTCGAAGCTGATCATCATGGACGAGCCGACCTCGGCGATCACCGAGACCGAGGTGGCGCATCTGCACCGGATGATCGGCCAGCTCAAGGCGACCGGGACGGCGATCATCTACATCACCCATAAGATGGACGAGGTCTTCAAGATCTCCGATGACATCACGGTGTTCCGCGACGGCAAGCACGTGGCGAGCCTTCCGGCGGCCGAGTTGGACCGGGACAAGCTGATCACGTTGATGGTGGGCCGTGAACTCACCCAGATGTTCCCCAAACTGGACGCGGAGATCGGCGACGTCATCCTGAGCGTCCGCAACCTCAACCGTGGCCACCTGGTCAAGGACGTGAGCTTCGACCTGCGGCGCGGTGAGATCCTGGGCTTCGCCGGCCTGATGGGCGCCGGACGCACGGAGGTGCTGGAGACGCTGTTCGGGGTGTTTCCGGCCGAGTCCGGCGAGATCGTGATCAACGGCACGCCGCGCAGCATTCGGCAGCCGAAGGATGCGATCGCCGCCGACATGGCGTTGCTGACCGAGGACCGCAAGCTCACCGGGATCATGGGTGTGTTGAGCGTGCGGGACAACATGATCATGGCGGCGTTGCCGAAGTACTCGCCGAACGGGTTCCTACAGCGGCGTCGGATTGAGAAGGATTGTCAGGCGCAGCGGGAGGCGTTGGCGTTGAAGACGCCGTCGTTGAACCAGTTGATCCAGAATCTGTCTGGTGGCAATCAGCAGAAGGTGTTGATCTCGCGCTGGTTGTTGACTCTTCCCGACATCCTGATGATCGACGAGCCGACCCGTGGCATCGATGTGGGGGCGAAGTCGGAGATCCACCGGCTGATGTCCCTGCTGGCCCAGCAGGGGAAGGCGATCATCATGGTCTCCTCGGAGATGCCCGAGGTGCTCGGCATGAGCGACCGCGTGGTCGTCATGCACGAAGGCAGCGTCAGTGGAGTGGTCGACCGTGCTGAGGCCACCCAGGAAGTCATCATGCAACTTGCGACCGGCCCTGCGGACCAGGCGGCCTGAGAGGAATTCGAGAGAAAAATGTCAACACCTGCTACCGCAGAAGCCACGCCGACACGGTTCGACACCGGCGGCTTCATCAAGAAGTACGCGATCATCGGCATCCTGCTGCTGTTCATCATCCTGCTGTCGGTCCTGACCGGCGGTACCTTCCTCCAGGCGCAGAACCTGATCAATGTGATCCGGCAGGTCTCTGCGATCGGCGTGATCGCCACCGGCATGACGTTCGTGATCATCATCAACGGCATCGACCTGTCGGTCGGCTCGGTCCTGGCCGTGGCGGCGGTGGTCTCGGCAAGCCTCGCCCAGTCCCCCGAGGCTTCGGTGATCAAGTACCCGGGCCTGCAGCTGCCGGTGATCGTCGCGGTGGTGGCCGGCCTCGCCGTCGGTGCGCTGCTCGGCCTGATCAACGGTGCGCTGATCGCGGGGTTCAAGATCGCTCCGTTCATCGCCACCCTCGGCATGATGACCGCGGCCCGCGGCATGGCCAACATCTACACCGACGGGCGGCCGATCTCGCGGCTGCAGCCCGCCTTCAACTGGATCGGTCAGGGTGACCTGCTGTTCATCCCCGTGCCGATCTGGATACTCGCCATCGTCGCGGTCCTCGCTCACGTCGCCCTGAACTTCACCCGGTTCGGCCGGCACACCTACGCCCTGGGTGGCAACGAGCAGGCCGCCCGGGTGTCCGGCATCAACCTGAACAAGATCAAGATCAGCATCTTCACCCTCGCCGGCCTGATGGCAGGTCTGGCCGGCATCATGCTGGCCGCGCGGACCGGTTCCGGCAACCCGACCCTGGGCACCGGCATCGAGTTGGACGCGATCACCGCGGCCGTCATCGGTGGCACCAGCTTCAACGGCGGTGTCGGCACGATCTGGGGCACCATCGTCGGTGCGCTGATCATCGGCGTGATCAACAACGGCATGGACCTGATCAACATCTCGCCGTTCATGCAGCAGGTGGTCAAGGGCACGATCATCGTGATCGCGATCATCATCGACGAGCGCAAGAACCGCTGACACACTCCGGCGACGGTGCTCCTCCACAGCTGAGGGGCACCGTCGTCGCTTGAATCCCCGCCGAACCGTTGGTCGAGCCTGTCGAGACCGGATCCGGTGGATCGAGGTCGAAAGGACCACTGCAATGAGGCAGATCGGCGTGGGCGTGATCGCCCTCGGCTGGATGGGCCGGCTGCACAGCCGCGGCTTCGCCCAGGTGGCGGAGCGCTACCCGGAACTCGGACTCGGGGCTCGCCTGGTCGCGGCGGCCGATCCGGTGCCGGCGAACCAGCAGGCCGCGCTCGCCCTCGGCTTCGAGCGCGCGGTGGCCGACTACCGCGACGTGCTGGCCGACCCCGAGGTCGACGCCGTCTCGATCTGTGCCCCGAACTTCCTGCACCACGAGATCGCGATGGCGGCGATCGCGGCCGGCAAGCACTTCTGGATCGAGAAGCCGATGGGCACCAGCGCCGCCCAGAGCCGGGAGATCGCCGAAGCGGCCGCCGCCGCGGGTCTGGCCACCGCCGCGGGCTTCAACTACCGGCACCAGCCGGCCGTCGAGCACGCCCGGGACCTCGTCCGGACGGGCCGGCTGGGCCGGATCACCAACGCGAGGGTCTGGCTGATCGCCGACTACGCGTCCTCTCCGGACGGGGCGTTCACCTGGCGCTACACCCGCGCGCAGGCCGGCGCCGGCGTGGTGGGCGATCTGCTCAGCCACGGCATCGACCTCGCGCAGTACGTGCTGGGCAGCCGGATCACCGAGGTGACGGCGATGACCGACACCTTCATCACCACCCGGCCCATCCCGCTCGGCGTCGGGGTGGGGCACTCCGCGGTCGCGGTGAGCGACGAACGGCGGGAGGTCGAGAACGAGGACTACGTGGCTGCCCTGGCCCGCACCGCCGGCGGTGCGCTGGTCACGCTGGAGTCGTCGCGGGTCGCGGTGGGGCCACGGGCCGAGTACGTGGTGGAGGTCTACGGGACGGAGGGCTCGGTGCGCTGGAGCTTCGAGCACCCCGAGCACCTGCAGGTGCTGATCGCCGGTGACGGCAGCCACCGCGGCTACACCTCCGTGATGAGCGAGGCCGGCTACGGCGACTACGGACGGTTCCAGCCCGGCCCGGGCATGCACCTGTCGTTCGACGACTCCAAGGTGATCGAGGCCAGGCAGTTCCTGGAGACGATCGCGACCGGACGGCAGCTCGCGCCGTCCGCCGGTGACGCCTGGGCCGCGGCGGAAGCCGACGAGGCCGTGGTGGCGTCGGCCGCCGACCGCACGTGGCACGCCGTCCCCGAGGTCAGCGGCACCACCTACGCGTTCTAGCTTCTCGATTTCTCAGCCAGCCAAAGGAGAAGAAAATGGTCAAGATCCTGCTCGACACCCACATGTACCACGCCACGATGTCGGTGGCGGAGGAGTGCTACAAGGCCGCCGATCTAGGTTATCAGTACATCGAGTTGTCGCCGCGGGCCGACTTCCACGAGTGGCACCACTACCCGAAGGTGAACGACGCCGACATCGCCAAGGTCAAGCAGGCGATGGCGGAATCCGGGGTGAAGATCGAGACGTTCAACCCGGTGTTCAACTGGTCGTCCCCGGATGAGTGGACGCGGAAGATGCACGTGCGGAACTTCCGGCGGCTGCTCCAGATCGCCAACGACCTCGAGGTGCCGATGATCGCCACCGAGCTGTCCGGCGATCCGAACCGTCCGACCGAGTGCGAGTGGGCCTTCTTCGCCTCGATCGAGGAACTGGTGCCCGACTTCGAGAAGTACGGCATCAGCTGCACCATCGAGGCCCACCCCTACGACTTCATCGAGACGAACGCCCGCGCGGTGGACATCGTGCGTGGGGTGAACAAGGACTGGTTCAACTACGAGTTCTGCTGCGCCCACGCCTTCCACCTGTCCGAGGGTGCGGGCAACGTCCGGGAGATGATGGCCTACGCCGGGGACAAGCTGGCCCACGTGCACGTCGCCGACGTCTACAACCACAAGGCGAACATCGGCAACCGCTACATCATGAACCCGCCCGGTGTGGACGCCAGGATCCACGCCCACAACGAGATCGGCAACGGCGAAGTGCCGTGGGACGAGGTGTTCGGCTACCTGCGCGAGACCAACTACGACGGCCCGCTCGCGGTCTCGGTCTTCGGCTGGGAAGAGGACGCCGACGCCATCCACGTCCGGATGCGCGAACGCATCGAGACAGAACTCGGCGCGAACTGAACCAAAAGGGGACGGTTCCTTTTCCGTTCAGCCTCGCTCGACATTCGCTCGTCGAGCCTGTCGAGACGTAGGTGCGGGAAGGGAGTCGTCCCGATCGGCCAAGGAGGTGGTCATGCGGATCGGACTGGTCGGCTACGGCGGCGGTGGGCGGTGGTTCCACGCGCCCTACATCGACGGGGCGGACGGGGTTGAGCTCGTCGGCGTCGTCACCCGCTCGCCGGAGCGGATCGCGGAGCTGCACGCTGAGCGACCCGGGATGCCGGTGTACGCCAGCCTCACCGACCTGCTCGCCGCCGGGGTCGACGCGGTCGCGATCACCACGCCGCCGCAGACCCGGCGGGAGCTGGTGCTCGAGGCGATCGCTGCCGGCGTCCACGTGGTCGCGGACAAGCCGTTCGCACCCAGCGCAGCGGCTGCCGCGGAACTAGGCGAGGCGGCGGACGCGGCCGGCGTGCGGCTGTCGGTGTACCACCAGCGGCGCAGGGACGCCGACATCCAGACGCTCAAGCACGTGCTCGACGGGGGCGAGCTCGGCCGGATCCAGCGGTTCAGCTCGATCTTCGACCTGGACGAGCCCGGCACGCTGGAGGCCGGCCCGCACGGTGGCCTGTTGCGCGACCTGGGCAGCCATCTGGTCGACCAGGCGCTGTGGCTGTTCGGCCCGGTCCGGTGGGTGAGCGCACACCTGGAATGGGTGGACCTGCCCGAGGGCCGCACGGACGCCGGCTTCGCCCTGCGGCTCGATCACGCGTCGGGCACGGCGAGCTTCCTGAGCGCGTCCAAGCTGAACCGGGTGGTCCGGCGCGTGCTGGAGCTCTACGGCGCGGACGGGGCCTATCTGGCCACCGGCAGCGACGTCCAGACCGGCGCGATCAAGGCCGGACTGCGGCCAAGGGACCATCGCGCCACGTGGGGCTACGAGCCCGAGCAGCACTGGGGCCGGCTGTACACGGCGGCGGGGGAGCGGGTGGTGCCGTCCGTCCAGGGCAACCACGCCGACTACTACACGGCGTTCGCTCGCGCGGTGGCCGACGGCAGCGAGGTGCCCGTGCCGGTCGCTGACGCGGTGCAGGTGCTGGCCGTGCTGGACGCTGCCCGCGCCAGTGCCGAGGAGCACCGCACCGTCGAACTCTGACTCAGCCTGGATCCACCGATCGGGGGGTGAGATCCCGGGTCAAACCCGGGATGACGGTGGATCGGGCCCAGGGGACGGTTCCTTACCCGGGGTGAACGGAAAAAGCCCCGTCCCCTTACCGTTCAGGTGAGGGTGCGCAGCCAGTGGCGTAGCTGGCGGGTGGCCCTGACGTCGTCCTCGTTGTACTGCAGGACACGGGTGCGGGCCTGCTCCCTCAGCTCGGCGGACGGGCCGTGCACGGCGTCCTCGAACCAGCGCATGCTGTTCAGGCCGCCCGGGTCCTCGTCCCGCCAGTGGAAGTCCGCGCCGGCGGAGGCGACCACCTTCAGGCCCAGTCCGTTGGTGCCGAAGAAGTGCTGGCGCACCGTGGTGAACAGATCGCGGAAGCGGTCGCGGGCGAACCCCACCGCCCACTGCATCACCTCGTCGTCCGCGTCGGCGAGCCGGGCGAGTCGGACCACCTCGTAGTCGGAGTAGTGGAAGACGAGCGCGTCGGTGTCGCGGACGAGGTCGCGCAGCCAGGCCATCGCCCGCCGGGCCAGCGCGCGCTCGCCGGCCTCGTCGAGGTCGGTGAAGCTGCTGAACTCCCGGTACTCGCCGTCGCCGCTGCCGTCGGAGACCCAGAACCCCCACAGGTACACCCGGTCCTCCCGCGAGGTCTCGACGTCCACGTCGATCTCCAGCGTGGCCGCGGGCAGGTCGATCGGCCCGGAGGTGGTGCGCTGCAGCTGCACGCCGTCCAGCAGGAGCTGGGAGCGACGCTGGGCGAGCCGCAGCCGGTCCTCGGCGCCGGCGCGGTGGGCCACCCGGGGCAGGTAGTCGGGCAGCAGTGCGTCGACGTCGGTCGCCGCGAGCTGGTGGACGGTCGTCACCCCGGCCTCGCGCAGCACCCGGATCTCGTGCGTGTCCAGCGGCGACTTGTTGATCCGCAGGCTGAGGTCGTCGTCGTCGAGGAACGCCCGGCAGACCGGCCACCACGCGCAGTAGGTGCACTCGTAGCTGACGACGGGCCGCGCCAGCGGCGGGTCGTCCGGGGACGCTGCGGCGGCCTGCTCCGCCAGGCGGACCCGCAGCGCGAACTCGTGGTCGTAGCGGTCGAGCGCGCTCACCGGCGGCACCTGGCCGTCCACGGCGTCGGCCGGTCTGATCACCTGCTCGGGGGCCGGCGGTGCCGCGGGTTCCGCCAGGTCGAGCCAGGTCGCCCGCACCCCGTGCTCGCCCACGTCGTCGTTGCCGATCACGAAGCCCCACGGCCCGCCGGCCGCCTGGTTGCCGGTCGCGCCGAGCAGTCGCCACAGGTGAGCGAGCTGCAGGCTGTTCTGCCAGCGCCAGTGCCAGCGGTAGCGCCACCCGGTGGTCCGCACGCGGGCGGGCAGGTCGGCGAGCTCGGAGTACGTGAACGGCAGGTCGTCCCTGCGCACGTCGACGACCCGGTGGTAGCGGATCATGCCGGGGTGGTAGCCGCCGGCCGGGTCGCGGACGAGCAGGTCGGGGCGTCCGGCGCGGTGGGTGCTCCAGTCGCGGGGGAGCAGACCGCCGATGATCACGGCCGTGCCCTCGGCCATGGCGGCGAGGCAGGCCTCCTCCTGTACCTCGCTCGGTTCGCGGAGCAGCCCGCGGAGGTCGGCCACGGGCGCGGTGCCGGCGAGGATCGCGGCATGGACGGTCGCGCTGAAGTCCGCGGTGCCGGGCAGCCTCCCGGCGCCGGCGGCCGGCTCCGGCCGGACCAGGCCCGGGTGGAAGGCGTGGTGCACCTTCAGCGGGCAGCTGCGGGCGGCGTAGGCGTCGAGCGTGAAGTCAGGCATGAGCTCGGTGCAGGGCGACGATGCCTCCGCTGAGGTTCTTCCAGCCGACCCCGCGCCAGCCGGCGTCGAACAGCAGGTCGCCGAGGCCGCGCTGGTCGGGCCAGGCCAGGATCGACTCGGCGAGGTAGTCGTAGGCGACCGGGTTGGACGCGGTGGCCCGCGCGATCCCGGGCAGGGCGCGCAGCAGGTAGTTGCGATAGGCGTCGCGGAACGGCTGCCAGGTCGGGGTGGAGAACTCGCAGATCACGATCCGGCCGCCGGGCCGCGTGACCCGCCGGAGTTCCGCGAGCGCGGTCGGCACGTCCTCGACGTTCCGCAGCCCGAAGCTGATCGTCACCGCGTCGAACGACCCGTCCGCGAACGGGAGCGCGAGCGCGTCCGCGTTGACGAAGACGAGGTCGGTCTGGCGCTGCCTGCCCACGGCGAGCATGCCCTCGCTGAGGTCGGCGGCGACGACCAGCGCGCCCGCGTCCGCGAACGGACGGCTCGACGTGCCGGTGCCGGCGGCCAGATCGAGGATCCGCTGGCCGGGACGCGGGTGCACAGCGGCCACCGTCTCGGCCCGCCAGCGCCGGTCCTGGCCGAGCGAGAGCACGTCGTTGACCAGGTCGTAGCGGGGGGCCACCTTGTCGAACATCGCCGCAACCTCGGCCCTTCGCCTCGCCAGGGTTGCCCGGGTCTCGCCTGTCGCACGCACGGGACTAGCCTGCCATGCCTCGCCCACAGAAGAGGGGGGACGGGCGGTCGGTGGTCGGAGACGGTTCGCGGATGAGGGACAATCGGTTCCATGGCGCGAAAGACCCCTGTGCTCAAGGTCACCAACCTGAAGAAGGCCTTCGGGCCGGTGGTGATCGTCGACGGCTTCAACCTCGAGGTCGCGGCCGGGGAGGCCGTGGCCCTGACCGGCCGCAACGGTGCCGGCAAGTCGACGGTGCTGCGCTGCCTCGTCGGCGCAGACCGGCCCGACGACGGCACCGTCGAGGTGAACGGGACGCGGGTCAGCGAGACGAACCCCGAGATCCGGCGCGATGTCGCCACGGTGATCGACGACCTCGACTTCTTCCCCGACCTCAGCGTGGTCGAGCACCTCGACCTGCTCGCCCGCGCCCATGGCATCCCGGACGCGGACGACGCCGTCGACGAGGTGCTCCACGAGGTGCAGCTGGTGCCACAGTCGGGCCAGCTGCCGGGCACCCTCTCGTCCGGCCAGCGCCGCCGGCTCGCGCTCGCCACGGCGTTCATCCGGCCGCGGAAGCTGCTGATCCTCGACGAGCCCGAGCAGCGGCTCGACACCGAGGGCGTCGACTGGCTGGCCGCCCGGCTCGTCGCGGAGCGGGGGCGCGGGCTGGCGATCGTGATGGCCACCCACGAGCCGGCCCTCGTCGAGCGGGTGGCGACCCGGGTCGTCCGGCTGGGCGACCGGGCAGAGGTCCTCGCCGATGAGTAAGAAGTCGCGCAAGCTGATCCGGTCGACCCCCACGGCGGTGGACGCGGCCGCAGCACCGGTCGAGCCGGAGCCGGTCGCCGAGCCCGAACGGACCTTCTTCTTCCTGCCGGACGCCGAACCGCTCGCCGTGGACGAGAAGGAACTCCACGCGGAGATGAAGCTGTGGCGCCACGGCCGCGCCACCCGCACCATGGGCCAGGTGCTGCAGGACAGCTACGTGATGCTGTTCAGCGTCGTGATGATCGGCGCGATGATCACCTCGGTCGTGCTGCGCGCACAGTCGGGCATGGCCGGCTGCACCACCGAGGCCTGCGAGTCCGGACGCCTGCTGCTGCCGACCGCGATGGTGCTGGCCAGCTTCACCGTCTCGCTCGGGGTCGCCCGGCTGTTCGGCCCCGTGCTCGCGTCCGCGGCGGAGGGCTTCTGGTTGATGGACGCGCCGCTCAGCCGACGCCGGCTGCTGCGCGGCCGGCTCGTGCTGCCGCTGCTGCTCTCCTGGCTGGTCGCAGGGCTGTCCACGGCGCTGGTCGGCGCGCTCTCCGGGCTGGGCTGGTGGCAGGTGCTCGCCTGGAGCGCGGCCGCCGGCTTCGGCAGCGCCGCCCTGGTCGCGCTCGCGGCGGTCGAGCAGACGAGGGAACGGGCGATCGTGGTGAAGGTACTGCAGGCGGTGTTCGCCACCGGCGCGCTCGCCGTCCTGCTGGTCGTGGTCTCCGTCGCCGCCGGCTGGCTGCCGACGGCCGTGGTGGCCGAGGCCGGCGGCGCGGCCGGCGTGCTGACCGCGGTCGCAGCGGTCTCGCTGGTCGCCCTCGCCGGGCTGCTGCCGGTGGTGATCTCCCGGCTGGAGCAGATCCGGCGCACCCGGCTGGTGTCGGGCGGCTCGCTGGTCAGCGGCATGCAGGGCGCGATGTTCGCTCTCGACTTCGGCCTGATCCGGGACATCCTCGTCGAGCGCAGGATGACCGAGAAGGGGCACGTCCGGCCGACCCGGGGCCGGGGCCTCGGCCTCGGCGCGCTGATCTGGCGGGACGTGGAGCGCCTGCGGCGCTCGCCGTCCGCCTTCCTCGGACTGGGGATGAGCCTGTTCGTGCCGTACGCCGCGGACGCGCTGCGGGTGAGCCAGCTCAACCCCCTGATCAGCGGGCTCGCGCTGGTCGCGGCCCTGGTGCCGTTCCTCGGCAGCCTGCGGGTGCTCTCCCGCACGGGCGGACTGGCCCGGACCTTCCCGTTCAAGACCGCACAGCTGCGCACCGCGTCGATGGCCGTCCCCGCGGCGCTCGCCCTGCTCTGGGGTCTGGCCGCGACGCCCGCGTTCATCGGGATCGCCAGCTCCGGCGCCGACCGCAGCGTGCTGGACGGCCTGAGCGTGGCCCTGGTCACCGCGATGGCGGGACTGTTCGGCGCCGTGCGCTGGGTGACCGCGCGGAAGGTGGACTTCCAGACGCCGATGATGGCGACCTCGTCCGGCGCGCTGCCGCCCGGGCTGGTGTTCAACCTCTTCCGCGGGCTCGACATGGTGGCCCTGATCACCGCGCCGCTGATCCTGCAGGCGTCGGTCTACTGGTCGCTCGGTATCGGCGTGGTGGTGTTCTGGGCGTTGCGGGGCAGCTTCAACATGGAGGACATGAAGGCCGAGCAGGAGGCCGCGCAGCGCGAACTGGCCGCGTCCAAGGAGGCCAGGAACGCGGAGAAGCAGAAGATCCCGCGTCCCTCCCGCTGAGCCCGGGTCTGCCGATCACCCTCGGAGACGCCCGGCGTTCGCCGGGACGACGGTGGGGTGGGCTGAGCGGTCAGAGCAGCGGGGCGATCTCTGCCAGGCTGCTCACCACGCGGTGCGCCGCGGCGAGGTCTGCGGCCGGGAACGTGCCGCTGACGGCGACGACGAGGCCGACGCCCGCCGCGACGGCGGACGTCACGCCGGCGGGCGCGTCCTCGACCGCGACACAGGCCGCGGGGGCGAGGCCCAGGAGGCTGCAGGCCAGCGCGTAGGGCTCGGGGTGCGGCTTGCCGTCCGTCACCTCCTCCCTGGTCACGACGACCTCGAAGCGGTCCAGCAGGCCGCCGAGGCAGGTCCGCGCCCACTCGGGAGTGGCCGACGTCACCAGTGCGAGCGGCACCCCGGCCGACCCGATCAGCTCCGCGGCCCCCGGGGCGAGCTCCGGCCGGGGCAGCGCGGCCATGTGGCCGAGGAGCTCCGCCATCATCGTGGCGACGTCCTCCCCGCTCCACGGCCCCGGCTCGGCGGCGAACACGTCGTCCGCGCGGCGGCCGGTGAACCGGGCGAGAAGCTCCTCGTCCACCGACCACCCACGCTGCGCCAGCCAACTGCGGAACACCTGGCGGTGGAAGCCCTCGGAGTCGACGAGGGTGCCGTCCAGGTCGAGCAGGAGGGCTGCCGCCCCGTCAGCCATCGATGCTGAACAGGACGTCGCCCGCGGCGACCTCGCGACCGGCGGCCGAGTCGTCGATCGACCCGGCAGGACGATCCAGGGCGACGACCAGCACGGTCGGGTCGATTCCCCGGGCGACGATCGCCGCCGGGTCCCAGGTGACCATCGGCGCGCCGGCCTCGACGGCCGAGCCCTCCGTCGCCAGGAGCTCGAACCCGGCTCCGTCGAGCCGCACGGTGTCGATGCCCAGGTGCACCAGGACGCCGGCGCCGGCCGCGGTGACCATCGCGAACGCGTGCGGGTGCAGCTTCAGGATGGTGCCGGCCACAGGGGCGATCACCGTGGTCGGCACCGCCGCCGGCTCGATCGCGACACCGGGACCGACCATCTCGCCGGCGAACACCGGATCGGCGGCCTCGGTGATCGGGAAGGCCCGTCCGGGACAGGGGGAGAGGACCTGCATCACATCAGGTCTTCGATGTCTTCGGCCAGGTTGTCGGCCTCGGGGCCCACCACGACCTGGACGACCGTGCCGGCCGAGAGCACGCCGTGCGCTCCGGCGGCCTTCAGGGCCTTCTCGTCGACCTTGGCCGGATCCTTCACGACCGTGCGCAGTCGCGTGATGCACGCCTCGATCTCCACGATGTTCTCGGCGCCGCCGAGGCCGGCGAGGATCTGCTCCGCCTTGCTCATTTGCTGGTCTCCTTCCTAGGGGCCTTCGTCGGCCCTGCTTGACAGCTTGGCGAGAACCATAGCATGATTTCCCGCAAGTGGTACGTACCAGTTCGATCCAGTACGGACCAGAAGGAGGAAAGGCCGATGGCGACCACCACGGGATCCCAGCTCACCGCTGGTCCGCTGCCCAAGCACCAGCAGCTGCGTGAGCTGCTGCTGGGCATGGTCGTGCCGGGCCAGGCTATTCCGTCCGAGCGTGACCTGATGGCCACCTACGGGGTTTCCCGGGCGACGGTCCGGAAGGCGATCGACGGTCTGGTGGCCGACGGCCTGCTGCAACGCACCCACGGGTTGGGGACGTTCGCCATCCGCCCGCGGCTGGAGACGAGGCTGCACCTGGCCTCGTTCAGCCAGGACATGCGCAGGCGGGGACGCACGCCGTCCACCCGGCTGGTGTCCGTCGCCCTGGCCACTCCGCCCGCGGAGGCCGCGGAGGCACTCGGGCTCGAGCCGGGCGCGAAGGCCTGGCGGGTCGTCCGCATCCGGCTCGCCGACAGCGAGCCGGTCGCGCACGAGGACGGCTGGTACCCGGTGGATCGCCTGCCCGGCCTCGACACCCACGACATCGCCGGCGGATCGCTCTACGAGATCTTCGGCCATGCCTACGGTCTGTGGGTCGACCACGCCGAGCAGACCCTGTGGGGCGAGGCGGCCGACGCCGATCTCGCCCGGCAGCTCGCCGCACCCATCGCCACCCCCCTGCTGGTCTTCCGGCGGATCTCCTCCGCCGGGGGCCGGCCCATCGAGTACGTGGTCTCCCGCTACCGGGGAGATCGCTATGAAGTTCACATGGAACTGGCCCGCGACGACGAGTCAACGGCCGAGCACACTCCGGAAGGAAACAAGTTGTGACCAGCAACGAGATGGCGGCCGTAGGCCGGTTCAACCTCGCGCCGCTTCAGAAGTTCGGCCGCAGCCTGATGCTGCCGATCGCATCCCTCCCCGCCGCGGCGCTGCTGCTGCGCCTGGGCCAGGACGATCTCCTCGGCAAGGACGGCCTCGGCTGGAACGAGGTCGCGGCGGTGATCGGCGCGGCGGGCGGAGCACTGTTCACCGCGCTTCCTCTTCTCTTCGCGGTCGGCGTGGCGATCGGCATCGCGAAGAAGTCGGACGGCTCCACGGCCCTCGCCGCCGTGGTGGGCTACCTCGTGTTCGACGGGGTCGGCAAGGCGATGTCGCCGTTCATCCTCGGCACCGTCGACAAGACCCCGGCCGGCGTGCTGGGGAGTGCCTCGCCGGAGGCGCTGGCAGCCGCGAAGGCCGGCGACTTCGCCGAGCTGGTCACGCACGCGGTCGGTGTCGGCGGGACGGCCAACCCGCTGATCAACTACGGCGTCCTCGGCGGCATCCTGATGGGTCTCGTCGCCGGCTGGCTGTGGCAGCGGTACTACCGCATCTCGCTGCCGCCCTACCTGGCCTTCTTCGGCGGCCGCAGGTTCGTCCCGATGATCACCGCCGTCGCCGGTCTGCTGCTGGCCGTGGTGCTTGCCTTCATCTACCCGGCGTTCAACGGCGGCCTGACCGCGGTCGGCAACTGGGTGGCCGGCAACGCCATCGTTGGCGGCTTCGTCTACGGCACGCTCAACCGCTTGCTGATCCCGCTGGGTCTGCACCACATCCTGAACAACCCGCCGTGGTTCCTGCTCGGTGAGTTCACCAAGGCCGACGGCACCGTCGTGCACGGCGACATCGCTCGCTTCCTGGCCGGCGACCCGACCGCGGGCATCTTCATGAGTGGCTTCTTCCCGATCATGATGTTCGCCCTGCCCGCCGCCTGCCTGGCGATCTGGCAGGAGGCCAAGCCGAAGAACCGCAAGGCCGTCGGCGGCATCATGATCTCGGTCGCCCTGACCGCGTTCCTCACCGGCGTCACCGAGCCGATCGAGTTCTCGTTCATGTTCATCGCCTGGCCGCTGTACATCGCCCACGCCGTGCTCACCGGCCTGTCCCTGGCGATCACCAATGCCCTGGGCGTCCACATGGGCTTCGGTTTCTCGGCCGGTCTGTTCGACTACCTGCTGAACTGGAACATCGGCCAGCAGCCATGGTTGATCATCCCGCTCGGACTTGCGTTCGCCGTCCTCTACTACTTCATGTTCCGCACGGTCATCCGCAGGCTCAACCTGAAGACCCCGGGCCGCGAGGACGACGACGCCGAGAGCACCCTCTCCCTCGATCCCACCGCCCAGTAGTACTCCAGCCGACCCCCATCGTCCGACTTGTCAGAATCTCGGCGCGCCACAACCGGCTGAGATTCTGACAAGTCGGCAAGGATGGGGGCACGAGAAGAAGGAAGCAATGGAAGTCATCATCTGCCCGAACGCCCAGCGGGTCGGCGAGGTCGCCGCGGCCAAGGCCGCCCGGATCGCCGCCACGATCGGTCCGAAGGTGGTGCTCGGCGTGGCCACCGGGTCGTCTCCGGTCCAGACGTTCGCCGAGCTCGCCCGGCTCGTGGACGCGGGCGCACTCGACCTGTCGGAGGCGTCCGCCTTCGCCCTGGACGAGTACGTCGGCATCCCGGAGGGTCATCCGGAGAGCTATCACGAGATCATCCGCAAGACCGTCACCGAGCCGATGCGCCTCGACCCGGCGCGCGTCCATGTGCCGAACGGGTTCGCCGACGACCTTGCCGCCGCCTGCCTCGAGTACGAGGAACAGATCAGGGCCGCCGGCGGGGTGGACATCCAGTTCCTCGGGGTGGGCTCCAACGGCCACATCGGGTTCAACGAGCCGACGTCCTCGCTGTCGTCGCGCACCCGGATCAAGACCCTCGCGGCCCGCACCCGGGAGGACAACGCGCGGTTCTTCGACTCCGTGGACGACGTGCCGCGGCACTGCCTGACCCAGGGCCTGGGGACGATCATGGACGCACGCAACGTCGTCCTGGTCGCGACCGGCGCCGGCAAGGCCCACGCCATCGCCCAGATCGTCGAGGGCCCGGTGACCGCGATGTACCCCGGCTCGGTGCTGCAGTTGCACCCGCACGCCACGATCGTGGTGGACGAGGAGGCGGCGGCCGAACTGGCGCTGGCCGACTACTACAAGGAGACCTACGCCAACCTGCCCGACTGGCAACGACTGGACGTGTGATCATGCTGTTCTCCGCCGACCGGGTTCTGTTCCCGGACGCCGACGCACCGGTCGCCGGCTACTTCGAGGTCGCCGGCGACCGGATCGTCGCCGCGGGTGAGGGCGCGCCACCGCGTCCGGCCGACGAGCACCTGGCCGGGATCGTCGTCCCCGGCTACGTGGACGTGCACAGCCACGGCGGCGGAGGCGCGTCCTTCGTCACGGAGGACGCCGACGTGGCGCGGCAGGCGCTCGCCGCGCACCGCCGGCTCGGCGTCACCACGATGGTGGCCTCCCTGGTCACCGGGACGCTGCCCGACCTGGCCCGGCAGGTGTCCTGCCTGGCCGATCTGGTCGAGTCCGGCGAACTGGCCGGCATCCACCTCGAGGGGCCGTGGCTCGCGCTGAAGTACAAGGGTGCGCACCCGCCGCAGCTGCTCACCGACCCGGACCCGGCCGAGGTGGCCGCCCTGCTCGACGCCGGCCGCGGCGCGGTGAAGATGGTCACGATCGCCCCCGAACTCCGGGGCGCGCTGGACTCGATCCGGCTGATGACCGCGCGCGGGGTTGTGGCGGCGGTCGGGCACACCGACGCCGACTACGACGCCTGCCGCGCCGCGATCGACGCCGGCGCCACGGGTGCGACCCACCTGTTCAACGCGATGGCACCCCTGCGCCACCGCGATCCCGGCCCCGTCCTCGCGCTGTGGGAGGACCCGCGCGTCTACCTCGAGCTGATCATGGACGGTGTGCACGTCCGGCCCGAACTGGTCGCCTTCGTCGCTGCCTCCACCCCCGCCCGCGTGGTGTTCGTCACCGACGCGATGGCCGCCGCCGCATCGTCCGACGGCGACTACGTGCTCGGTGAGCTCCCCGTCGAGGTGCGGGACGGCGTCGCGCGGATCGCCGGCACCGACACCATCGCCGGCTCCACGCTCACCCTCGACCGGGCCGTCCGCAACGCCGTGGCCGCGGGAATCCCGTTCGGCCAGGCCGTCCGGGCCGCCACCCAGGTGCCCGCCGACTACCTGAGCCTGCCCGACGTCGGCCGGCTCGCGGCAGGGAAGCGGGCCGACGTCGCCGTCCTGGACGACGACCTGCGCGCGACCCGGGTTCTGCACCGCGGCGCCTGGGTGTAGGTTCCGCCGCCGTCCATCACAACGCTGTGGACGGTTTCCCGGCGTAGTCGCCGGTTTCCCTCCACACTGTGGTGTGCGGTGGCGCCCGGAGGGCGTTGGCGAAGAGTGTCGGCGGGGACGGCTACGGTTGGTCCGTGGTTGTGAGCGAAGCGCCGGTGCCGGCGAAACGGAAGGTCCGCTGGGGACGGGTGGCGCTGTTCTACGGGCTGGCGTTCGGCTGGGTCTGCCTGATCGCGGCCGGGTTGTACCTGAGCGGCAACCGAACTCTCGGTGGCGGCCAGGGCCTCAGCATCGTGACCGCTGTGCTCGCTTTCCTCTACATGCCCGCCCCGCTGGTGGCGGCCCTGGTCGTCGAGCGGCTCGACAGGCGTCCGGCCCTGATCCGGACGACCTTCGCCGGCTTCCGGCGCACGCTGCCGGCCCTGCTCGTGGTCACCGTGGCCGTGATCGCGGCGCTGCTGCTCGGCATGCTCGGGCTCACGTACGTGCTCGGCAACGTCCTCGACGTGAGCGCGGCGGGCCGGGTGCTGTTCAGCCAGGCGGACATCCTGGCCAACGCCCTGCTGCTCGCGCCCAGCATGGACGCCGAGCAGGTCGCTCAGGTGGGCGCCAGCGTCCCGTCGCTCTGGCCGCTGGTGGGCCTCGCCTACGGCGGCGCGCTGATCGCCGGCGTCACTGTCAACGGCCTGTTCGCCTTCGGTGAGGAGTACGGCTGGCGCGGTTGGCTGGCTGACGAGTTGCGTCCGCTCGGCGCGTTCTGGGCCAACGTCGTCACCGGTGTGCTGTGGGGCGTGTGGCACGGCCCACTGATCCTGATGGGGTTCAACTACGCCGGCTACGGCCGCATCGGCACGGCGTTCATGGTGGCGTGGTGCGTCCCGTTCTCCTTCCTGCTGTGGCGCGCCCGCGAGGTCACCGGCTCACTGCTCGCACCCGCGGTGCTGCACGGCGCGGTGAACGGATTCGCCGGCGTCTTCCTGGTCGTCCTCGTCGACGCCAATCCGCTGCTCGCCCCGCCGGCCGGGCTGGTGGGCGCAGCCGCGACCGCCGTCGTCGCGGCGCTGTTCTGGCTCGTCACGAGGAAGCGGGCCGGTCGCACCGGATGAGTGGGTCGAAGTATCCCGACTGGGTGCACGAACTCAGCGAGCGCCGACTGGTCGATCTCTTCGGCGAGCTGACCCTCGCCCGCGGTCAGGAGTACGTGCGGCAGGGCAGGGTGGGGCACATCGCCAGCGGCTCGGGCACGGGCGGCAGCCTCGTCCAGGCGCAGGTGCGCGGTTCCAGCTATCGCGCCTACCAGACCGTCGCCCGGCACGACGCCGCGACCGGGACGGTGAGCACGTCCTGCTCGTGCCCGGTCGGCTACAACTGCAAACACGGGGCAGCATTGCTGTGGCACATGCGGACGGTGAACCTCCGCGCGCTCACGCCTGCCTGGCAACGCGCACTGACCGACATCGCCGCCGACGCCCGGACGACGTCGCGCGGCCAGCCGCTCGCGATCCAGGTGGGCCTGTCCGCGGCCGGCACCGTGCAGCTGCGTCCGCTGGTCTGGGGCCGCTCGCAGCGCTGGGTGCGCACCGGCATCACCTGGGACACCGTGGCCTCGCCGTGGGGGAGTGACTACCTCGAGGAGCACCGGGCGGTGCTCGCCGGCCTGGCCCGGACCCGCGACCAGCGCAGTGGCTACGCCTACTACTCCCGGCGGGCCGACGTGGCCGAACTGTCCGAGCTGGGCGCCGGTGTCTGGCACTGGCTGCGCGAAGCCGTGGCCGCGGGGGTGGAGTTCGTGCCGGGACAGGGCACGCCACCCGTCCGAATCCTCGAACCTGCCCGGGTGACCAGCCGGCTGGGCCGCACCGCGGACGGCCTGCAGCTCCACACCTTCGCGGCGACCGAGGGCAGGGAGCTGCCGGTGCAGTTCGCGCAGCTGGTGGGCAGTCCCGCCCACGGCTTCGTCGCCAGGGGCAACGGCGAGCTGGCGCTGGTGCCGTTCGTCGAACCGCTGAGCCACGGGCAGGAGACGCTGCTGCTGCAGCACGCCCGGCTCGACATTCCGGAGGCCGACGTGCCGGCCTTCGCGGCGGAGTTCTACCCGGCGTTGCGGCGGGTGGTGGACGTGTCGGCCGACCCCGATGTCGACCTGCCGACGGCCGACCCGCCCCAGCTGGTGCTGCAGGTCACCTTCGCCGCCGACCACGTCACCGAGTTGCGCTGGGCGTTCCGCTACCGGGTGGGCGAGCGTGGCTTCGACGTGGAGCTCTATCCGTACGGCGAGCGGCCCGGCTACCGCGACCCGGAGGCGGAGCGGGCGCTGCTCGATGCGCTGCCGCCGGGGCCGTGGCCGGCACGGGACAGCCCGTCCGGACGACTGGTCGCCGAGACCGCGATGCTCCGCGGCGCCGCGACGGCCGAGTTCGTCAGCCACGGGCTGGACGCACTCCGCGACCACGGCGTGGTGGTCGAGGTGACCGGCACGCCGCGGGCCTATCGTCGCGCGACCGAGGCGCCACAGGTCCAGCTCGAGGTGACCGACCCCGCGGAGGGCACCGACTGGTTCAACCTCGCCGTCACCGTGACGATCGAGGGTGAGCCGGTCGAGTACCGGGAGCTGTTCACCGCACTGGCCACCGGTCAGGAGGCGCTGATCCTGCCGTCGGGCACCTGGTTCAGCCTCGACCGGCCCGAGCTCGCGCAGCTGCGGGCGCTGATCGAGGAGGCCGACCGGCTGCAGCCTCGCGACGGGGAGGGCCTGCGGCTGCGCACGGTCCATGCGGGACTCTGGGAGGAACTGGTCGATCTCGGCGTGGTCGCCCGGCAGTCGCGGGCCTGGCGATCGGCCGTCACGGCGTTGCTGCAGACCGACGAGCTGCCGGCGGTGCCGGTGCCGGCGGGGCTGCGGGCGACGCTGCGTCCCTACCAGGAGGTGGGCTTCCGGTGGCTGCACTTCCTGCACGGTGCCCGGCTGGGTGGGATCCTGGCCGACGACATGGGGCTGGGCAAGACCCTGCAGGCCCTCGCGCTGGCCTGCTCGTTGGCGGAGGCCGGACCGCTGGAGCGTCCACTGCTGGTCGTGGCGCCGACGTCCGTGCTGGGCACATGGGCGGCGGAGGCGGCCCGGTTCGCGCCCGGCCTGCGCGTGCGGGTGATCGGCGGCACGGCGAAGCGGCGGACGGAGTCGCTGGCCGACGTCGCCGCGGACGCCGACCTGGTCGTGACCTCCTACACGCTGCTGCGGCTGGATGCCGAGGAGTACGCCGCCCAGCCGTGGACGGCGGTGTTCCTCGACGAGGCGCAGTTCGTGAAGAACCGGCAGGCACGGGTGTACCAGGCGGTGCGCAGGCTGCGGGCGTCCGCGACGTTCGCGATGACCGGCACGCCGCTGGAGAACAACCTGATGGACCTGTGGTCGCTGCTGTCGATCGTCGCTCCGGGGTTGTTCGCCGATCCGGCGGTGTTCGCCGAGGCGTACCGGCGTCCGATCGAGTCGGGAAGCGACCCGCGGGCACTGGCCCGGCTGCACCGGCGCGTTCGTCCGCTGATGCTGCGCCGCACGAAGGAGAGCGTGGCCGCGGAGCTGCCGCCCAAGCAGGAGCAGGTGCTGCCCGTGCCGCTGTCTCCCGGGCACCGCCGGCTCTACGACCGCCAGCTGGCCGCGGAGCGCAAGAAGGTGCTGGGGCTGGTCGACGACCTGCGCCGCAACCGGATCACGATCCTCGCCTCGCTGACCCTGCTGCGGCAGTTGGCGTTGTCGCCGGCGCTGGTGCTGCCCGGGCAGGCCGCGGTCTCGGCGAAGATCGACACTCTGGTCGAACTGGTCAGCGAACTCGCGTCCGAGGGACACCGCGCGTTGGTGTTCAGCCAGTTCACCACGTACCTGGGCATGGTCAGGGACCGGCTGCGGGACGAGGGGATCGGGACCAGCTACCTCGACGGACGGACGCGCGACCGCTCGGCCCGGATCGAGGCGTTCCGCTCGGGCACCGATCCGGTGTTCCTGATCAGCCTGAAGGCCGGTGGCTTCGGTCTCACCCTGACCGAGGCCGACTACGTGTTCATCCTCGACCCGTGGTGGAACCCTGCGGCGGAGCTGCAGGCGATCGACCGCACCCACCGGATCGGCCAGGACAAGCATGTGATGGTCTACCGGCTCGTCAGCGAGGACACCATCGAGGAGAAGGTCGTCGCCCTCCAGGAGCGCAAGCGCGACCTGTTCGCGAAGGTCGTCGGCGAGGCCGGCGACCTCGCCGCCCCACTCACCGCCGAGGACATCCGGGGCCTCCTGGAACCCTGAGCCATACCGTTCCCCGCTGACCGCCCGCCACCCATCGTTCCCTGAGGAGCGAGCGTCAGCGAGTGTCACGAAGGGCTGGTGATGGCCGGTCAGGGTTTCGTTGGTGTGTACGATTTTTCTCAGGAAACTCTCATTCCACAAGCCTGGTTCAGGGGCTGTTCAGCCCGGAAAGTGTCGGTGCTGGCCTCTAGCGTGGTAGCCATGGACGAGGACACGACGATCACCACGAGGGTGGTGGTGGACCCGTGCCCGAACGGCCATCTGGAACTGCTGGAGGCGATCGGGCACCGGCTCGATCAGTGGCCTGAGGAGCCGTGGCCTGAGGAGCCGGTCGAGCCGTGGCAGTTCACTGACAAGGCTTTGCTGGCCGACCTAGTGGCCACGCAGCGGCAGTTGTCGAGGTTGCAGGGCCGTTGGTTGGGGTTGTTGGCCGAGGCCGAGAAGCGTGAGGCCACCCTGAAACAGGCCGGGCTGTCGACCGCGGCGTGGCTGGTGGACCGCAACACTCATTCGGTCCGTGCGGCGCGGGAGGAGGTCCGGCTGGCGGTCGGGTTGGATGCCCAGCCGGTGGTGGCCGACGCGCTCGGCACAGGTGGGCTCTCTGCGGAGCAGGCCCGCACGATTACGACCGGTCTGGGTCGGTTGCCGGAGGATCTGGATGCCGGGCAGCGCGCGGCCGTGGCGGCGCATCTGGTCGGGTTGGGCGGTGAGTTTGGTCCGTACGGGTTGGGCCGGTTGGTGAACCGTGCGGTGGAGGTGGTGGCCCCGCAGGTGGCCGAGGACGCCGACCGCAAAGCGGTGGAACGGATGGAGGCTGCCCAACACCGGGGCCGGTTCCTGACCTGGCATACCGACCCTGACGACGGTTCCCTCCTCCTGCATGGCAAGCTCCCCGCGGTGGCCGGCCAACAACTGGTCGGGCTGGTCAAAGCGTTGGGGGCGAAGAACCGCAAGACCGCCGCCCTGGCCGGTGAGCAGCTCTCCCGCGGCCAGGCACACGCCGATGCGTTGATCCAGTTGGCCCAGCACTATGCCGGGTGCAGGAAGCCGCCCCGGTTGGGTGCGGATCGTCCCCGGCTCCTGGTCACCATCGACTACGACACCTTGTGCGGCAGGCTGGGCACCGCCACTTTGCTGAACACAGGGGAGCAGCCTTCTGCCCGGCAGGCCCGGTTGCTGGCCTGTGACGCGCAGGTGTTGCCGATGGTGATGGGCGGACGGGGTATGCCGCTGGATGCGGGCCGGGAGAAGCGGCTGTTCACCGGCCCTCTGCGGGCCTTGTTGATCGCTCGGGACCAGGGCTGTGCGTTCCCTGGTTGTGATGTGGGTCCGGCCGAGTGCGAAGCGCATCATCGCCAGCCCTGGTGGGCCGGTGGACGGACCAGTCTGGACAACGGGGTGCTGCAATGCGCCTACCACCACCATGTGGTCGAGCCCGTACCGGGCGCCCCACCCGAAACCCAGTGGGCGATCCGGATGGACCCCAACGGCCATCCCGAGTTCGCCGCCCCACAAGGAATCGGCGCCTCGCCCGGCCAACGCCGCTGGCGCCAACACCACCGCTACCGAACCTGACCAAGTCCCTGAGGAGCGAGCGCCCCGACGTGCGCCGCCGCGCCCGACTTGCCGCGATACTCGTGCCCACGCCACAGTGGGCGCCATGAGCGCGCTGCCGGAGTTCATCCTCTACGTGGCCGACCAGGCTCGGGCGGCAGAGTTCTATACCTCGGTGCTGGCCCAGGATCCGGTGCTCGATGTCCCCGGCATGACCGAGTTCGATCTCGGTGGCGCGCTGCTGGGACTGATGCCGCAGGCCGACATCGCCGTCCTGCTCGGCCAAGCGGTCGAGCCCGGGAGCGGACAGCAGTGCGAGCTCTACCTGCGCCGCCCCGATGCCGCCGCCCTGCTCGCTCGCGCCGCCACCGCCGGCGGCCGTCTGCTCAGCGATCTGGCGCCACGCTCGTGGGGCGAAACCGTCGGCTACGCGCTGGACCCCGACGGCCACGTCCTCGCGGTCGCCCTGCCCAGACCCTGACCCGCGCCGCCCGCCGACAACACTTCTCCGAGTAAGCACCTCATCGTTCCCTGAGGAGCGAGCGTTAGCGAGTGTCACGAAGGGCCCACCGCACCCGCTCAACCGCTGGTCGAGCCTGTCGAGACCCCCTGTGTCTCCCGGCTGCCTACTCCTCCGCGGCTGTGCCCGGGGCGTCCGCCTCGGGGAGCCGGCCCACCTCGGGGTTCTCCGCCAGCCGGGCACGCGCGTTGAGCACGTTGCCGATGAACCAGTCGTAGAGCAGGACGCCGACGACGCCGCCGATCAGCGGCCCGACGATCGGCACCCAGAAGTACCAGCTGAACTGGCCCGGAATTGTCCCGGGCAGCGCGGTCTGGCCCCAGCCGGCCAGCCAGGCGAACAGCCGCGGCCCGAAGTCACGGGCGGGGTTGATCGCGTAGCCGGCGTTCGCGCCGAACGACATGCCGATGGCGGCGACGGCGAACCCGACCAGCAGCGGGCCCAGGTTGGCCTTCACCGCGGTGTTGCGCAGGTCGCCGATGGCCATGATCAGCATCAGCAGGAAGGCCGTGCCGACGATCTGGTCGACCAGTGGACCGAGGCTGCTGCCGCCGAAGTACGGCGCGGGGAAGGTGGCGAAGATCGAGTAGGTGGCCAGACCGCCGGGCGCGGCGCGGGTCGTCCCCGAGGCGGTGTTGAACGCATCGATCGCGTTGACGTAGACGAGGTAGACCAGGGCGGCCCCGACGAAGGCGCCCACCACCTGGGCGATCATGTAGGGCACCACCTTCACCCAGGCGAACGTGCGGCGCACGGCGAGCGCGAGGGTGACGGCGGGGTTGAGATGGGCGCCGCTGACGCCGCCGGCGACGTAGACACCCATCGCGACGGCCAGCGCCCATCCCCACGTGATCAACAGCCAGTCGCCGGCCGCGGCGAAGATCGTCGTGGCGTTCGCCGTCCGGCCGGAGCCGGGCAGCGCCGCGACCGCCATGGCGACGACGCCGTCCCCGAAACTGATCAGCACGAAAGTGCCCAGGAACTCGGCGAGCAACTCTCCCCAGAGCCCGCCGAGTTGCTTGAGTCCACTGCCGTTCCGCTCCCGGCTCCGCTGTGCCGGCCGGGCCGAGACCGTGGTCTCGCTCATATGAGACGCTCCTCCCACGTCCAGGGTGGGTCTCCGCGCACCGAGGACTCGATCAGGTATGTGGATCCGCGGAGAGTGCCCCGACGGGCACGAGGATCACCTCGATTGTTCGTCCGTCAGCAGGTGCGGACAATGAGTCGGGACAGCGCAGTTCTGGCCCGGGTCAGAAGTTCCCCGGGGCAGAAGAACCACGGTTCAGCCGACGAAGGCCGACCAGCAGATCTCGTTGCGCAGCCGCTGGTCGTCGAGGGCGGTCGACAGGATCACGGCCGCATCAGGGACGGGGCCCGTTTCGGTGACTCCAGCTGTAGACGACGTTGACCAGGACGATGCCGACCCAGGCGACGAGCAGTCCGGGCAGTCCTGCCGTGCCGCTGGCGATCGCACTGAGCGGAATCCCGAGCGCCATCGACACGATGGCCAGCACGAACGCGGTCCGGTCCGGACGCTGCTGGACCGCAGGCGGCGGCGCGTGGTGGACCGGCATCGGCAGCGGAGGCTGCGGCACCGGGGTGACCGCATGCGGCGCGGGCCTCTGCGGCACGCCTGTCGGCGGCTGAGCCCACAGCTCGTCGTTGGTCGGCTCCCGGAAGTCGGCACTGCTCATACCGGGAAGCCTAGTTCCCTTCTCTTCAGTCGTCTGCCGGCGCGGCCCTAGGTCCCGCGAGGTACGAGGCCGCGTGGCGGGGGGGAGCTCGTCCTCGACGACCGACGGCTGGGCGCAAGGAGATCTGGTGTCAGTGGTCATGCCTACGGTCGTTGCATGAGCAAAGCCGGCAATCAGTCTGTGCGTGCTGTGGTCACCTGGGCCATCGTCCGCTCCGCGGTCATCACCCTGCTCTTGGCGGCGGAATTCGCGACCGCCAGGACCGGGCTGTCGAGCGATATCTTCTTGCGGGACCCGTTGGCGGTCTGGAGGGAATGGTGGTACGGGTCGGTCGCGAACGGCTGGGATCCCGTCGCCGCGGTGTTCAGCGCGGTCCTGATCCCGGCCTCGCTGTTCCTCGGGGTCGCGGTCGTTCTGGGCAGCGACGGGTTTGAGCCGTGGCGCGACCTCGCCTATCAGGTGCTGACGATGGCGCTCGCCGTGCTGGCGGTCACGTGCGCGGCCTTCGCATGGTCGCTCGTCCCTCTGCTGTGGGCGGCATGGTCGGTGTGGGGACTCACGCTGGCCATCGTCGCGGCCCTGACCTGTTCCGGGTTGATGGCCCTCACCGACCTCAGACTGGAGCTCACTCGTGGGCTGGCCGCGCTGCACCAGGACATCGCGAGGCTGGAGTCGCTGCAACGGCAGTTGGCGGGCGACGGCGCGAGGCGCACCGGTCCGGCTTCCTCCTTGCCGGTGGCCTGGTTCCTGACCAGTGTGGTGGGGCCAGCGTTCGCCGCACTGGGGTTCGTCTCGGCGAGTTACGACCAGCGTCCCTTCTGGATAGGGCTGATCGTCCTCCTGCTCGCGCTGTCGGCAGTCCTGGCGCGGTCGCGGCGTGGCCGGGCGACCACGAGAAGTGACCTGGCCGTGCACCCGGTCACGCTCCTGGCGACCGCACCGGTGCCGCTTGCCCTGCTCACGATGTGGCTGATCGATCCCGCGGAGACCACGGCCCGCCCGGCGCCCTGGTACCTGTTGGCGGTGCCCGGCCTTGTGTGCGTGGGCGCACACTTCCTGCTGAGGAGGTGCGATGTCTGGTTCCGGTGGTCCCGAGGTTGGTGGCTGGCGGGGCTGGGCCTGGTGAGTGCTCAGCTCGTGTTCTGGCCGCTCCTCGTTGCCTGGGGCGAGTCGTCCCTCCCGGCGACGCGAGCGCTGGCCTACGTCGAGCTCGTCTGTCTGGCCGTCGTGTCGCTGGGTATCGCTGCCGGCGGCGTGCTGTCCTGGCTCGCCTCAATGGATGCGGGCTCCCTCCGGATCTCCCGCCTGCGGATCCTGGACGCTGATTTGACCAGACTGCGATTCGCGCTGGCCGCCCGGCGCCGTCCGCGGGATGCACGCTGCGCCACGGCGTCCGCCCGATCGAGGCCCGGTCGGCGCTTCGTTCACCTCTGATGGGGACGCGCCTTACGCCGGCAGACCGCCTCAGTGTCGCGGCGTCGGGACGCCGAGCGCCTCCAGCATGGGCAGCAGCTTCGCCTCGGTCTCGGCGAACTCCTCGGCGGGATCGGACTCGGCCACGATCCCGCAGCCGGCGTAGAGGGTGATCCGGCCGGAATCGACGGGGTCGATCAGGCCACAGCGCAGGGCGATCGCGAACTCGCCGTCCCCGGAGGAGTCCAGCCAGCCGACCGGTCCCGAGTACCGGCCCCGGTCGAGGTGTTCGAGTTCCGCGATCAGTTCGCGCGCGACCGGTGTCGGCGTGCCGCACACCGCGGCGGACGGATGCAGCTCACCGGCCAGCCGCAGGACGCTCACGTCCGGGTGGGCGACGGCGGTCACGTCCGAGGCCAGGTGCAGGACGTTGGGCAGCTCCAGCACGTACGGCGCGTCCGGCACGTTCATGCCCGAGCAGAACGGCTCCAGCGCGTGCGCGACCGATTCGACGGCGAGTTCGTGCTCGATCAGGTTCTTGCCCGATCTGGCCAGCGCGTGAGCGAGCTTCAGGTCCAGCTCCTCGCCGCCGTTCCGGCGGATCGTTCCGGCCAGCACCCGGGACGTCGCCAGGCCGCCCTCCCGCCGGATCAGCATCTCCGGGGACGCGCCGACCAGGCCCTCCACGTGGTAGGTCCAGCACGTGGGGTACCGCTCGGCCAGCCGGACCACCAGCGATCGCGGGTCGAGCTGCTCCTCCGCGGCGAGGGTCACCGCCCTGGCGAGGACGACCTTGTCCACCTCGCCCCTGGCGATCCGCTCCACCGCCGCCTCGACGATGCCCTGCCACGCGTCCCTGCCGAGGCTTTCCCCGACCGGCTGCGCACCACGGGTGGCGGCCGGCGCCGGATGGACCGACGGCATGGTCGCGCCTCGGTCGCGGGCGTTGCCGAGGGACGTGAGCCAGGTGAGGCCCTTGCGCCGGCCGATCACCAGCCGGGGGACGATCACGACGGAGCGCTGGGCCGAGTGCGCGGGGTCGAAGACGAACGAGGCGAACGCGATCGGACCCGTGCCGCAGCATTCCGGCAGCTCGGTCTCCTGCTCGATCCGCGAGCACACGTCCTGCCACCACTCATCCGCCTCGGCGATGGTGCCGGCCTCGAACCGGGCGACCTCGCCGATCCCGACCATCCCGTCGCCCCTGCGCAGCCACGCATGCCCTCCGGACGGCGGCAGGTACGCCGCGAGGTCGCCGGGATCCTCGATGGCCACGGTGGTCGCGCGCCACTGCGGCCCCGGCGGGTGGTGAATCACGCTGGCAGGATAGCCGCTGGATCAGCTTCGTCGTCCCGGGGCGCCAAATAGCCCTGCCGAGGTGTTTTGCCTAGACTGACGGGAGTCCCCGAGCAGTACCGCAGGAGAGCCCATGTCCGAGCCGATGCCGGCCGACCCGGCCGCCGGCGAGGATGTCGAAGCCGATGTCGTCGTGGTCGGCGCCGGGCCCGGCGGTTCCGCCGCCGCCGCCCACCTCGCCGATCGCGGACTCGACGTCGTCCTGCTGGAGAAGGCGAAGTTCCCCCGCGAGAAGGTGTGTGGCGACGGCCTCACCCCGCGGGCGGTCAAGCAGCTGATCCGGCTCGGCATCGACACCAGCGAGGAGTCCGGCTGGGTGCGCAACAAGGGCCTGCGGGTCTACGGCGGCCGCACCGAGCCGTTCGAACTGCCCTGGCCTGAGCTGGCCGAGTTCCCGCCGTACGGCCTCGTCCGCGCCCGCGCGCAGTTCGACAAGATCCTCGCCGACCGGGCCGTCGACGGCGGTGCGCGGCTCTACGAGGAGACGAACGTCACCGGCCCGATCATCGACGAGCGCACCGACCGCATCGTCGGCGTCACCACCAAGGACGGACGCCGCTTCCGCGCGCCGGTCGTGGTCGCCGCGGACGGCAACTCCGCCCGGCTGGCCCTCGCGATGGGCCTCGCCAAGCGCACCGACCGTCCGATGGGCGTGGCCGTCCGGGCCTACTTCACGTCCCCGCGCACGAACGACGACTACATGGAGTCGTGGCTGGAACTGTGGGACGGCAAGCCGGGGGAGTCCAACCTGCTGCCCGGCTACGGCTGGATCTTCGGCATGGGCGACGGCACCGTGAACGTGGGCCTCGGCACCGTCGGCTCCAGTTCGGAACCGGCCAAGCTGAACTACCGGGAGATGTTCGGCCGGTGGCTGGCCAACACCCCGCCGGATTGGGGCTTCACCGCGGACAACCAGGTCGGCCAGACCCTGGGCGCGGCGCTCCCGATGAGCTTCAACCGCCAGCCCGCCTACACCCGGGGCCTGCTGCTGGTGGGGGACGCCGGCGGCATGATCTCCCCGTTCAACGGCGAGGGCATCTCCTACGCGATGGAGGCGGCCGAGATGGCGGCGGACGCGATCGCCGACGCCCACTTCCGCGGTTTCGGCACCCCCAGCGCCGAGCACGCGCTGCGTGGCTACCCGGCCCGGTTGAAGGACGAGTGGGGCGGGTACTTCCGGCTCGGGCAGGTGTTCGTCTCCCTGATCGAACACCCGCAGGTGATGCACGTGTGCACCCGGTACGGTCTCCCGCGGCCCATGCTGATGCGGTTCACGATGAAACTGCTCGCACATCTCTACGACACCCGGAATGGTGATTGGATGGACAAAGTCATCAGCACCCTCGCAAAGGTGGCACCCTCAGCATGACAACTCCTGTGCAACGCTGGCTGCAGAAGGGAACGGCACATCGATGAGCCCCTACATTCCGCTGCTGGGCATCATGGCGCTGGCCGCCCTGTTCCTCGCGATCTCGATCACGCTGAGTTCGTTCGTGGGGCCGCGGCGCTGGAACAAGGTCAAGTACAGCTCGTACGAGTGCGGCATCGAGCCGACGCCGCAGCCGATGGGCGGCGGCCGGTTCCCGATCAAGTACTACATCGTGGCGATGCTCTTCATCGTCTTCGACATCGAGACCATCTTCCTCTATCCGTGGGCGGTGAGCTTCAGGCAGCTGGGCATGTTCGCGCTGGTCGAGATGGTGTTGTTCATGGCCACGGTCTTCGTCGCGTACGTCTATGTGTGGCGTCGCGGCGGCCTGGAATGGGACTGAGCAGGTAGGGCAGAGATATGGGCATTGAGGACAAGATCCCGCAGGGCGTGGTGCTGACCACGCTCGAAGGCGTGTTCGGCTGGATGCGGCAGGCGTCGCTGTGGCCGGCCACCTTCGGCCTGGCCTGTTGCGCGATTGAGATGATGACCTACGGCGCGCCGCGGTTCGACGCCGGCCGCTGGGGCCAGGAGGTGTTCCGCGCCTCGCCGCGCCAGGCCGACCTGATGATCATCTCCGGCCGGATCAGCCAGAAGATGGCCCCCGTCCTGCGCCAGGTCTACGACCAGATGCCGAACCCGAAGTGGGTGCTGGCGATGGGCGTGTGCGCCTCCAGCGGTGGCATGTTCAACAACTACGCGATCGTCCAGGGTGGCGATCACCTGGTGCCGGTGGACGTGTACGTGCCCGGCTGTCCGCCGCGTCCGGACATGCTGATCGACGCCATGTTCAAGCTGAAGAAGGACATCGTCGCCAAGCGGCCGATGGCCCAGAACGAGCTGGACGCCTGGGAGGCCGCGGAGCAGGCGGCGCTGGTCGCCCCCGCCACCCACGAGATGAAGGGCCTCATGCGATGAGCGATGACCAGGGCCCGAAGCAGGTGCCGGGCGAGGAGAAGACCATCAGCCGGCCGGTCACCGATCCGGAGGCGTCCCCGAAGGCCGGCGTCGAGCGCGAGGACGCGCAGCCGGATCTGACCCCCGCCGTCCCGGTGGAGCCGAAGCCCGTCCCCGTCCGCAGGGGCATGTGGAGCGAGGGCACCGGCGACACCTCGGGCTACAGCCGGATCGTCCGTGCCACGAGCTGGCCCGCCCCGAGCGAGCCGCCGCTCGGCTCCTGGTACGACCAGGCCTACAGCCGCGTGCTCGAGCTGGTGGCGGACCCGTTCATCAAGGTCGTCCTCGACCGGGGCGAGCTGACCTTCCACGTGCCGCGGGAGAAGGTCGTCGAGGTGATGCGGACGCTGCGCGACGACGCCCTGCTGCGGTTCGAGTTCTGCGCGTCGGTCTCCGGCGTGAACTACCCCGACGACGCCGGCGCCGAGCTGCACGTCGTCTACCACCTGCAGTCGATGACCCACAACCGGCGGCTGCGCGTGGAGACCACCTGCCCCGACGCCGATCCGCACGTGCCGAGCGTGGTGGCCACCTACCCGGCCGCCGACTGGCACGAGCGGGAGACCTGGGACATGTTCGGGGTGATCTTCGACGGCCACCCGCACCTCACCCGGATCCTGATGCCGGACGACTGGGTCGGCCACCCGCAGCGCAAGGACTACCCGCTCGGTGGCATCCCGATCGAGTACAAGGGCACCACCGTGCCGTCGGTCGACCAGCGGAGGAGCTACCGATGAGCGCCGAACACGCCGACTTCTACGCCGCGCCCGGCGAGGAGACCGAAGGCACCGTCTACACCGCGATGGGCGGCGACTGGAGCGACATCGCCAGCGAGCAGGCCGAGCGCGGCGACGAGACCCTGGTGATCAACATGGGTCCGCAGCACCCGTCCACC
Organism: Propionicimonas sp.; assembly: GCF_029975155.1. GTDB lineage: Bacteria > Actinomycetota > Actinomycetes > Propionibacteriales > Propionibacteriaceae > Propionicimonas. The sequence continues at coordinate 20,644 of NZ_JARKPQ010000114.1, read as the reverse complement.
CACGGCGTGCTCCGGCTGATGGTCGAGTGCGACGGCGAGACGGTGAAGTCGATCCGTCCCGGCATCGGGTTCCTGCACACCGGCATCGAGAAGAACATGGAGTTCCGGTCCTGGACGCAGGGCACGACCTTCGTGACCCGGATGGACTACGTGTCCCCGCTGTTCAACGAGGCCGCCTACTGCCTGGCCGTGGAGCGGTTGCTCGGCATCGAGGACCAGATTCCGCAGCGGGCCAGCGACATCCGCGTGCTGATGATGGAGCTGTGCCGGATCGCGTCCCACCTGGTCGCGATCGGCACCGGCGGCATGGAGATCGGCGCCCTCACGGTGATGACGATCGGCTTCCGCGAGCGCGAGATGATCCTCGACTTCTTCGAGGCGGTCACCGGCCTGCGGATGAACCACGCCTACATCCGTCCCGGCGGCGTCGCGCTCGACCTGCCCGAGACCGGCATCGCCCAGCTGCGCGACCTGATCAACTGGCTGGAGAAGCACCTGCCCGAGTACGCGGCGTTCTGCAACGAGAACCCGATCTTCAAGGGCCGGATGTGCGGCATCGGCTACCAGGACCTCTCCGCCTGCTTCGCGCTCGGCGTCACCGGCCCGGTGCTGCGCTCGACCGGCTACGCGTGGGACCTGCGCACGCAGCAGCCCTACTGCGGCTACGAGACCTACGACTTCGACGTGATCACCTGGGACACCTCCGACGCCTACGGCCGCTTCCGCGTGCGCCTGGACGAGATGTGGGAGAGCCTGAAGATCGTCAAGCAGGCCACCGACCGGCTCGAGGCGTCCACCGGTCAGCCGGTGATGATCGACGACCCGAAGATCGCCTGGCCGGCCACGCTGGCCCTGGGCCCGGACGGCCAGGGCAACAGCCACGAGCACATCAAGCACATCATGGGCGAGTCCATGGAGGCGCTGATCCACCACTTCAAGCTGGTCACCGAGGGCTTCCGCGTCCCGCCGGGCCAGGCGTACGTGCCGATCGAGAGCCCCAAGGGCGAGCTGGCCTGCCACGTCGTCTCCGACGGCGGCACCAAGCCGTTCCGCGTGCACATGCGCGACCCGGGGTTCAACCACCTGCAGTCCGTGCCGATCGAGTGCGAGGGCGGCATGCTCGCCGACATCGTGGTGGCGATCGGCTCCCTCGACCCCGTGATGGGAGGCGTCGACCGATGAGCGGTCACGAGTTCCAGTCCTTCTTCCCCGAGTCGGGGCAGGTGGACATGTCCGACACCTCGACGAACATCGACGAGGCCACGATGGCCGAACTGCGCGAGCTCGCCGGCCGCTACCCGCAGCCGCGATCGGCGCTGCTGCCGATGCTGCACCTCGTGCAGAGCGTGGACGGACGGGTGTCGCCGGCGGGCATCGAGGCGTGCGCCGAGATGCTGGGCATCACCACCGCCCAGGTGTCCGGCGTGGCGACCTTCTACACGATGTACCGGCGGCGTCCGGGCGGCACCCACCACATCGGGGTGTGCACCACGGCGCTGTGCGCGGTGATGGGCGGCGACGCGCTGCTGGAGAGGGTGTGCGACAAGCTCGGCATCGAGCCGGACGAGACCACGGCCGACGGCGCCTTCAGCCTCGAACGGCTGGAGTGCAACGCCGCCTGCGACTTCGCCCCGGTGATGATGGTCAACTGGGAGTTCATGGACAACATGACCCCGGCCAAGGCCGACCAGCTGCTCGACGACCTGGCCGCCGGCCGCGAGGTGCACTCCACGCGCGGCGCGACGATCACCAGCTGGCGTGAGGCCGAGCGCGTCCTCGCCGGATTCCCGGACGGGCGGGCGGACGAGGGCCCCAGCGCCGGCGATGCGTCCCTGCTGGGCAAGTCGATCGCGGACGCCAACTCGTGGCATGCGCCGAAGCCGGAGGACGTGCTGTGACCGACACACTGACTCCCGTCCTCTCCGCGAACTGGGGCACCGAGGCCTCCTGGACGCTGGACGCGTACCGGGCCGCCGGCGGCTACGAGGCGGTCGGCAAGGCGCTGAAGCTGACCCCGGCCGAGGTCACCGACCTGGTCAAGGACTCCGGCCTGCGCGGCCGTGGCGGCGCGGGCTTCCCGACCGGCATGAAGTGGAGCTTCGTGCCGAAGGACAACCCGAACCCCAAGTACCTCGTGGTGAACGCCGACGAGTCCGAGCCGGGCACCTGCAAGGACATGCCGCTGCTGCTGGCGAGCCCGCACACCCTGGTGGAGGGCATGATCATCGCGTCCTACGCGATCGACTGCCACACCGCGTTCGTGTACATCCGCGGCGAGGTGCTGCACGTGATCCGGCGGATGCAGCAGGCCGTCAAGCAGGCCTACGACGCGGGCTACCTGGGCACGAACATCCTCGGTTCCGGCTACGACCTCGACATCATCGTGCACGCGGGCGCCGGCGCCTACATCTGTGGTGAGGAGACCGCGCTGCTCGACTCGCTGGAGGGCCGGCGCGGCCAGCCACGGCTGCGGCCGCCGTTCCCGGCCGTCGCCGGCCTGTACGCCTCGCCGACGGTGATCAACAACGTCGAGTCGATCTCGTCGGTTCCGGCGATCGTGAAGAACGGCTCGGCCTGGTTCGGCTCGATGGGCACCGAGAAGTCCAAGGGCATGACGATCTACTCGCTGTCGGGGCACGTGAACCGTCCCGGCCAGTTCGAGGCCCCGCTGGGCATCACGCTGCGCCAGCTGCTGGAGCTGTCCGGCGGCGTCCGGGCGGGCCACGAGCTGAAGTTCTGGACGCCCGGCGGCTCGTCCACCCCGATCCTGACCGCCGAGCACCTCGACGTCCCGCTGGACTACGAGGGCATGGGCAGCGTCGGCTCGATGCTGGGCACCAAGGCGCTGCAGGTGTTCGACGAGACCACCTCGGTGGTCCGGACGACGCTGCGCTGGGTCGAGTTCTACAAGCACGAGTCCTGCGGCAAGTGCACGCCCTGCCGCGAGGGCAGCTGGTGGCTGGTGCAGTTGCTGAAGAAGTTCGAGGCCGGCGAGGCCGAAGAGGGCGATGTCGACAAGCTGCTGGACATCTGCGACAACATGGGCGGCAAGTCGTTCTGCGCGCTCGCGGACGGCGCGGTGGCCTGCGTGACCAGCGCGGTGCGGCACTTCCGCAACGAGTTCGAGGACGGCTGCACCACGCCGGCCTGGGAGCTGTTCCCCTACGGCCGCAGTGCGCTGTTCGAAACCGAGGAACGGTCCCTGAGCCTGGCGAAGGGCACGACCGCGAAGGGAGCGCACGCATGAGCGTGGTCACCAAGGCCGACCAGGTCGCCCCGGTGGACCTGATCACGGTCACCATCGACGGCACGGAGGTGCAGGTGCCCAAGGGCACCCTCGCCATCCGCGCGGCGGAGATGATCGGCATCGCGATCCCGCGGTTCTGCGACCACCCGCTGCTCGATCCGGTCGGCGCCTGCCGCCAGTGCATGGTCGAGGTGCCCGACATGGGCAACGGCCGTGGCATGCCGAAGCCGCAGGCGTCCTGCACGCTGGAGTGCGCGCCCGGGATGCAGATCAAGACCCAGCTCACCTCGCCGGTGGCCGACAAGGCCCAGACGGGCATGCTGGAGTTCCTGCTGATCAACCACCCGCTGGACTGCCCGATCTGCGACAAGGGCGGCGAGTGCCCGCTGCAGAACCAGGCCATGAGCAACGGCCGCGGCGAGTCCCGCTACGAGGGCGTCAAGCGGACCTTCCCCAAGCCGGTGGCGATCTCCGCGCAGATCCTGCTCGACCGCGAGCGCTGCATCCAGTGCGCGCGCTGCACGCGGTTCTCCGAGCAGATCTCCGGCGACCCGTTCATCGCGCTCGTCGAGCGGGGCGCGCTGCAGCAGGTCGGCGAGTACGCCAAGCAGCCGTACGACTCCTACTTCTCCGGCAATGTCGTGCAGATCTGCCCGGTGGGCGCGCTCACGTCCGCGGCCTACCGGTTCCAGAGCCGGCCGTTCGACCTGGTCTCGACCGATTCCACGTGTGAGCACTGCGCGAGCGGCTGCTCGCTGCGGGTGGACCACCGGCACTTCCAGGTGAAGCGTCGCCTCGCGGGGGAGAAGCCCGAGGTGAACGAGGAGTGGAACTGCGACAAGGGCCGGTTCGGCTTCGTGTCCGCCCGTGGGGACGACCGGATCACCCGGCCGCTGATCCGCGAGGACGGCGCGCTGCGCGTCGCGTCCTGGCCCGAGGCGATCGACGCGGCCGTCGCGGGGCTCGCCGCCGCGGGCAACAGCATCGGGGTGCTCACCGGTGGCCGGCTGACGGTGGAGAACGCCTACGGCTACAGCAAGTTCGCCCGCGCCGTGCTCGGCACGAACAGCATCGACTTCCGGTCACGCCCCACGGGCGCGGACGAGGCGGCGTTCCTCGCCACCCACGTCGCCGGGCGGACGCTCGCTGATGCCGTCACCTACGCCGACCTGGAGACCGCCGGACACGTCGTGCTCGCCGGCTTCGAGCCGGAGGACGAGTCGCCGCTGGTGTTCCTGCGACTGCGCAAGGCCGTCCGGAAGAAGGGGCTGAAGGTCACCGCGATCGCCCCCTTCGCCAGCGCCGGTTCGGCCAAGCTGGCCGCCACGCTGGTGCCGACGGTGCCCGGTGACGAGGTGGCCGCTCTGCGCGCGCTCACGCTGGAGCCGGGCGCCGTGGTCATGGTGGGGGAGCGGCTCGCGCTCGTCCCCGGTGCCCTCGACGCCGCCGCCGAGGTGGCTGCCGCTGCCGGAGCCCGGCTCGCCTGGGTGCCGCGGCGCGCGGGCGACCGCGGCGCGATCGAGGCCGGCTGCCTTCCCGGGCTGCTCCCGGGCGGCCGTCCGCTGGCCGACACCGCGGCACGGGTGGACGTGGCGACGGCCTGGGAAATCGAGGGCCTCCCGGCGGAACCCGGCCTGGACGCGACGGCCATGCTGGCCGCCGCAAGCGCGGGTGACCTGCGGGCCCTGGTGGTCGCGGGCCTCGAGCCGGCCGACTTCGCCGACGCCGCCGCCGTGCGGGCCGGGCTGGAGAACGCCGGGTTCGTGGTGTCGCTGGAGAGCCGGCTCTCCGAGGTCACCGAGCGGGCGGACGTGGTCTTCCCGGTCGCGCTGATCGAGGAGCACGCCGGCACGTTCCTGAACTGGGAGCATCGCCCCGGCACCGTGAACACCGTGATCAAGCAGGCCAACGCCCCGATGACCGACCTGCGCGTGCTGGCGGCCCTCGCCGACGGCCTCGGCCGGCCGCTGGGCATCCGGACGCCGAAGCAGGCGCTCGCCGAGCTCACCGAGCTGGGCACGTGGCCCCAACCGCTGGTCGACCCGCAACCGCTGGTCGAGCCCCAACCGCTGGTCGAGCCTGTCGAGACCCCGAAGAAGCGGACGAGGAGAGCCTCGGCCGCTGCGCAGACGCGGGTCTCGACAAGCTCGACCATCGATTCCGGCGAGGCGACCGTGAAGCTGGCCACCTGGCGGCAGCTGATCGACGGCGGCCGCGGTCAGGACAACGAGGAGGCCATGGCGGCCACCGCCCGTCCGTCGGTCGCCCGGGTCGGCCCGGCGCTCGCGGGGGTCCTCGGCGTGGCCGACGGTGACCAGGTCGCGGTCGGTGGCGAGGCCGGCTGGTACAGCCTGCCGGTGGCGATCACGCCCGGCATGGTGGAGGGCACGGTCTGGGTGCCGCAGAACTCCCCGGGTACCCCGCTGGGCGAGCTGGGCCTCGTCGCGGGCGTCGACGTCACCCTGAGCGTGGGAGGTGCGGAATGAACGATCCGTGGTGGCTGGTCCTGATCAAGGTCGTCGTCCTGTTCGTCGTCCTGCTGGCCTGGACGATCTTCAACGTCTGGTACGAGCGGCGGCTGGTCGGCAAGATGCAGCACCGCCTCGGCCCGATCATGAACGGCCCGCTGGGCCTCGGACAGGCGCTCGCCGACGGCATGAAGCTCCTGATCAAGGAGGACTTCATGCCCTCCATGGTCGACCGGGTGCTGTTCACCGTCGCCCCGATGATCGCCGGCACCGCCGCCTTCACGGCGTGGGCAGTGATCCCGTTCGGCGGTGAGGTCGAGATCTTCGGCGTGAAGACCTACCTGCAGCTCGCCGACCTCCCGGTCGGCGTGCTGGTGCTGCTCGCGGTCACGTCCGTCGGCATCTACGGCTTCGTGCTGGCCGGCTGGTCGTCCAACTCGCCGTACTCGCTGCTCGGCGGGCTGCGGTCCAGCGCCCAGATGATCTCCTACGAGATCGCGATGGGCCTCTCGCTGGTCGCGGTGTTCCTGTTCGCGGGCTCGATGTCCACCCACGACATCGTCGAGGCGCAACGCGTGCCGCTGGCGCCGTTCGGCGTCGACGTGAAGCTGCAGACCTGGTACTGGCTGCTGCTCCTGCCGTCCTTCGTGATCTACGTGATCTCGATGGTCGGTGAGACCAACCGGGCCCCGTTCGACCTGCCCGAGGCCGAGTCCGAGCTGGTCTCGGGCTACATCACCGAGTACTCCGGCTTCCGGTACGCGATCTACTTCCTGGCCGAGTACATCAACATGGCCACGGTGTCGGCGATCGCCACCACGCTGTTCATGGGTGGCTACCTGCCGTTCTGGCCGCTGAACGCCATCGAGCCGCTGAACAACCCGTGGCTCGGTCCGATCTGGTTCGTGATCAAGGTGCAGCTGTTCATCTCGGTGTTCGTCTGGCTGCGTGGCACGCTGCCGCGGTTCCGCTACGACCAGTTCATGAAGCTGGGCTGGAAGGGCCTGATCCCGGTCGCGCTCGGCTGGATCATCGTCCTCGCCACCGTCCAGACGATGCGCCAGGAGAACCTGCTGCAGGGTCCGATCCTGTGGGGTTCGATCATCGTGATCCTGCTGGTCCTCGCCGGGATCCTGCTCATCGGCGAGAAACCCCAGCCCGAACCCGAACCGGTGACCGGCGAGTTCGATGCCTTCGCGGGCGGCTATCCCGTCCCGCCGATGCCGGGGCAGGTGCTGCCGGAGATGCAGGGCGTGGTCGCGTCCACTGCCGAGGCGGCGCCGAAGGCAGACGGAGAGGAGCAGTAGATGGGCATCTTCGACCCGTGGGCCGGGTTCGGGGTGACGTTCCGGACGATCTTTCGCAAGACCTTCACCCAGGGCTACCCCGAGAAGGGCAAGGAGAAGATCACCGCGCCCCGCTTCCACGGCCGGCACCAGCTGAACAGCTGGCCCGACGGCCTGGAGAAGTGCGTGGGCTGCGAGCTGTGCGCCTGGGCCTGTCCGGCGGACGCCATCTACGTCGAGGGCGCCGACAACACAGAGGACGAGCGCTACAGCCCCGGTGAGCGGTACGGCCGCGTCTACCAGATCAACTACCTGCGCTGCATCCTGTGCGGACTCTGCATCGAGGCCTGCCCGACCCGCGCGCTGACCATGACCAACGACTTCAAGCTGGCCGACACCAGCAGGGAGAAGATGATCTACACCAAGGACCGGCTGCTGGCGCCGCTCCTGCCGGGCATGGAGGAACCGCCGCACCCGCGCCGGCTCGGCCCGGACGAGAGGGCCTACTTCCTCGGCCTGCCGGCCACCGGCAAACCCGACAACCGCACCCCGGTCGTCGGCGACAGCTCTGGAGGCACCCGATGATTCCCCTCGTCACCGGCCAGGAGGTCACCTTCTGGATCGTGGCGCCACTGATGGTGCTGGGCGCCTGCGGCCTGCTGTTCTTCCGCAAGGCCGTCTACGCCGCGCTGAGCATGGCCTTCGTGATGGTGAACCTCGCGGTCCTGTACGCCTCGCTGAACGCGATGTTCCTGACCTTCGTGCAGATCATCGTCTACACCGGCGCGATCATGATGCTGTTCCTGTTCGTGCTGATGCTGGTCGGCGTCGACACCCCCGACTCGGTGGTGGAGACGCTGAAGGGCCAGAAGGTCGCGGCCTGGCTGGCCGGGGCGGGCATGCTCGGGCTGATCGTGTTCGGCATCGGCGGCGCGCTGGCGGGCGGTCCGCAGGTCGGGCTGGACCAGGCCAACGCCGCCTACGGCGGCAACGTGGAGTCGCTGGCGGCGCTGATCTTCGGCCGCTACGTGTTCGCCTTCGAGCTCACCTCGGCCCTGCTGATCACCGCCGCGGTCGGTGCGATGGTGCTCGGCCAGCACGCGCGCGTCCGGCCGAAGCCCACGCAGCGGGACCTCGCCGAGCAGCGGATGCGCGACTACGCCGCGTCCGGCGCGCACCCGGGCACGCTGCCGAACTCCGGCGTGATCGCGACGCACAACTCGATCGCCACCCCGGCGCTGCTGCCCGACGGGTCGATCAGCGAGGCGTCGGTCTCGGAGACGCTGGCCAGCCGTGGCGTGATCATCGACTCGCCGGCGCTCAGCCGCACCACCGCCGCGGCCTTCGGGGCGATCGAGACCGGTCACGCCGAGGAGGACGACGAATGAGCCCGGACAACTACCTCTACCTGGCCGCGATCCTGTTCACGATCGGCACCGTCGGCGTGATGATCCGGCGGAACGCGCTGGTCGCGTTCATGTCGGTCGAGCTGATGCTGAACGCCGCGAACCTCGCCATGGTCGCCTTCGCGCTCGCCCGCGGCGGTCTGGACGGACAGGTCGCCACCTTCTTCGTGATGGTGGTGGCCGCCGCAGAGGTCGTGGTGGGTCTGAGCATCATCATCACCATCTACCGCACCCGGCGGTCCACCTCGGTGGACGCGGCGAACCTGCTGAAGCTGTGAGGGACGGCACCTGATGATCATCCTCGAATCCACCCTGGCCCCGGTCGCCGCCACCGGCATGTTCAGCCTCGCCTGGCTGATGATCGCCGTGCCGGCCGTGGTCGCCGCCATCCTGCTGCTGTTCGGCAGCATCCTCGACCGGGTCGGCCACTGGCTGGCCGTCGCGGCGGCGCTGGCCAGCTTCAGCCTCGCCGCGTGCCTGTTCGCGCAGCAGCTGCTGGCCGCCCCCGACCAGCGCGCGGTCGCCGTGCCCCTGTTCACCTGGATCACGACCGGTGCGTGGGAGGTGTCCGCGGGCCTGCTGGTCGACCAGCTGTCGATCCTGTTCGCGCTGCTGATCACCGGCGTCGGCTCGCTGATCCACATCTACTCGGTGGGCTACATGGCCCACGACGAGCGCAAGCGCCGGTTCTTCGCCTACCTGAACCTGTTCGTCGCGGCGATGCTGCTGCTGGTGCTGGCCGACAACTACCTGGTCCTGTTCGTCGGGTGGGAGGGCGTCGGCCTGGCGTCCTACCTGCTGATCGGGTTCTGGCAGCACAAGCCGTCCGCCGCGGCGGCGGCGAAGAAGGCCTTCGTGATGAACCGGGTCGGCGACCTGGGCATGACCATGGCCGTGATGAGCATGCTGGCGCTGTTCGGCAGCTCGGCCTTCGTGGCCGTCAACGCCGGCGCCGAGCACCTGGACGCGGCCTGGGCCACGGCGATCGGCCTGCTGCTCCTGCTGGGCGCGTGCGGCAAGTCCGCCCAGGTGCCGCTGCAGGCCTGGCTGCTGGACGCCATGGAGGGCCCGACCCCGGTCTCGGCCCTGATCCACGCGGCGACCATGGTGACCGCCGGCGTGTACCTGGTGGTGCGCAGCCACGCGGTCTTCCAGATGTCGCCGGTGGCCAGTACGGCCGTCGTCGTCGTCGGTGCGGTGACGCTGCTCGCCGGCGCCTGGATCGGCACCAGCAAGGACGACATCAAGAAGGTGCTGGCCGGCTCCACGATGAGCCAGATCGGCTACATGATGCTCGCCGCGGGCCTCGGGCCGGTCGGCTACGCGTTCGCGATCTTCCACCTGCTCACCCACGGCTTCTTCAAGGCCAACATGTTCCTCGGCGCCGGCTCGGTGATGCATGCCATGGACGACGACGTGAACATGCGCCACTACGGCGCGCTGTGGAAGGTGACCAGGGTCACCTTCTGGACGTTCGCGATGGGCTACCTCGCCATCATCGGATTCCCGCCGCTGGCCGGCTACTTCTCGAAGGACCACATCATCGAGGCGGCCTTCGAGGTCAGCACGGTCGCGGGGATCGCCGCCCTGGTCGGCGCCGGCATCACCGCGTTCTACATGACCCGGCTGATGCTGATGACCTTCTTCGGTGAGAAGCGGTGGCGCGAGGGCGTACACCCGCACGAGTCACCGAAGGTGATGACCGTGCCGCTGATCATCCTCGCGTTCTTCAGCGTGGTGGCCGGCGTGCTGATGAACGGCTGGATCCAGGAGTGGCTCGAGCCCGCCACCGGCGCGCACGTCCACGAGGTCGAGTGGCTGCCCACCCCGGTCGGCTGGCTGACCATGCTGCTGGTCGCCGCCGGGGTCGCCCTGGCCTGGTGGCTGTTCGGCACCAAGCCGGTGCCCGACGTCGCGCCGGCCTCGTCGAACCCGTTCACGATCACCGGCCGCAACGACCTGTTCGGCGACCTCGTCAACGACACGGTCGTCGTCCAGCCGACCCTCGTGCTCGCCCGCGGCCTCGTCGCCAACGACGACCGGGTCATCGACGCGGGCGCCGACGGCCTCGCCGGGATGTTCTCCGGCCTGTCCACGCAGACCCGTCGCCTGCAGACCGGACACGTCCGGACGTACGCCCTGACCATGACGATCGGCGTCCTGCTGGTCGGAGCGGTCGTGATTCTCACCCAGCTGGGCTGAGGGAGGAAGAGAAGATGGCATTCCCCTGGCTCACATTCCTCGGCCTGGTGCCGCTGATCGGCGCCGGCGTCCTGTGCCTGCCGGTGAAGCAGATCGCCCGCGGCGTCGGCATGGTGTTCTCCCTGCTCACCGTCGTGGTCGGGATCGGCGTCACCGTGCTGTACGCCGGCGGCGCCGACCTCACCGAGCGGGCGCCCTGGATTCCGGCGTTCGGCGCCTGGTGGGCGGTCGGCCTCGACGGCATGGCCCTGGTGATGGTGCTGCTCACCGTCCTGCTCGTGCCGGTCGTGCTGCTCGCGGAGTGGAAGGTGGTCGGACGCGGCCGCTGGACGCCCCAGGCCTTCTTCGGCCTCGTGCTGGCGCTGGAGAGCCTGTCGCTGTTCGTGTTCATGGCGCAGGACGTGCTGCTGTTCTACCTGTTCTTCGAGGCCACGCTGATCCCGATGTACTTCCTGATCGGTGGCTTCGGCGGCCCGCGGCGCTCGTACGCAGCGGTCAAGTTCCTGCTGTTCAGCCTCGCCGGCGGCCTGGTCATGCTGGCGTCGGTGATCGGGCTGTACGCGTCCGCCGTCCAGCTCACCGGGACGCCGACCTACCTGCTCGACCAGCTCGCCGCGCTGCAGCTCGACCCGCAGCTCGGGCGCTGGCTGATGCTCGGCTTCCTGTTCGCCTTCGTGGTGAAGGCGCCAATGGTCCCGGTGCACACGTGGCTGCCCACCGCGGCCGAGGAGTCCACCCCGGGCACGTCCGTGCTGCTGGTCGGCATCCTGGACAAGATCGGCACCTTCGGGATGATCAAGTTCTGCCTGTGGCTGTTCCCCGAGGCCAGCACCTGGGTGGCTCCGGTGATGGTCGTCCTCGCCCTGATCAGCATCCTGTACGGAGCGATCGCCGCCATCGGCAGCCCCAACCTGCTGCGGCTGGTGGCCTACACCTCGATCAGCCACTTCGGCTTCATGGTGCTGGGCATCTACACCTTCACCAGCGCCGGGATCTCCGGCTCGATCTTCTACATGGTCAACCACGGGTTCTCCACCGCGGCCCTGTTCCTCGTGATCGGGTTCCTGATCTCGCGGCGCGGCTCCGCGCTGGTCGCCGACTTCGGCGGCGTCCAGAAGGTCGCCCCCGTGCTGACCGGCGTGTTCCTGATGGCCGGCCTCTCCGGGCTGGCGCTGCCGGGCATGTCGAGCTTCGTCTCGGAGTTCATGGTGCTCGCCGGGGCGTGGTCGCGGCAGCCGGGCGTCGCGGCGGTGGCCACGATCGGCACGGTGCTCGCCGCCGTGTACATCCTGCGGATGTACCAGCGCACCATGACCGGGCCGGTCACCCCTGAGGTCGAGCGGACGTTCACCAGGGACGCGACGGCGAGGGAGAAGTGGGTGGCGGCGCCGGTGCTCGCCGCGATCCTGCTGCTCGGCTTCGTGCCGAACCTCGCGCTCACCGTGATCAATCCGTCAGCGCAGACCACGCTGGCCCGCGTCGGGGTCGCCGACCCGGTCGCGCCGCTGGGAGAGGAAGCCAAGTGAACCCGATCACCGCGCCCACCTTCGAGTGGCTGCAGCTCGCGCCCGTCCTGGTGGTCCTGGTCGCCGGCTGCATCGGCATCGGCGTCGAGGCGCTCGTCCCGCGTCGCTGGCGGTTCCTCAGCCAGGTCGTGCTGTTCGAGATCGGCATCGGCATCGCGTTCGTGCTGCTGGTGCTGTCGTGGATCCAGCCGAAGAACAGCCTCGGCCTGATGGTGATGGGCTCGATCAGCCTGGACGGCCCCAGCTACCTGATGTGGGGTGCGCTGCTGGTCTTCGGCCTGCTCAGCCTGCTGGTGTTCGCCGAACGCGACCTGAACAACGGCGCCACCTCGTTCGCCGCCTCGGCCGCGTCCGTCCCCGGCAGCCCCGCCGAGGCCGAGGCGACCGCCGCGCGGCACGAGCACACCGAGGTCTTCCCGCTGGCCCTGCTGTCGCTGAGCGGCATGATGGTCTTCGTCGCGGCCAACGACCTGCTCACCGCCTTCGTCGCGCTCGAAGTGATGTCGCTGCCGCTGTACCTGCTGTCCGGGATGGCCCGCCGCCGGCGCCTGCTCAGCCAGGAGGCCGCGCTGAAGTACTTCCTGCTCGGTGCGCTGTCGTCCGCCTTCTTCCTGTTCGGGGTGGCGCTGGTCTACGGCTTCGCCGGCTCGTTCGACCTGGCCCGGATCAGCGACGCCATCGCCGACCCGGTCTACGGGCGCGGGCTGCTCTACACCGGCATGGCGTTCATCGCCGTCGGACTGCTGTTCAAGATCGGCGCGGTGCCGTTCCACAACTGGGTCCCGGACGTGTACGTCGGCGCCCCGACCCCGGTCACCGGGTTCATGGCGATCTGCACCAAGCTCGCCGCCGTCGGCGCCACCGTCCGCGTGCTGTTCGTCGCGTTCGGGGCCGAGCGGTGGAGCTGGCAGCCGCTGCTCGCGACCGTGGCCGTGATCACCATGGCCGTCGGCGTGGTGGTCGCGCTGACCCAGACCGACATGAAGCGGCTGCTGGCCTACAGCTCGATCTCGCACGCCGGATTCATCCTGGTCGCGGCGGTCGGCGCGACCGCCGGCGTGACCGGTCAGGTGAACAGCTTCGGCTCGATCCTGTTCTACCTCGTGGCCTACGGTTTCGCGACCGTCGCGGCGTTCGCGATCGTGACCATGGTGCGCAACCAGGCCGGCGAGGTGCACGAGATCGCGGGCTGGGCCGGGCTCGGCAGGAAGAACCCGCTGCTGGCGGGGATCTTCGCCGTGCTGATGCTGAGCTTCGCGGGCATCCCGCTGACCGGGGGCTTCATCGGCAAGTGGGCGGTGTTCTCGGCCGCGTGGCGCGGGGGCTACTCGTGGCTCGTCGTCGCCGCGGTCGCGCTCAGCCTGGTGGCCGCCTACGTCTACCTGCGGGTGATCGTGCTGATGTTCTTCGCCGAGCCGGCCGAGGGCGTGACCGTCGGGCGGGCCAGCGGGATGACCTGGGTGCCGGTCGCGCTGGGCGCGCTGGCGTCGGCCTACCTCGGGCTGTTCCCCGGTCCACTGCTGGACCTGGTGACCTCGGCGAGCACCTTCCTGCGCTGAGGCTATGCTGTCCGGCGTGCCCGTCGCGACCCAACCAGCCGACCTTGTCGGAGACCTGCCGGGGGACTTCACCGCCCGAGTGACCGACCTGCTCGACCGGGTCGAGCAGCGGCTGGCCGTGGCTGCGGAGGCCGACACAGACTTCGTCACCGAGGCCGCGCAGCACATCATCCATGCCGGCGGCAAGCGGTTCCGTCCGCTGCTGGTCGTGCTCGCGTCCCTGCTGGCCGCCGAGCCGGACGAGGAGGCCGTGGTGCGGGCGGCGCTCGTCATGGAGCTGACCCACGTCGCGAGCCTCTACCACGACGACGTGATGGACGAGGCCCAGCTGCGCCGTGGTGCGCCCAGCGCCAACCAGCGGTGGGACAACACCGTCGCGATCCTGGTCGGCGACTTCCTGTTCTCCCGGGCGTCCTCGATCGTCGCCACCCTCGGCACCGACTACGTGACGCTGCAGGCAAACACGTTCGCCCGGCTCGTCCAGGGCCAGATCGCGGAGACCCGCGGCCCGAAGCCGGGTGCGGACCTGCTCGAGCACTACCTGGAGGTGCTGGCGGACAAGACCGGCTCGCTGATCGCCGCGTCCGCGATCTTCGGCGGCATGGTGGCCGGCGTGGGGGAGCAGGAGCTGCGGGCGCTGGACGCCTACGGCGAGGAGATCGGGATGGTCTTCCAGCTCAGCGACGACATCCTCGACATCGCCAGCGACTCGTCCGGCAAGACGCCCGGCACCGACCTGCGGGCCGGGGTGCCCACGCTGCCGACCCTGCTGGCGCGCCGCAGCACCGATCCGGCGGACGCGCGCCTGCTGGCCCTGCTGGACGCCGACCTGTCCGCGGACGCCGATCTCGCCGAGGCCCTGCGGCTGATGCGTGCCCACCCGGCGATGACGGAGGCGCGCGAGGAGATCCGCCGCCGCGCGGAGGTCGCCCGCGCCCACCTGGCACCCCTGCCCGACGGCCCCGCGAAGACCGCGCTGGCCGCCCTCTGCGACGGCGTCATCTCCCGCTCCGCCTGACCACCCGATCGGACCGGTGACGGTTCCGCTCTCGGTCCACGAACGCTGGGGACAGGTCCCATTCCCATCCACCCGAGCGAACCGCTGGGGACAGGTCCCATTCCCGTTCACCCCGAGGCGGGTGAACGGGAATGGGACCTGTCCCCGATTCGCGCCACTTCGGGGAGTCGTGTCCGGGGTGGGACGGCGGCCGTTCCGGAATAGGGCGTCGCCGTCTAGGGTTGCCCTACTGCCGGGCACACCTCATCGAGTGGAGGTCAGCATGACCCGTCCCCAGGTCGTCATCATCGGCTCAGGCTTCGGCGGGCTGTTCGCGGCGCAGGCCCTCGCCGACGCGCCGGTCGACGTCACGCTGGTGTCCCGTACCGTGTCCCACCTCTTCCAGCCGCTGCTGTACCAGGTGGCCACCGGGATCCTGTCCACGGGCGAGATCGCCCCGGCCACCCGCGACATCCTGCGTAAGCAGGCCAACGCCACCGTCCTGCTGGCGGAGGTCAACCGGATCAACCTCGCCAGCCGGGTCGTGGTGGCGGAGAAGCTGGCCAAGACCATCGCGCTCAAGTACGACTACCTGATCGTCGCCGCCGGCGCCGGCCAGTCGTACTTCGGCAACGACCAGTTCGCGACGTTCGCGCCCGGCATGAAGACCATCGACGACGCGCTCGAGTTGCGCGCGCGGATCTTCGGCTCGCTGGAGATGGCCGAGCTCAGCGAGGACGCGGAGGAGCGGCAGCGACTGCTCACCTTCGTCATCGTGGGGGCCGGTCCGACCGGGGTGGAGATGGCCGGGCAGATCGCGGAACTCACCCAGCACACCCTCCGCCGCAGCTTCCGCAGGATCGACACCCGCGACGCGAAGGTGTTGCTGCTGGACGGCATGGACGTGGTGCTGCCGCCGTTCGGTGCGAAGCTGTCCGCCGCGGCGAAGACGGAGCTGGAACGCAACGGCGTGGAGGTCCGGCTGGGCGCACTGGTCACGGATGTGGACGCCACCGGGCTCGAGGTGAAGGACAAGGACGGTTCCACCGAGCGGATCGCGGCCTCCTGCAAGATCTGGGCCGCCGGGGTGCAGGCGAGCCCGCTGGGCCGGACGCTGGCCGAGCAGTCCGGCGCCGAACTCGACCGGGCCGGACGGATCATGGTCAACCCCGACCTGACACTGCCGGGGCACCCCGAGGTGTTCGTGGTCGGCGACATGATCAGCCTGGACAAGCTGCCGGGCGTCGCCCAGGTGGCGATTCAGGGTGGCCGCTACGCCGCCTCGAAGATCCGGGGAGAGCTGACCGGACACCCGGTGACCGCGTCCTTCGCCTACCACGACAAGGGCTCGATGGCGGTGATCAGCCGGTACGGTGCGGTCGCGAAGGTGGGGAAGCTGGAGCTGTCCGGGTTCCCGGCGTGGTTCGCGTGGCTGTTCGTCCACCTGATCTACGTGGTCGGCTTCAAGAACCGGGTGACCACCCTGCTGCACTGGCTGATCACCTTCGTCGGCCGGGCTCGGTCCGAGCGCGTGACCACGGAGCAGCAGCTGGTCGGCCGACTCGCGGTCAAGCAGCTCGGCGAGGACTTCCAGCCCACCATCGCCGGCACGCTGAATCCGGGGAAGATCAAGCACTGATGGAATTGGTCGAGCTCGACGCGCTGGCGACGGCGCGAGCCGTCGGTTCGCGGGCGGTGTCGGCCGTCGAGGTCGCCACCGCGTACCTGGAGCGGGCCGAGCGGTTGTCGCCTTTCGTCGGGGCCTACGCGCGGCTGACCCCCGAACTGGCGCTCGTCCAGGCCGCGGCGGTGGACGCGGCGGTCGCCCGCGCGGAGGCCGTGGGTCCGCTCGCCGGGGTGCCGTGCCCGATCAAGGACCTCAATCCGGTCGCCGGCGTGGGCCTGGAGGCCGGTTCGGTCGCGCTGCGCGGCAACGTCGCGGACGTCGACGACGACATCGTCGGCTGGTTCGCGTCTGCGGGGACGGTGATGCTCGGCAAGACCGCGACCCCGGAGTTCGGCCTGCCGTGCTACACCGAGCCGGAGGGGGCTCCCGCCGCGCGGACGCCGTGGGACCTGACCCGCTCGGCCGGCGGTTCCGGCGGTGGCGCGGCCGCGGCCGTGGCGACGGGACTCGCCCCGATCGCGCACGCCTCGGACGCGGGAGGGTCCATCCGGATCCCGGCGTCGGCCTGCGGGCTGGTCGGGCTGAAGGCGAGCCGTGGCCGGATCAGCGCGGGACGGCTGCGTCCGCCCGGCCCGGGACTGGGCACCGACGGCGTCCTGACCCGGACGGTGGCCGACACGGCGGTCGCTCTCGACGTGCTGGCCGGCCACGGGGTGGGGGAGACCTACCTCGCCCCGCCACCGGCGGCACCCTTCCTCGACGCCGCGCGGCGGGAGCCGGGACGGCTGCGCGTGGGCGTGCTGACCACGCCGGTGATCGCGGAGGCCGACGTGCACCCGGCGTGCCTGGCTGCCGCGCGCGCCACCGCGGAGACACTGGCCGACCTCGGTCACCAGGTGGACGAGGCGCCGGTGCCGTTCCCGGTCCAGCGCTGGGAGGCGTTCGGGGCGCTCTGGGCCGTGGGTGCGGCGTCCATCCCGCTGCCCGGGGAGGCCGAGCCGGTGCTGCGTCCGCTGACCCGGTGGCTGCGGGAAACCGGCCGTGCCACCAGCGGAGTGGAGTACGCGGCGGCAGCGGCGGCCGTGCAGCGGCTGACGGTGGAGGTGGCCCTCGCCTGGGACGCGTTCGACGTGATCCTCACGCCCACGCTGGCGCAGCCGCCGGCACTGGTCGGCGCGCTGCGGAACGACGCCGACCCGGCGGCCGACTTCGCCGCGCAGACCCGGTTCACACCCTGGACCAGCGTCTACAACCTCTCCGGCCGCCCGGCCGTCTCCCTGCCGCTGCACACCGCCGAGGTGGACGGCCGCCGCCTGCCCATCGGCGTGATGCTCGGCGGCCGCTTCGGCGCCGAGGAGGTCCTGCTCAGCCTGTCGGCCCAGCTCGAGTCGGCCGTCGGCTGGGAGCACCCCTTCGTCTCCCAGGACCCGAATTAGCTCTCCTCCAACCGCTCCCTGAGGAGCTTCGTGAGGAACGAACGAAGCGTCACGAAGGGCAACCTCCGCCGGGAGGATCTGCACTGTCGATGCTCCCTGTTGGCGGGCGGCGCTGCGGTTACGCCGTCGAGAGTGCAGATCCTCGCAGGTGTCGGCGAGCAGGCCCTTCGTGACGCCATCGGGCTCGTCCTCGCCCCGATCCACCGAAGCCGTTCGTCGAGCTTGTCGAGACGTGTTCGATCGGTGGATCCGGGCTGAGGACCGGTGGATTCAGCGTGCTTGTGCATCGAAAGACGGACGTGATGCCAGGGCAGTGGGATTTAGATAAGGTAAGCCTTACCTAATCTACGTCGAAGGACTGCCTTATGCGTTCACTCCGCCTCGCCGCGGTCGCCGCCGTCGCCCTGGCCCTGTCGGCCTGCACCACGACCAGCCCGAAACTCGCCGCTGCTCCCGCGCCGGCCGCGAGCGTGACCGTCTCGTCGCAGTTCGGGGACGTGACCCTGCCGGCCGAGCCGCAGGCGGCCCTGGGCATGTACACCACCGACGTGGACATCCTGATCGCGTTGGGCTATCCGCTGGCCAAGGAGCAGCCGATCCGGGGCGACAGCGGCTACACGACCTTCCCGAGCTTCTTCCCGCAGGAGGCGCTGCAGGGAGTGACGCCGTTCGCGAACTACCCCGACTACAACTACGAGAAGATCCTGGCCGCGAGTCCCGACTTCATCCTCAACGGGCTGGGCTACGACGAGAAGACCCACGAACGGCTGAAGGAGATCGCGCCCACCTACAGCGTGAACGCGTTCGACGGCCGCAGCTGGATGGAGCACTTCAAGGAGACCGCCGAAGCGCTGGGACGCACCCAGCAGTACGAGGCGTGGATGACGACATACCGGGCCAGGGTCGCCGAGGTGAAGGCCGCGATCGGCGACAAGGCGAAGGACACCGTGGTCGCGCCGGTGGGCTACTGGGACGGCAAGGTCTCCTCGTCCTGCTACTCCGGCGTGGAGTGCCAGGCCTTCGCCGATCTCGGCCTGACGGTGTTCCCGGGCGCCAAGAAGGACAACGGGGACGGGGTCTCGCTGAGCGGGGAGAACCTCGGCCAGCTCTCGGACATCGACATCGCCTTCGTGATCATCGGCGTCGGCGAGACCGGCGAGAAGGAGTTCGCCACCATGATGGACACCCTCGGCAGGAACAAGGTCTGGGCGGCGCTGCCGTTCGTGAAGAACAACCGCATCCAGACCTACGAGATGGAGATGACCTACGGCTCGCCGAGCGGTCAGCTGGCCTTCCTCGACGTCATCGAGAAGGCGTTCGCCGATGCGTGACACGTCCGTCCCGATGCGGGTGTTCACCGGTGAGGTGGTCTCCGTCGCCGACCTGTCCGCCACCCTGCGCCGGATCGTGATCGGCGGTGCGGGCGTCGCCGACTACCTGAGCACGGGCGTGGGCGACGAGTACATCCGGCTGATCTTCCCCGCCCCGGGCTCCCGCGAGCCGATACTGCCCGCCGTCGCCGGTGACGCCCTCGACTACGCCACGATCGATCTCGATCTGCTGCGCACCTACACCGTCCGCCAGTTCGACGCCGACCGCCGCGAGGTGACCGTCGACTTCGTCGTCCACGGCCACGGGGTGGCCACGACCTGGGCGCAGTCGGCCCGGCCGGGCGACCTCGTCGGGCTGAACTCGCCGATCGGCATGTACCACCTGCCCGAGGGCGCTGTGTGGCAGGTCCTGGTCGCCGACCTGGCCGGCCTGCCCGCGCTGGCCCGGATCCTCGAGCAGACGCCGCCGACCCTGCCGACCCGGGTGATCGCCGAGGTCCCGGGCCCGGCCGATGAGATCCCGCTGCAGCTCCATCCCCGGGCGACCCTCACCTGGCTGCACGGTGGCAACGGGGTCGGGCCGAGCCGGATGGAGGACGCGCTGCGCAGCCTGCAGTTCCCGCCCGGCCAGGGCTACGTGTGGGTCGCGGGCGAGGCCAGGGAACTGCGCAGCATCCGCAAGTACCTGCGCCGCGAGCTGGGCATGGCGGCGTCCGACTTCAAGGTCGTGGGGTACTGGACGGACGCGGCCGAGCAGTGGCACGAGCGCTGGGAGGCCCTTGCGCCGGCCGTCAAGGCCGAACTCGAGGAGATGTGGCAGTCCGACCGGGACGAGGCCGACATCGAGCAGGAGTACGACGACCGCCTGACCGCGCTCGGACTGTGACCGCGACCCTGGCCCGTCCGGACGCCGCTCCCGCGGCGGCTCCTGGCGCGCTGGCGTCCGGGCGTCGCCTCTGGCTGTGGCTGGCGCTGGGCGCGCTGGCGGTGGCGATGTTGCTGAGCATCGCCGTCGGCGCGAAGCCCGTCCCGTTGCCCGAGGTGTGGGACGCGCTGTTCCGGTACGACCCAACCGTGCTCGACCAGGTGATCGTTCGCGACCAGCGGCTGCCGCGGACCGTCCTGGCCGTCGTCGTCGGCTGTGCGCTCGCCGTCGCCGGAGCGCTGATGCAGGGCATGACCCGCAACCCGCTGGCCGACCCCGGCCTGCTCGGGGTGAGCGCCGGCGCGAGCTTCGCGATGACGCTGGCGGTGGCGTTCCTGCCGATCACCTCGCTGCTCGGCTACATCTGGTTCGCCTTCGCCGGCGCCGTGGTCACCACCGTCGCGGTGTACGCCCTCGGCTCGGCCGGAGGGCGCGGGGCCGGTCCGCTCACCCTCACCCTGGCGGGGGTGAGCATCGGCGCGGTGCTGTCCGGGCTGACCATCACGCTCACGCTGTTGCACAGCAACGCCTTCCTGTCGGTGCGGGTCTGGGAGAGCGGGTCGCTCGCCGACCGCGGCTGGGAGGTCGTGCTGCCGGTGGGCCTGTTCGTCCTGGCCGGGCTCGGTTTCGCCGC